>JBDHHA010000014.1:0-49013 GCA_039589615.1 Gemmatimonadota bacterium
CTGCCAAGGAACGAGCAGCCCTCAGCGTATTCGCCATCGCAGGCTTGCTGGAACAGGCCCGCGGCCCGCGCGAGGTCTCGAGTCACGCCCTCTCCTTGCTGGTACAGGACTCCGAGGTTGTTGCAGCCCCTCATCGCGTCGCCGTCACAGCCTTGTTGGAACAGGCCGGCGGCTCGAGTGAGGTCTCGCGTGACACCCTGGCCCTCCCTATACATGACACCGAGGCTGGTGCAGCCCACCGCGTCGCCACCCTCACAGCCTTGCCCGTATAGGCTGGCCGCGCGTGGGAGGTCTCCGGCGACACTCACGCTGTCCCGGTACATCCACGCAAGCCCGACACAGCCCTCTGCCACACCACCCTCGCAAGCCTGTTGGAACAGGCCGGCGGCGCGGGCCTCGTCCCGAAGGACACGTTCACCCCTCAGCACCTTGAGCCCAAGTTCGTTGCAGGCTGCGACGTCCCCATCATCGCACGACAGCCGCAGCCTCTTGGCCTCCGGATTACAGGCAACCAGGGCAACAACCACCGCGACGAGCAGGAGCTTGCCACCAAGGGTCGTTGAGAAGCGGGAGGTAATCTCGGACATGGCCAAAGAAGATGTACGTTCCTGCGAGAAAGCGCGAGAGGCAATCCAGACTCGTTGTTTTGCTCAGTGCCCGGCGCGAGACTCGACGGGAAACGAGTCCTGAACGGCGGAGCCGTCGCGGCGAGTGATCTCCGTCACAATGTTTTTGTGAGACAAGTCCGCTGCGTTACTTCTGGGCCCTTCCTGTGTCTGTTATGCAGTACTCAGTCTTCCTTATTTTCGGAGAACGTCAGTGCACGACTCATCGCGCTTCAGCCAAACCGCTTTTCGTACGCACGTGGCATCGGACGGAGATTCCCTGACGCTCCGTCCAGTAACATTCGACCAGCAGCTCCAGCTCCAGGTCTACCAGACCGAGTTGCGGCCGTACGCCGAAGTGTTGTGTGGCAATTCCGACCTCGCGCAGACCGCTGTGCGGAACGCCTTTGTCGCAGCGCGTCAGTCGCTGCGGCCGTTCACGACGCCTCTGGGGCTCCGGACATGCTTCAAGCACATTCTCTCAGCCTATTGCATGAGGCTGCGCGGTCGAGCCAACTCGCAGCTCTGCCCCGGCGCCAACTGAGGACGGTCGTGAACATCCCGCTGCAGTGCGCCAGTGGTGAGGTCCGGCGTCCCGTGAGCCATCCGCACCGCGCAGAACTGGTTATGTTCTGTGCGTTACGTTTCGACGGGTGGACGGGTCCTTATGACAGAGAGGGCGAACCTCCCAGACCAGGTGCTGGTGAGACACGTGCTTTCGGGCAACGTGGAGGACTATGCTGTGCTGGTGGAGCGGTATCGCACTCAGTTGGCCCGCTATGCGGTGTCCCTCTGCGGCGACTCGGATATCGCCGCCGACGCCATGCAAGAATCGTTCGTGCGAGCTTTCGACTCGCTGGCGTCGTGCCGGGACCCGGCAAAGTTTCGAAGCTGGTTCACGCGGATTCTGACGAACCAGTGCCACAACATGCGGACGCGGACGCGAACGCATGTGGCGCTGGACGACGTCGATGCCGCGGCCAACGAGAGCGCGGACACCCGCCTCACCAGCAACGAGATCGGGCGTGCAATTGAAGAGGCGTTGGACACGCTGACGCCGGAGCAGCGAGAGGCCTTCGTGCTCAAGCACATCGAAGGCTACTCGTACAGCGAGATGGCCGGGTTGCTGGACTCGGCGGTGGATGCACTGAAAATGAGGGTATACCGAGCCCGTGAAATTGTGAAGGAGAGGTTGCAGGATTTCGTATGATTGACGGAAGCCACATCAGTCCTGACGTGCACCGCCTTCTGGACGGCGAGCCGGGTGGCAGCCCTGAAGACCGGGCCGCGGCGGACCGTTTCCAGACCGCGCTGGACACCTATGGCGCGGCGCTCCGGTTGCCGGGGCGGGACGTGGACATAGCCGTCATGACGGCGGTCCGCAGGCGCCGGGGCCGCGCACGGTCGGGGATGTTTTGGCGTTGGCTGGTTCAGCCCCAGGCCGTGCAGCTCCGGCCGGCAATGGCCGCGGCCGCCATCATCGCGGCGCTCGCAGTCGGGATCGTCGTCCGGCAAGCCACCCTGGGCGGGAGCCCCGGGGTGGGATCGGAGACTCCCGTCATGTTGGTGCGGTTCGAGCTGGCGGCCCCCCGGGCGCAGACCGTGAGTCTGGCCGGATCGTTCAACGACTGGAGTGCAGGAGAGGAAGACATGGTCAAGAGCCCGGCGACCGGGCTCTGGACCATCACCGTTCCCCTGCCATCGGGCGAACACCAGTACATGTTCGTCGTCGACGGCGAGCAGTGGGTCCCGGATCCCAACGCCCACGCCCAAGTGGACGACGGCTTCGGCCAGAGCAACAGTGTCATCGTCGTCGGCCCGCGAGGAGTGGTGCGGTCATGAAGCCTGCGCGCATGACGATCGCCCTGGCGTTGATGCTCCTGCCGGCCACCCTGGCGGCGCAGGATCAGCTTCCGGACGTGGAGCGGCAGCTCGTGGCCCGCGGTGCACCCGTGGAGTGGGCTCAATCGGTGGCCGAAATCGTGGCCGCCGCCCGGGCCGACGGACTGCCCACAGGCCCCCTGGTTTCCAAGGCCCTGGAAGGTTGGGCCAAACGGGGTCGCGTGCCTCCCGACCGCGTCCTCGCCGTCCTCAACCAACTAATGGGGCGGTTCGGCACGGCGCGAGACCTGGCCGTTGGGACAGGACTCGACGATCCGCCGGGCAGCTTGGTGGCGGCTGCCGCGGAGGGCCTCGGTCGGGGGATGACCCCGGAGAATGTCCGGGACGTCATCGCGGCGGCGCCCACCCCCGAGGCTGCGGCGACGGGCATGACCGTGGCCGGCTCCCTCGCGGCCCAAGGGTTGGACGTGGCGGCGGCGGTGCGAGCGGTCCGGGACGACTTCCGGAACGGCCGCTCGGCGGCGGAACTCCTCGAGCTACCCTCCGGAATGGCGGCTCTCATCGGGCAGGGCATGCATCCCCGAGACATCGCCCAGCAGATTGTCCGGGGCGGCGGTTTCCCGGGACGAGGGTCCGGCGCCCGACCGAAGGGCGTACCTCCCACCAAGGGACCGACGGACATTCCCACCAAAGCCAGGGGTCGGCGGCGGGGCAACAACTAGCCAGCAGAGCCTGGACGACCCAACGAGGTTCGAGTCCTCCGGTAACGGAGGGCTTTTTTTTGCTTGAAGCCCGCCTCAACAGCCCTTAGGTTCCGCACCTCACACACTCGGTCTACTATTCGTTTCCCACATGCGATTCCCCACCCCGACACGCGTGACGTGTCCCGATGCGTTGCGCGGCGCAACTCTCTGCCTCGGCGTTCTCGTCGCCGCAACTCCTCCGGCCGTGGGACAGCGTGCATCCCTATTTGCCGGTGGCGCCCACGCCCGGTACGCCGATTCGGTGAGCGGAACCGCAGCGACGCTGGGCGGCGAATTGTCGCTGACATCGGCAAACGCCGCCGGGTCGGGGGGAGTGAGCTTCACCAAGTTCACCAGCGGTGAGTGGGGCGTCGACCTGAGTCTCTCGGGCTTCGCCGTGCGTCCCGCAACCGAGCCCGTCGTCCTGGGATTCAGCTTCGGAGGACGTTTTTCGGATTTCGAGGGCGGCACGTGGAGTGGTGAGGGTGTTGTGGGTCCGTTTGCGGCAAAGACGTTCGGCAGCGTCGTGACGTCTCTGGCCGTGACCGGCGGAGGGGTGCGACGGGTAGACGAATCGTCGCTCGCCATGGCGAGGGCCGGTCTCTCGGCGCACTACACCCTCCGCTCGGGTGCGACGTTGGAGGGTGGCCTGACGGGCACCACCGCCGACACCATCCAATACGCTGACCTTACCGCCGGAGCGCGCCTAATCTGGGAAGGCGCCGCGCTCAAACTGGCCGTCGGGGCCAGAGCCGGAGACCTGGCGGACGATCCGTGGTTCCAGGCCAGCCTCGAAACGGAGCTCACGCCCCAGGCAACCTTCGAAGCGGGGTTTGGCCGGTATCCCCGCAGTCTCGCGGGCCTCACCGACGGCCTGTACGCCAGTGCCGGCGTGCGATTCCACATTGGCTCGTCTCCTCGGCCCCCAGTGGGCCGCCTCCCGCAGCCGTTTCTGGTGGAGCCACTGGGCGACGGTCAGTTGCGGGTTTCGCTGACGTACGACGAACCGGTGGAACGCCTCGAGATCGCGGGTGACTGGAACGGATGGATGCCGCTCCCCCTCACTCAGGAGGGAGCGGGACGCTGGTCGTTCGAGGTCCACCTCAACCCCGGGATATACAAGTTCAGTATCGTGGTGAACGGATCGGAGTGGACCGTGCCGGATGGCGTGGCAATTGTGCCCGACGACTTCGGCGGGACGGTCGGCCTGCTGGTAGTGCGGTGAGAGCGTTCCGTGAATGCGGGGCCACGAAGCAGGATGCCGGCGGTCAAAACGAGACGTCCCACTGCAGGCGATAACGCCACCCTTCTTCTCGTGTAGGTTCGGTTTCGCCGAAGGCAAACCGCGTAGCCTCGACCGTGACCTTGTTGAGGTGGCCGTCGAAGAACCAGTTGGCGGCAAGAGACAGCTCCTGCTGCAAGTCGTCGGCCTGCTGGGTGTTCGGGTTGTAGAACGCGTATCGGACCGCGATCTCGAGCGGCGCCGGGACCCGTCGGATCGCCTCGTGCAGAAAGTACCCGGCCTGGGCATAGTTGCCTATGAGCGTTGTCACCGTCGAGTTGACCAGATCGCTGATGCGCTTCCAGTGGAACTCCTGCTGCCACGCAAATCCGCGAAACATGAAGGCCGTCTCGCCCAGCCATTGATTCACGCGGTATTGCCCCGCAACCCCCTCTTGGAATCCCTCGAGCTGCCCGCCTCCACCCTGTGAGAACCGTGTGTACGGGCTACGGTTCGTTACCGCTGCCAACGCCAGCAGTCCCACCGGCCGCGCTCGCCTGTCGAGGTCAGATCCCGTAAAGGCCACGACCCGGCCAAAGGGATTCCACTGGACCCGACCCATCCACATGAGGTGGCCGTCGTCGTTTCCCTCGGCACCGCGCCCCGTCCCCGTGAACACCGAGGCATAATAGCTAAAATCGGCTGCGCCACCTTCCGCGACCCGGCCGAACAATGATACCCCCTGCTGCCGATCGACGGTAAACGGTCGTGTGAGAAGCGACCGATCGGCCAGTTGTTGCTGCCCTGAGGAGATGATACGCTCGCGGTTGTAGTGCACCTTCCACTGACCCACCTTGAGCCTGAGCCCCTGCCATCCTTCCAGTGACACGCGAAAGTCAAGCAGGTTCCCGGCGCCCAGTTCATACTCGAAGAAATACCGCAACCACGGACGGAACGCGTGGCCACCGATCTTGAGGCGGGACCGGTTCACCTTGAAGAGGTGCTGTGACTCCGAATCGAGATCATCGAAGGTCACGGGGTTGTCGTCCCAGGGATTCGCGTACCGGAACTGAAATCTGCCTTGAATCTGGATCAGGTAATTCCCGTCTGGCGCACGTATCTCGAATCCCTTGTCACCATGGCCGACGAGGGGGATGGAATCTTGCGCACGCAGCGCGCCCGCCCCAGCGGTGATCGCCGTGAGGATCGCTACCGCGGTGACGCTCGACGCCGGTCGCATGTTGAACCTTGGTTGAGGGTTGGGAGGCCGGACCCACCAACATCTCGCTGTACACGACCCGCGGTGCCCCGGCGTGACCGCCGTATCAAACCAGCTCGCAAACCATGCCCGGGGAGGGATTCGAACCCTCACTCCGTTTCCGGAAAGGGATTTTAAGTCCCTTGTGTCTACCGATTCCACCACCCGGGCTTACTGTCCTGCAACAACTTACACGTTTTCATGCGGTCACTCACTCTTTTCATCCTGCGATGCACGTCCGGCAGTGAGCATGCGTTCCGCAAAGTCGAGGCGTTCCTGCATCTCGGCCAACTGTGCTTGCGTGTGTTCCTGCATGTCGGCCAGCTCGTCACGCAACGCATCGACCACCGGCCCCAACTCCGGATCGCTGCCTCGCATCTCCAGCTCCTTCTTCTTGAGCTTGAACCAGAGAACCAGACTAAAGACCCCGACGCTCCCCAAGGTGCCAAAAACAATGCTGATTATGGACAGTTCTAACGGCACAATGATATCTCCTCCTCGCCGCACGTGACGACCCGCGGGCAAGCGGAATGGCAGTAGGTCAGCTCTTTATGTGCTTCTCGATGCACTCGACAATCTTCTCGGGATCGATGGGCTTCGAGAGGAACGAATGACCCCCGATGTCGCGACCCTCCTCACCGACTTCCTTCTCCGTCACGAGGGCTGTCAGAAACACGATGGGAACGTCCTTCAGCGTGGCGTCAGCGGAGATGTCCTCCGCGACCGCCGTCCCATCCTTTCCCGGCATCACGAGGTCGAGAAAGATGACGTCGGGTTCGAACTCTTGTGCGACCGCGAGCGCCTGCTTTGAGTCATTCTCCGTTCGCACCTCGTACGCGCCCGTTGCCTCCAAGTACATTTGCAGCATTCGGGTGACACTCGTCTCATCGTCAACGAGCAGGATGCGCTTCTTGCACATCGTTCCTCCCGTCGGTCTCGAGTCTGAAGACGATCGTCGCTACGACACCGCCTTCGCTACCGTTTCGGATGTCGATGCTTGCACTGTGCATCGCCACGATCTGCCGTGCAACCGACAATCCGAGTCCTGTGCCTTTGCCTGCGGTCTTGGTCGTGAAAAACGGGTCGAAGATCTTCGACAGCTTCTCATCGGGGATACCTGAGCCTGTGTCTTCGACCTCGAGGTAGACCGCACGTTCCCCCATATCCCGTTGGCCTGCCGCGTCGTTCATCGTATCACCATCGACCAGCGTCAGCGAGCGCACGGCCGTCCGTGTGGTGACCGTCCCGCCTGGTGGCGTGGCGTGAACTGCGTTGGTGATGATGTTCACCAACACTTGTTGGATTTTGAAGCTGTCCAGCAGCAGTGGCGGAACATCTTTGGCCAACTCCTTGACTACGGTAATCTGAGATTTGTCAAACTCGTGCTTTACCAGCGACAAGGATTGCTCGACAATGGCGTTCAGGTCCTCGGGGCTGCGATCGACCTCGTGCGGTGCAGAGAAATCCAGCAGGCCTTTGATCACCGAATCAGCGCGTAAGACGGAGTCGCTCATGTCCGTCAGAATGTGTGTTACCTGTTCCGTTTGGTCTGGAAGAAACTTCGACAGAAACTTGACGCCCGTCAGCAAGGTCATGAGCGGATTTTTGACCTCGTGAGCAACCCCGGCAGCCAGTTGGCCGATCGTTTCTAGCTTATCTGCTTCTATCAACTGCAACTGAGTAGCCTGCAATTCGCGATGGGACTGCCGGAGTTCGTGATATGCCCGGTGCAGTTGCTCTTCCGCAAGCTTGCGTTCGGTAATGTCTTCGCAGCTCGTCACAACGCCGATCGGTCCCCCATCCACGCCCATCACCACGTCGCGCCTCAGCTGGACGGGAAAGACGCTACCATCATTCCGCACATTGACGCTTTCCTGATTGCGGCGCGTGTACTGCCTGAGCTGTTTCGGCGTTAGTGGTGCACGCATTGCAGCCAGAGAGTAGATCCCCACATCCTCCCCGATCAGCTCTCCGACGGTGTAGCCATGCATCTTTGCGTCGGCTGGATTGGCATAGATGATCTTCCCCTGAAGATCTGTGATGGTTATTCCGAGCTGCATCGTCTCGAGCGCCGTCTCCAGCCGCCGAAGTGTCTGCGCGGCGCGCCGCTGCTGCTCTGCCACGCCTCGCAAGAGTTCCGCGAGCCAGCCGATCCCAATGGCGATGCCAATGTAGGCCGCCACCACAAGGAGGACGAGGGGCCTATCCGGCAAGGGTTTGTCGAGCAGGAATCCCACCACGTGGGTGCCCGAGAGCAGCACCATGCCGCCGGCCAGCGCCGTCGTGGCCCCGTGCCAGCCACGGTGGTAGGCCAGGAGGAACGCCGGGATGAGGGCGAGCAACCAGAGCATGGCTCCGTATTCACCCAGCGACTCCGGGAACAACAGTGCGCCGAGGACGGGGACGCTCAGCGCAGCAAGGGATAGCCCGAGTGCACGGGGGGGGACGGGCTGGCCTCGATCGTGGCGGTCTAGCCGCAGCATGGAGTCCTAATGGTGTGATTGCTCAAACATGCGAGTCGTTCCCGTGGGGTCCGGCTGGCTTTTGAATGCCTTGTGTCTGCCGATTCCATCACCCGGGCAGCTTCGGCGAAACGTGGCCAACGGCAATGACTTACGCAAGCCATCCCTCCTCCCCAGCTCACCCACCAGCTATGTTTGTTCACGACTTCTGACCGCCAACCCACACCTCTCACCAGGGCCCCGATCACGTGCAATTCCCCTCTCCTACCCGGCCCATCCGAACCCTGGTGTTCGGCGTCTACGTGGCGCTGACCCTCATCCTCCTCTTCGCCCCCGTCGCCAGCGGCCTCCCCAGCGGCTACTTCGAGTGGTTCGACAAGGTGGTCCACTTCTTCCTGTTCTCAGGTGTCGCCGGGCTCGGCTACTGGACGGTGCCGTCCATAACGCTGGCCGCACTATTCGGGGTGGCCTTGGCGGGCGGCACCGAGTTACTGCAGGGCCCCCTCACCTACCGGAGCACCGAGCTGTGGGATTTCTTGGCCGGGGGAATCGGCGCCGTCGCCGGAGCCTGGGTAGCCATGGCCCTCAAACGCTCGCTGCGAGGGCCCTCAGTCGATCGTGATCGCTGAGACGTCGAACGACGGCTCGGGGAACTGCATGTTCATCGACTCGAGCTGCTCGACGATCACCGAGGCCACGGCCAGATTCCGGAACCACTTCTGGTTGGCGGGAATGACGAACCATGGCGCCCACTCGGTGCTGCAGCGCGTCACTGCCTCCTCGAACGCCTCGGTGTAGTGCTCCCAGAACGGCCGCTCCGAGAAATCCGAGGGGGAAATCTTCCAGTGGCGGGTCGGGTCGGTCAACCGCGCCTCGAAGCGGCTCTTCTGTTCTTCCTTGCTGATGTGCAGGTAGAACTTGAGGATGACGATGCCGTCCTCCGCCAGGTTCCTCTCGAACGAGTTGATCAGATCGTACCGCGCCGACCACACCTCTTTGGGCACGAGGTCGTGCACGCGCACAACGAGGACGTCCTCATAGTGGGAACGGTTGAAGATCCCGATGTCCCCTCGCCGGGGCATCGCCTTGTGAATCCGCCACAGGAAATCGTGATCGAGCTCCTCGGCTGAGGGTTTCTTGAACGAGGTGACGGTGGTCCCTTGGGGGTTCACCCCACGCATGACGTGCCGGATGGTGCCGTCCTTCCCCGCCGCATCCATGCCCTGAAGGACGATCAAGAGACCGCGCTTGTTCTCGGCGTAGAGGAGGAACTGGAGCTCGGTGAGACGTTGCCTGAGCTTCTTCAGCTCTTTGCGAGCTTCCTTCTTGTTGGCGTAGCCCAGCGTGTCGTCGGGATCCCAGTCGACAAGCTGGACGGCAGTGCCGGGAGCCACCCGAAACCGTTCGGTGAGACTCATCGCCACGTGCGCGGGACGACGTCGGGTTTGGTGGCCGAGACCTCCTCACCATCGGTCGTTGTCAGCCTGGAACGAATGGCCTTCAGATCGCGGAACCCCACGAGGCGTTGTTCGTCCTCGTCCCACAAGGTCATCCACAACGTCTTGATGCTGGGCCAGAATCTCAGTTGGGTGACCTTCTGCAACTCGGGGTTTTCGTCGAAGCAGCGCTGCAGATAGTAGTTGGGAATCCGGCTCGCCACGTGGTGGATGTGGTGCAGCCCGATGTTGCCGGTGAACCACTGGAGCACCTTGGGGAGCACGTAGTGGGAACTCCCCTCCAACCCAGCGGCGTAGTAGTCCCACCGCTCACGGTACCGCCAGTACGTGTCTTCGTACTGATGCTGGACATAAAAGAGGAATACGCCCAACGACCCGGAGATCACGGTGACGGGAACCTGCACCAGGAGAAAGCGATCGATCCCGATCGTGAGCCACATGATCGTCACCACGGCCAGGAGACCTAAGTTCGTGTAGTGGACACTGGCCCACTCCCGCTTCCAGGAGCGTGGGGCGTCTGCGGGGTACCGATGTTTGAAGACGAACTGATAGGCGGGCCCAATCACGGTCATCACCAGGGGATGGCGGTACATCCGGTACATCAGGCGTTTGGTTTTGGAGAGACCGAGGTACTCACGGACGGTGAGCGTGTCGATGTCTCCGAAACTGCGCTGGTCGAGGTTGCCCGACGTGGCGTGGTGGATGGCGTGAGTTCTGCGCCAATAGTGATACGGAACCAGCGTGAACACCCCGATGATGGACCCGAGGATGTCGTTCGCCCGCTTCGACTTGAAGAACGCCTGGTGCCCGCAGTCGTGCTGCAGGATGAAGAGCCGCATCACCAGGAGGGCCGTGGGAACCGAGAGGGCCAGGGTGAGCCAGTAGGAGACGCTCAGACTCCAGAGCATGGCGACCCAGAGCAGCACGAACGGCACCGTCGTGTCCACGAGCTGGTAGATGCTGCGCCAGAGCGTGGACCGCTTGTAGGGCGCCAACAGCTCGTTCCAGTCGATGTCCGGGGGAAGCCGAGTCGATGTCAAGTCCATCCTGCCTAGGCTCGGGTGCGGCTTAACACTGGCCAGGGCCGTGCAAAAATGCCACCCCCAACGGAGCCCGGGGTGGATCAGGCCTTCGACAGGCCGTAGACCAGGACCCGCTCGACCTCCCACTCGTCCTGCCACACGCCCAGGACATAGTCGCGACCGATTTCCAGGACTCTCCCACCGGCTGGGACGGCAACGGGCCCCAACATCCGCCCGGCCGTGTCGAACACCGTCCAGGTGGACTCATCGCCGTACTCCGCCACCCAGAGGTTGCCCTCCGCGTCCGCCACCAGCCGCCCGTACGCCGGCTTGAGGTCCGGGAGCGTCATCTTCGAGTACAGCGCGCGCCATTGGTCGCTCATCCCGGGAAGACGCTCCCGGAGGGATGCGTAATGATCCTCGGCTTCCTCGGCGGTGATGGGACGATTCGGAACCAGTCGGCGTATCACCTGTTCAACCGTCCCGTCAGCAGCCAAGACCCCGATCTCGTACGAGGTGCTGGTTCCCAAGTAGAACCGCTCTCCATGGGGGGCCAGGTGTGTGACCCGGGCGAAAGGCGCCGGGGCGGCGTACTTCTGGTCGCCCATTCCTCCGTAGTACCGCTCCGTTCCCACGTAATAGCCCACGGTATCCACGTACTCGCCTTCCAACGAGTACCGCAGGTAGAGTGACGTATCCCGGTACAGTCCGGTCCCCAATTCCCTATTCAGCGGGCTGCGTTGCACCAGAAAGCCGAGATTGCCAAGGACACCCCAGGGCAGAACGATCGCCCCGTCGGGGGCCATTCCGAGGCGAAACACTCGGATGAATTCCCCGGAGCCGGAATACACCGTAATGCGCGCGAGGCCGATGTCGTACAGGAACAGCGAGTCCGCGAGGCGCCAGATTCCCCTCATGCGCCGGAACTCGCCGGGTCCCTCACCGTCACCACCCCGAGCGAACAGGAAACCACCGGTCTCGTCAAAGAACCGCAGCTCGTTCGTACCGGCGTTGGCGACGGCGATGCGGCCATCATCGAACCGCGTGGCCGAGCTCACCCGGAAGAGTTGGTATTCGTCGGGTCCGTCTTCCACGCCGATCCCGACGAGGGGCGCGTCCGACAAGCACCAGCCATTTCCGTCGGCCCACACCGGTGTGGAGTTCTCGATGATACGCACGCCCGCGCTGTCCCTGACCGCGACGCCGCCGTCGTCCGTGGGTCCGGAACAGCCAGAGGCGGTGAGGAGGAACGCCGCGAGCAGGAGCCGTGAGGGGAAGATGATAGTGTGACGCATCTTGGTCCTTTTTTTGAAGGGGGTCAGCGCTTTTGCCCGTTAGATGCGGTCTGGGGCGGCTTGGTTGCAGTGTCCCGACGCCGCACCACCGACCCGGCCCCCCGGGCTGTCCGTCCGTTCATAACCCCACTATCTTCCGGCCCAACAATGCCAAACGCCTCGCGAATCACCGCCAGGCTGCGCGTCACCGGTGCGATGGTGAGCGAACGCGGCCAGGCGCTCACCAGGAAAATCCCCTCCCTCGGCATCGATGAGAGCACCCTGCTCATCGGTTTCGCTGTGGCGATCGGTGCGGCCGTGGGGCTGGCCGTTATGGGCTTCTACAAGCTCATCGACCTGATCCAAGGGCTGGCCCTCTCGGCCGCAGGGGGTCTCACGGGAATCGGCAGCCTCTCCATCGCCGTAGTGGTGATCGCGGGCCTCTCCCTCACGAGACTCCTCGTCAAACACGGGACAAACGACTCCGACGGCGAGAATATCCCCGACGTGACCCGCGCTGTGGTCAAGCGAGGGGGGGTGATCCATTCCATTCCGGTGGCGGTGAAGACCGCCGGCGCGGCCCTCGCCATCGGCGTCGGCGGAAGCGTGGGAGCGGAGGGCCCCGTGGCCGTCGCGGGGGCGGCGCTGGGGTCCCGCATCGGGCGGTTCTTCCGATCGAGTCCCGTACGACTCCGGGTCTTGGTGGCGTGCGGGTCGGCGGCGGGCATCTCTGCCGCCTTCAACGCGCCCATTGCCGGCGTGTTCTTCTCGCTGGAGAAAGTCCTGGGGACGTTTGGCGTGAGCGCCTTCCCCCCGATCCTGGTGGCCAGCGTCATCGCCACCGCCATTTCCCGAGCGTGGCTCGGCAACGCACCGGTGGTGGAGATCCCGGAGCAATACGGCGTCGGGTCGGCCGGCGAGCTGGTGCTCTATGCCCTCCTCGGGGTCATCACCGGGGTCGTGGCGGTGTTCTACACCCGGGGCATGTACGCGGCACCGGACCTGCTGGGACGCCTCAAGTCCACCTGGGCCCGGATCCTCGCCGCCGGGAGCGTGGTGGCGATCTTCAACATCGCATTCCGTGCGGACCTCTGGGGACAGGGGCACGAGACGGTGAACATCGGGATCATCGGCGCCCGGGATGCGTATTTCCTGATAGCCCTCGCCTTTGCGAAGCTCATCGCCACGTCGATGACGGTGGCGGCGACGCGGGTAGGCGGGGTGTTCACGCCGGCGCTGTTCATCGGCGCGACGCTGGGCGGCGGGCTCGCCAGCCTGGCGACGGGACTCCTCCCCGGATTCACCATCGTGCCCGAGGCGTTTGCCCTCGTGGGCATGGCGGGGCTGGTGGCGGGGGCCACCCACGCGCCGTTGACGGCCATCATGATCGTGTTCGAGATGACCAGCGACTACGACCTGATTCTCCCACTGATGCTGACGGGGGCCATTGCGTTCATCACCGCCAGGCGACTCTACCCCCACTCGATCTATTCCGAGTGGCTGGTGCGCAAAGGCGAGAAGATCGCCCATGGCCGGGACACGGCGTTACTGGAACGTCTCGACGTTCGGTCGTGCTACAACCCCGACCCCCACGTGATCGGGGAGACCGCCACCGTGCCCCAGATCATCCAGGCCATCGGCGCCAGCACGCAGACCGAGTTTCCCGTGGTCGATGCCGAGTTGAAGTTCCTCGGCATGTTGACGTACAGCGATCTCCGTACCGTCATCTCCGACGCCGAATCCCTTGGTGCGGTCGTGGTGGCGGGAGACCTGGCCAGCACCGAGCACGAGCGGGTGGCGCTCGACGACGATCTCCGAACCGCATTGCAGCGGCTCGGGGTACGGGGAAGCCACCACATCCCGGTGATGGCCGAACACGACAGCGAAAAGCTGGTCGGATTGATCAGCCGTCAGGAGATCTTTGCCGCGTACGACCGAGCGCTGCTCACCGAAACCGGGGGGGCGCTCTAGCTTGGTCAATCTCCCGAGTGCCCTTAGATTCATCCGGTTCATGACACGAATAGCATACATCGCGGGCGTCGCCCTGACGCTCTCCGGGGCTACGACAGCGCTTCATGCGCAGTATCTCGACGCGCGCTTGATTCCCAAGGGCGCGTTGCGGATCGACTTTTCTCCCTACTACGCCAACTACGACCTGCGCTTCTCCTTCGGAACCGCCGGCCTCGTGGATGGAACGGCAGAACCACTGGGCACGGACCTCACCGTCGACGCCGCCGGGAGCAATCTCTTCCCGTCGATCATGGCCTCCGAGGCGGCACTACAATCCCTCACAGGCAACGATGCGTATCGCATCAACGTGGGGCGGTTCGAAACGATCCGGGACGCCGACATTCGGCACTTCCCGTTCGGCTTTGCGTTGGGCCTGTCCGACCGCCTCACGGTTCGCGTCAACTTGCCCATCGTCACCACCCGCTCGCAGGTGACGTTCACCAGTGACAGCACAAACGCGAACGTCGGGTGGAACCTCGCCAACGAGAACTACGGCACCGCCACGACGGCCGCCGAAGCGGCGGCGCTCATCGGCCAGCTCACCGTGGCTATCGGCCAGATCGAGGCCCTCATCGCCGGCGGCAGTTTTGGGTGCCCCACCGGGCCAGCGTGCGACCAGGCTCGGGCGAGCGTGACACGGGCGACGGCACTCCTCGGCAACCTGTTGAGCATCACGGGACTCGCCGCCGGATCCGATGTGACCCCCTTTGCGCCCCTGGCCACCTCGGCGGAGGGGACGGCGGTGCTCGCCGAGCTCGCCGCCGTCGCTACAGAGCTCCAAACCCTGGGAGCCGATCCCCTCACGGCGGCCCTGCCGCTGCCCGACGCCAAGCTGAGCGCCGACGACATCAACAACACGTTGTTGGGTGGATCGGAATTTTCCGCGTTTCCCCTCGCGTTCAACCGGCAGACGTCCATCGGTGACATCGAGGTGGGGGCCCGGTTCGGACTGCTGATGAACCCGACCACCCGGGCGGTGCTCTCAGCACAGGTGCGGTTGCCGACAGGACGTGTGGATCGAGCGGACAACTTCGTGGACCTCCCCACGGGCGACGGTCAGATGGACGTCCAGGTGGGCTTGGAAGGCGCCTTCGAACCGGGACGGGCCGTGGGATTGTCGTTCGGGGCGTCGTACACATTGCAAATGCCCGGCACCCTCGACCGCCGCGTGACGACGCCCGACTCCGCTCTCGTCCCCGCGAGTTGGCAATACGCCGTGCAGCGCAACCTAGGAGACATCATCCAGCTCTCCGCCTACCCCACCATCAGACTGAGCGATGTCTTACGGGTGTTCGGGTCGGTGCACTATTACCGGAAGGGCCGGGACACGTTCACCTATCCGGGGGCATCGCCCGACGGAGCGCCCGCCCTGGCGCCCCTGGAAGTGGAAACCGAGATGCGCATGGTGAGCTACGGCGGGGGGATCGCCTACCGATCCGATCGCACCACGGGACGGGCGCTCCCCATCGAGGCGGGCGTGAATTACCGGGCAGCGTTCAACGGCTCAGGCGGCCAGACGCCCAAGACCAGCAGCATGAATCTGTACTTGCGGTTGTTCTTCAGGGTTTTTGGAGGGGAGTAGTCAGAACGGCGGATTGATCGGACAGTCCCAAGAGTTCCCGGGCGTGCTGCAATAAGCCGGGGTCTTCACCGTCTCCCAGCATGCGGGCAATTTCCCCAACCCGTGCGTCGCCGGCTAGCACCTCCACCTCCGCCGTGGCCATGCCGCCCCGCTCACCCTTGGTGATACGCACGTGGTGATCCGCCCGGGCGGCGATCTGAGGCAGGTGGGTGATGACGAGGACCTGCCGCGACTCAGCCACCTGGGCGAGGGCGTCGGCAATCTTGGAGCCGGTGGCACCTCCCACACCCTGATCCACCTCGTCGAACACCAGGGTCTGTACCACGTCGTGGCCGGCCAGCACGACCTTCAGAGCCAGCATGATGCGCGACAGCTCGCCGCCACTGGCAACCTGCGCCACCGGACGGGGATCCAACCCCTTGTTGAGCTGCACTACAAAGGTGATGGCTTCGTGGCCGGAGGGGCCGATCTCCTTCGTCGTGTGGAACTCGGGAATCAGCGTGGCATCCGGCATGCCCAAGGACGGCAGAAGCTTGCCGACGGCCGCGGACAACTGTTGGGCGGCGTCCTTGCGAGCCGCGGTCAACACATCAGCCGCCGTCCCCAGCTGCGCCTCCGCCACCGCCCGTCGTTCCGCGATCTCTTCCAGATCGAGATCCGCGGTGTCCAACACGTCGAGCTCTCGGCGTGCCTCCTCTCCCGTCTCGAGGACCGCATCGACCGTCGCACCGTACTTCTGCAGCAAGCGGTAAATCCGGTCGCGCCGGGCTTCGACCTCGGCCAAGCGGCCCGGATCGCCCTCGATGGACGACCCGTACTCCCGAACCTCTCGCGCCAGCTCCTCGACCGCCGCCAGGGCGGCCTCCACCAGCTCGTTCCAGCGAGCCGTGCTCTCATCGATCCGCGCCAACTGGTCGAGGGTTCGCCGGACCGCGCCGAGCGTGTGCTCGGCGCTCGACTCGCTTTCGCCGTCGAGCAGGTCACCGACCTGTTCCGCCAAGCGGGTCAGATCCTCGACGTTGGCCAGCCGCTTCGCCTCGGTGGCCAGCATCTCGTCTTCGCCGGGCTTCGGCGCAATATCGTCGATCTCCTTGACCACGTGCCGGAGATAGTCCGCACGCTTCATAACGTCGTTGCGCCGCTCGATGAGATCTGCCTCGCGAGACTTCAGGTCTTCCAGGGCACGGTGGGCTTCCTTCACTCGCTGCCGCTCGTCGCCCGAGCCCCCGAAGGCATCGAGGATGTCCCGCTGCGCCGCCGGGCGCAGCAACGATTGAGCCTCGTGCTGGCCGTGGAGATCCACCAGCGAGCGACCGAGTGTGGCGAGCACCCCCACCGTGGTGGGGCTCCCGTTGGCCCACGCCCGATTGCGCCCTTCGGCGTTGATGTCCCGACGCACGACGAGGACGCCTTCCTCGATCTCCACACCGGCGGCATCCGCCGACGCGTGCACCGCCGACCCGTGCCGCAGCTCGAAGGCGGTTTCCACCACGGCCTTGGTCGCACCGGGCCGAATGATGTCGGTTGAGGCCCGCTCCCCGAGGAGCAGCGAGAGGGCGTCGATGAGGATGGACTTCCCTGCCCCGGTTTCCCCGGTCAGTACGTTGAGTCCCGGTTGGAGTGGAAGTGTGGAATCTGAGATGACGGCGAGATCACGCACGCGGAGCTCGGTTAACACATCACACCTTTTCGCGGTCGCTCAGGTCTCCCCATTGTAGCTTGCTGCGGACACGATCGAAGAACCCTTCGGTCCCCAATCGTACCATTTGCACGGTTGCGTCGGCCGATCTGACACACACTGTGCTCCCGGGCTCCAGTTCCACATCCCACTGTCCGTCGTACGAGACGAGGACCTTGTCGGTGTACGGCGACAGTTGTTCGATGCGAATCACAGCGGATCCCGGTACGATGATGGGCCGGACGGCGAGGGTGTGAGGACAGATCGCCGTGATCGCCAAGGCATCCACACCCGGGACCACAATGGGGCCGCCGGCACTCATCGAGTACGCGGTAGATCCGGTGGGCGTCGCCACGATGATGCCGTCGGCGCTGTACTGCCCAACGGCTTCGTCGTCCACGGTCACCCGAAACCGAAGTACGCGCGCGACACCACCCTTGTGCACGACGACGTCGTTGAGGGTGAAATCGGCGGGGCTCTCTCCGTGCGCGTCGATGATCGTGGTCGACAGCGCCCTCCGCGACTCCACCACATACTTCCCCTCGACAAACGTCTCGAGTGCCTCCTCCAAGTGTTCGAGGGGCGCCGTCGTCAGAAAGCCCACTCGGCCCACGTTGACGCCCATGATAGGGACTTGACGGCCCGCGAGCACGTGAGCGCCCCGCAGTAGCGTACCGTCGCCCCCAAACGTCACCAGCAGATCGAGGGACTGCGTCTCGTCGAGCACCGGCACTTCGCGAGGCCAGAGCCCAACCAGATCCGGGTCGGTGTACAGCGTGAGGTTGTGGGATGGAGCAATGGCGAAAACCCGACTCAGGATTTCGCTGATTTCTGCGTGTCGCGGGTTCCCGACGACCCCCAGCTTCATGCGGTGGAGAGGCTTCCCTCAGCCGCGCGGGCGCGGACCGATTCCGCGATTCCTTCGGCGGTCAGTCCGGCGGACGCCAACTGGGAATGGCGCGGCGCGTGCTCGAACGTCCGGTCGGGAGCGCCCATAACCTTGACCCGCACCTCGGGCGCCATCTCCTGGACGGCATTCGCGGCGTAGACACCGAACCCGTTTACCACCACGCCGTCCTCGACGGTGACGAGAAACCGATGATCGGCGACCAGGGTCTGGAGCATGTCCCTGTCGAGTGGCTTGACGAACCGGCAGTTCACGACCGACACCTCGAGGCCCTCCGAGGCCAGGATCTCCGCGGCCTCTAGGGCCGGTTCGCACATCACGCCAACCGCGAGGATGGCGCACTCCTTTCCCTGGCGCAGCATTTCCCACGTGCCGTACTCGATCGCCGCCACCTCGGCCGCCGGCGGGGCCGGTGCCGGGACACTGTCTCTGGGATAGCGCAGGCTGAACGGACCGTCCTTGTGGGCCATCGCGCAGCGCAACAATCCCACGAGCTCTGCGCCGTCCCTGGGTTGGGTCACGGTCATGTTCGGCACCGCGAGGAGATACGCGATGTCGTACAGCCCGATGTGGGTCTGCCCGTCGGCGCCCACCATGCCCGCCCGGTCCATGCAAAAGATCACCGGAAGTTTCTGAATCGCGATGTCGTGAATGATGCTGTCATATCCACGCTGGAGGAACGTGGAGTAGATCGCCACGACCGGTCGCATCCCCTGCGTGGCCAGCCCGGCGGCAAACGTCGTGGCGTGACCCTCGGCGATGCCCACGTCGAAGAAGCGATCCGGCCAAGCCTTCTGGAAGATGTTCGTGCCCGTCCCCGACGGCATCGCCGCCGTGATGGTGACGATCTCCGGGTACTCGGCAGCCAGCTCCGTAAGCGCCTTGCCGAACACCTTGGTCCACCCAGGGTTCCCAGAGGCCTTCGCCACACGCAGTTCCCCGGTAACCGGGTCGTAGGGATTGCGGGCGTGGAACTTCTCGGGGTGGTCTTCCTCCAGCGGGAAGCCCTTGCCCTTCTGCGTGAGCACGTGCACCACGCGCGGCCCCTTCACCCCCTTCGCCGTCTCGAACGTCTTGGTCATCGCCGCAATGTCGTGTCCGTCGATAGGTCCGAAGTAGCGGAAGCCCAGCTCTTCGAACAGCATGCCCGGAGACCAGAGGTTCTTGACGCTCTCCTCGATGTTCTTGGCGAAGTCCACCATGCGTTTGCCGCCGACGAACTTCGATGTCCGATTGATGATGGCCTTGGCCATCCCGCGGAGCCGGTTCGCGATGGCAGACGCGTCGAGCGACCCGAAGTACTTGCTGATGGCGCCGACGTTGGGTGCAATGGACATCCCGTTGTCGTTGACCACGAGGATGATGTCGCGCTCGGAATGCCCGGCGTTGTTCATGCCCTCGTAGGGCATGCCGCACGTGAGGGCGCCGTCGCCTGCTACCGCCACCACGTGAAACTCGTCGCCCTTCACGTCCCGCGCCGCGGCCATGCCAAGCGCCGCGGACAACGCGGTTCCCGCGTGTCCCGCACCAAAATGGTCGTGCTCGCTCTCATCCCTGCGGAGGAAGCCCGAGAGACCACCTTCCTGCCGCAAGGTGGGAAACCGGTCGTTCCGCCCTGTGAGGATCTTCCAGGGATACCCCTGGTGTCCCACGTCCCACAGGATCTTGTCTCTCGGCGAATCGAAACTGCACATCAGGGCCACGGTCAATTCCACCACCCCGAGTCCCGCACCAATGTGGCCGCCCGTTTCGGAGACGACCTCGATGAGCCGTTCACGGACCTCGTCCGCCAACTGTTGGAGCTCTTCCCGGGGCAAACGCTGAACGTCTTCCGGGCCGTGAATGGTTTCCAAGAGGGACATATCCGGGCGTCGGTTCCTTTCTACGAGCGCCGATTCACGATAAAGGTAGCCAGGCTACTCAGGAGAGGGGAATCTATCCCACCACCCCCTAGATGGTCTATGGCGCTCTGGACCCGCTCGTGCGCCTCCTTCATCGCGGCATCGGTGCCCAGCAACGTGACAAACGTGGCCTTCTGCTGCTTGGCGTCCTTCCCTGCCGTCTTCCCCAATTCCTGCGATGTGGCCGTGGCATCCAGGACATCATCGGCGATCTGGAACGCCATGCCGATCTCGCCGCCATAGGCGCGGATCGCTGCCAACTGCGGTGCAGCGGCACCGGCCGCCATCGCCCCGATCACCCCACTGGCCGTGATCAGCGCACCCGTCTTTCGGCGGTGGATCTCCCGGAGGTCGTCGAGGGCCACGGGCCGTCCCTCGGCCTCGAGATCCAGAACCTGGCCCCCGATCATCCCGCCCGCCCCCGCCGCCTGAAACAGCTCGCGGCCCATCTCGCCCAACGCGGCAGGAGGGAGCCCGAGGCGGGAGCACCCGGCCGCCAGGACACGGCCGGCGAGTGGAACCATCGCCACACCGGCTTCGACGGCCGCGCTCACCCCGAACTCCCGGTGTGTCGTGGACCGTCCCCGGCGCAGATCGTCGTCGTCCATGCAGGGCAGATCGTCATGAACCAAGGAGTAGGTGTGGACCACCTCCACCGCGGCGCCGATTTCCGAAACGTCCCCAATCCCTCCCAGCTCCCGGAACACCCCCAAGACGAGCGCCGGGCGGAGACGCTTGCCCGGAGCGGAGAGGCTGTACGCCACCGCCTCGCCCACCGGGCCGGGAAGATCGCGCCGTACCGCGTCACACCACTCGGTCAGCGTGGCGTTGGTCGTCTCCCGGGCTTCCGCGAGGAAGGCGTGGAGCTCAGTCGTCGACGTCGTCATCGGGGAGGTCGGCATCGGCTGCCTTCACGACTTTCTTCACGGTGAGTTCCGTCTCCTGCAGCAGGGTACGGGCGTTCTTGAGACGTTCCACGCCTTCCTGGAACAGCTCCAGCGCCTCGTCCAGATCCACCTCGGAGTCCTCCAGGCCTCGGACAATGGCCTCGAGCCGCTCCAACTCCGCTCCAAAAGACGGTCGTTTCGTCACGTGTCCTCTCCGGCAACCCGGGCGCGTACGTCACCGTCCGTGACAGTGAGGCGGAAATCCGAGCCGGGCGTGAAGCTCTTGGTCGACTTGAGCACCTCTCCCTTGTCGTTACGAGCCACGGCGAATCCTCGTTCCAACACCTTGAGCGGGCTGAGCGCATCCAACCTGGCCGAAACCATCGCCAGACGCGTCGTTCGCTGTTCGATCTGGCCCGCCATCGCTCCTTGAAGGCGGTCCACGGTCCGCGCGAGGCGCTCCCGCCCGAGGCGTGTGCGGCTGGTGAGAGATCCCCCCAACCGCCGGGCCAACATATCCACTACCCGGATCGCCTCACCCCGATCGGGCACGACGGCCTCCGCGGCGGCGGATGGCGTGGGAGCCCGGAGGTCCGCCACCAGGTCGGTGAGGGCGACATCCTCCTCATGCCCCACCGCCGAGATGATGGGAACTTCCACTGCGGCCACCGCCCGCGCCACCTTCTCGCTATTGAAGACCCAGAGATCCTCCCGGGACCCGCCCCCACGGCCCACGATCGCCACGTCGGCAGACAGATCGTTCACCAGCTTCAGGGCCCGGCAGAGCTCTCTCTCGGCACCGTCCCCCTGCACCCGAGTGGGAAGGAGCAACACCTCGACCGCCGGCCACCGCCGCCCGATGACGGTGAGCATGTCGTGGAGGGCGGCTCCGTCGGGGCTGGTAATGATGGCTATGCGGGTGGGAAATTCCGGCAGTGGTCTCCGCCTGGCCGGATCGAGGAGGCCGTCCCGCTCCAGGGCAGCCTTCGCCTGCTGCAGCTGCAGCTCCCATTGCCCGCCGGCATCCGTGGGGAGCATGCGCTTGACCGTGATCCGGAACTCGCCCCGCTCCTCCCACACCGTGGGCCTGCCCTCGACGAAGACCTGCAGGCCGTCTTCCGGCGGCTGCGAGACCCGCCGGTTGTCGGTGCGCCACATGACGCACCGCACCTGGGCTTCCGCGTCCCGCAAGGAGAAATACCAATGCCCGCTGCGGTACTGCTTGAAGCCGGTGACCTCGCCTTTGATCCAGAGGGGGTGGAAGCCCGCGTCGATCAGCTGCCGAGCGCGGCTGGTCACCTGCGCCACCGTCCACGCCCCGTCGGACGAGGACGGCGGCCCCGAGGAGAAGAGATCTAGCTCGCCGCCCAACGCTTTGCGGCCTGAACCGTGTTGTAGACCAACATCGTCACCGTCATCGGCCCGACGCCTCCGGGCACCGGTGTGATGGCAGACGCCACTTCCTTCACCCCCTCGAACTCCACGTCGCCCACCAAGCGGTATCCGCGCTCCCGCGTGGCATCATCCACGCGATTGGTACCCACGTCGATGACCACGGCGCCGGGACGCACCATGTCGGCGGTGACAAATGCCGGCTGCCCGATGGCCACGATGAGAATGTCCGCCAAGCGCGTGATTGCCCCGATGTCCTTCGTCCGGGAGTGACACACCGTGACCGTGGCGTTCGCGCCCTTGGCCTTTTGCATCAGGAGCGACGCGACAGGCTTACCCACGATGTTCGACCGACCCACGATGACCACGTGGGCGCCCGACGTGTCGACGCCTGCACGAATCAACATCTGCTGCACGCCGAAGGGCGTCGCGGGAGGAAACCCCGACGTGTCCCCCACCAGGATCCTCCCCACGTTCACCGGATGGAACCCGTCCACGTCTTTTCGGGGATCAATGCGCTCGAGCACCTTGGTCGAGTTGATGTGGTCGGGCACCGGGAGCTGAACGATCATCCCGTGGATCTTGGGATCCTCGTTGAGGCGGTCTACCGTCGCCAGCAGCTCGTCTTCCGACGTCGTCGCCGGCAGCGTGATCGTTTCACCGTGCATGCCCAGCTCTTCGCACGCCTTGCCCTTCATGCGAACGTACACCTGGCTCGCCGGGTCCTCTCCCACCAGCACCACCGCCAGCCCGGGTGTTACTCCTGTATCGGCCTTCAGTTGTTCGACTTCGGATTTCAAATCCGCTCGAATCTCGGCCGCAATCTCTTTTCCGCTGATGATCTTAGCGGGCAATGTCCACCGCCCTTGTCTCCCGAATCACGACCACCTTGATCTGACCCGGGTATTGAAGTTCTTCTTCGATCTTTCGTGCTATCTCGTCGGACATTTGCGCTGCCTGATCGTCAGGCACTTGGTCGGGGGACACCACGATGCGGATCTCCCGTCCGGCCTGAATCGCGTACGTCTTCTCGACGCCGGCGAAACCGTTGGCGATTTCTTCCAGGCGCGCGAGGCGCTTGACGTACGTTTCGAACGCCTCCCGGCGCGCGCCGGGTCGTGCCCCGCTGGCGGCATCAGCCGCCTGCACGATCACGGAGATCGGCGTCTCATGGGGCACGTCGTCGTGGTGGGCCGCGATGCAGTTGATCACGACCTGGTGTTCGCCGAATTTCGTCGCCACTTCGACGCCCAACTCGACATGGGTACCCTCGTGTTGGTGCGTCAGGACCTTCCCGATGTCGTGCAACAACGCTCCCCGTTTCGCTAGATGGACATCCAGCTTGAGCTCGCTCGCCATGATGCCGGCGAGCCAGGCGACCTCTTTGGAGTGTTGATACATGTTCTGGCCGTACGACGTCCGGAATTTCATGCGGCCGACGAGCTTCACCAGCTCGGCGTGCATTCCGTGAATGCCCAACTCGTAGACGGCCTGCTCCCCGGCCTCCACGAGCTGCTGCTCTACCTGCTCGTTGGTTTTGGCCACGATCTCTTCGATGCGGCCGGGATGAATCCGTCCGTCGGTGATCAGCTGCTCCAGCGCCAGCCTGGCGACCTCCCGCCTCACCGGGTCGAAGCATGACACGACCACCGTGTCAGGAGTGTCGTCGATGATGACGTCCACACCGGTCGCGGTCTCGAACGCGCGGATGTTGCGCCCCTCCCGTCCGATGATCCGACCCTTCATTTCGTCGTTGGGAAGCGAGACGGCGGAAATGGACATCTCGGACGTGTATTCCGACGCAATGCGCTGCACGGCCGTCGCGATGATCTTCTTGGCCTCCCGGTCTGCATCCCGTTTGGCCTCTTCCTTGAGATCGCGAACGATGGCGGCGGCTTCGCTGCGCGCTTTCTCTTCGGCCTGGCGCAGCAGTTGGGCCTTGGCATCCTCGGCGGACATGCCGGAGAGTTGCTCGAGGCGCCGCTGGTGCGTGCCGAGCAGCTCGGAGAGCTCCTCGTCCTTCGCCTCCACGTGCTTCTCCTTGTCGCGAACGGACTGCTCGCGGCGTTGGAGATCCGTGTTCCGCTCGTCCAGCGAGCTGATCTTGTGATCGAGGTGGGTTTCCCGCTCTTCGAGGCGCCGCTCGATTCTGATGATCTCCTCGCGGCGTCCCTTCTCCTCCCGTTCCCACTCCTCCCGGGAATGCATGACTTCTTCTTTGCCCGTCAGGATCGCCTGCGCTTTGGCGGCATCGGCATCGCGTTGCGCGTCACCGATCAGTCGCTCCGCGCGCTGCTCGGCGGACCGACCTGCCATTTCGGCGAGTCGTTGCTCGACTCGGCGGCCGAAAAAGTAAAAAACCGCTCCGACGGAAACCGACACGCCGAGGGCGGCTATTACCAATACAGCCACGTTGTCCATAATCTATCTCCAGCGGCAACCTGCCAACCGTCCGGCGGGCCGCGTAGGGCTCAGGTCACAGTCCCCGGCCGACCGCGCGGCCGAAGCTATGAAAAGCTAGCTGTCGTCTGCAGATGAGGCAAACGATCAGGGACTCTTGGAGGGCCGCTTGCCGGGGGGCAGGAGGCGGGACACCTGCTCTGTGAGGGCATGCAACCGCTTCCCCATCTCGCGCTCCGCCATGCGCGCCTGAAACAAATCATCCGTGACGGCGAGCGCTGCCAGAATGGCGGCCTTGTGACTTTCGATCAATTGGCTGGACGACCGGACCTCCGTCATCGCCCGATCGACATGATCGGCCACCGCGCGGGTGTAGTCATCGGATCGGTCGGAGCGCAGGCTGAACTCATCGCCGCCAATCATGACCTTGACCAATGTCTTCTTCGCGCTCATCGACGGGCCTCCCCAGTGGCCGTTTGCTCTTCGAGAAACCGCAGGCGAGTCAGCAGTTCGGTGACGCGGCGCCGAGTCTGCTGCACGCGATTGCGCAGGTCCTTGTTCTCGCCCTCCAAGTCGACGATACGGGCGCGTGCATCCACAATGTCCCCATCGCCGCTGAGATCCACGCGATCAGATTCGGCCTTGTGAGCTCTCCGCCGCCACGTGGCAAGCTCCTCCGTGACCTGCTCGATCGCCGCCTCCAGCTGTGCCAGTGCCTGGAAATCAACCCGCTCTGCGTTCGACACCGAGTTGCTCCTTCAATTCCTTGAGGATCTTGCTCAACACCGCATCGACATCCTTGTCTCGCAGTGTCCGATCAGGCGAACGGAACACCAACCGCCACGCCACACTCCGTCCCCCCACGTCCTTGCCGTGAAACTCGTCGAACACGTGCGTGGACTCGAGCAACTTGCCACCGCGCTTCGCCAGAATCTCCTCCACCTGTCCCGCGGTCACATCCGCCGGCAACACCAGCGCGATGTCCCGCTCGACCGGTGGGGTGGCCGGAAGCGACTCGAACTTCGGCCGCGGCCGTGGCTTCGCGACCGCGAGGAGCTCGAATCCGAACAGCGGCGCCGCCCACGCGGGTCGGTCGGCATCGAGTTCGTCGGCCCAACCACGCGTCTCGCCATTCTGTCCTCGCAGCACCCACCGTCCATCTTCATCGACCACGGTGCCACGCACACTGACCGCTTGCGCCGCGTCCTCGAACAAAGATTTCACATCCCACCGATCAAAATCAACGGAGGCGCCCCCATCCGACCAATGCGGCGGTCGGCGGGCGCCCGACACTACGCCGGCCACGCGCCGCTCCTCGTGGGGCATCTCCCCTTCCCCTCGACCCTCGAACACCGACCCGATCTCGAACAGACGGATGTTCCGTTCGCGCACCGCCCAGTTGCGCTCGGCCGACCGAAGGAGCCCCGTGACCAGATCGGTGCGCAGGAATCCCTCCTCCGTGGAGAGGGGATTGAGCACCGATTGGGCATCGTCACCCTGCGCCGGTCCGAGGGACAGGCTGCGTGCCTCATTGAGTCCCAGCGCCGTGAGCACCCGGCGGATCCGGGCCTCCATCGCCTCCACGGCGTCGGACGGCACGCTGCTGGGCCGCAACGGCCGCAGCTCCGTGGGGAACGAGTCGTAGCCCCGGAGTCGAGCAATCTCTTCGATGAGGTCTTCCTCGCGCGTGACGTCGGGTCGCCAGCCCGGCACATGCACCGCCAACCGCCCGTTCTTCGGTCCCACCGAAAACCCGAGACTCGTGAGATATCCCTCGATCTCCTTTTGGGGCACCGCGACCCCGAGGAGGTGGGCCACACGCTCCGGACGCAAGAAGATGGCCGGCGTCTTGAGGGCGTTGGGATAGACGTCCACCGGCGGACCAGGCTCCGACCCGCCGGCCACGGCGATGATCAATTGCACTGCGCGCCGCAGCGCGTCGGCCATCCCCTGGAGGTCCGTCCCCCGCTCGAATCGGTACGACGCCTCGGTGCTCATCTTCAGCCCCGTGCGCGTGGTCCGGATCCGTTTCGGGTCGAAATAGGCACATTCGAGCACCACGTCCGTCGACTCGTCCGACACTTCTGAATCCCGACCTCCCATGACGCCGCCGATGGCCGTGGCCTGTTCGGCATCGCAGATGGCCGTGATGGATCCGTCCAATGTCCGGCTTTCTCCGTCCAACGTGGTGAGTTTCTCGCTGTCCCCACCGCGGCGAATGACGATCTTCGACCCACCCAGTTTGGCCCGGTCGAAGGCGTGCATCGGTTGGTTGAGCTCGAACAGGATGTAGTTGGTGGCGTCTACCACGTTGTTGATGGGACGTTGGCCGATGCTCTGCAGACGGGTTTGCAACCAGTCGGGGCTGGGGCCAACGGTCACACCTTCGATGACCGCCGCCATGTACCGCGGACACCCTTCCACGTCCTCTATGACCACCTCCACCCCACCCACAACACCGCTCTTCTCCGCCTGCACCGGCGCCTGAGTGTCCCCGGTGGCTCCCGGAATCGGCGGCAGCTTGACGGGGCGGTGCAACACGGCGCCGAGATCCCGCGCAACGCCCTTGTGACACAGCAGGTCGGGCCGGTTCGGCGTCACCTCTACGTCCAAGCAGAAATCCCCGAGGGGCAACGCTTCCAACAGGGGCGTTCCCGGCGCGGCGTCCGTGTCGAGTTCCAGAATGCCGTCCGCATCCGTACCCAACTCCAGCTCGTTCGCCGAGCACAACATGCCGTGGGACTGCACGCCGCGGATCTTTCGGGCCTTGAGCTTGAACCCTCCGGGAAGCACGGTGCCCACGGGGGCGTAGGGGTATTTCTTTCCGGCCTCCACGTTGGGAGCGCCGCACACGACTTCGATGACCTGGCCCCCATCATTGACATGACAGAGCGTGAGGCGGTCTGCGTCGGGATGCTGTTGGACGCGCTCCACCTCGGCGATGATGATGTCGCCCAAGTCCTGGTGCACCGGCTCGATGGCCTCCACCGGTGCGCCCAGCATGGCCAGGCGGTGCGCGACGTCGTCCGGGTCGAGTTCGGTCCCCAGCAGAGCGGACAACCAGTTGATCGAGACGTTCATCGTCTACTCCCCAAACTGCCGGAGGAACCGCATGTCGTTCTCGAACAACATCCGGATGTCCGGGATCCCGTACCGCAGCATCGTGATGCGGTCCGGGCCCATGCCGAACGCATACCCCGAGTACCGCTCAGGATCGATTCCGCAGTTCTCCAGCACGGCTGGATGCACCATCCCCGCACCCATGATCTCCAGGAACCCCGTCTGCTGGCACGTGCCGCACCCACCGCCCTTGCAGATCTGACACTGCACATCCACCTCGGCCGACGGCTCCGTGAAGGGGAAGAACGATGGGCGAAACCGCACCGCGGTGTCGGCCGAGAAAAACCGCTTGGCGAAGAAGTCGATGGCGGCCTTGAACTCCACGAACGTCACGCCTTCGTCCACCACCAGCCCCTCGATCTGGGAGAATGCCGGGGAGTGAGACGCATCGAAAGCGTCCCGCCGATACACCATCCCCGGCACGACTATGCGAATGGGCGGCTCATACCGCTCCATCACTCGCGCTTGGACCGGTGACGTATGGGTGCGCAACAGCACGCCCGGGGACAAATAGAACGTGTCCTGCATGTCCACCGCGGGGTGATCCAACGGGATATTGAGCTTGGTGAAGTTGTAGTCCTCGGTCTCGACCTCCGGGCCCGTGACGCGCGAGAATCCGAGCTCCCGAAAGATCTCGCAGATCTCGTCGATCACGCCGGTCACCGGATGGATGGCACCGCGCCACGCCCCGCGGCCGGGCATCGTGAGATCGGCCTCCGTCCGCGATTTGGCGCCGCCCCGGAGCTCGTGCTCCCGCGCCGCCACCGCCTCTTCGGCCTCGCGTTTGAGGACGTTGGCCCGCTGTCCGATCGCACGCCGCTCCTCGGGCGCGAGCGTGGAGAGGGACCGCAGAATCTGTGTGAGTTGACCGCCCTTGCGCCCTAGCACCTCGACCTTGAGCTCCGCGAGGCGCTCAGCGTCCGCCTCGCGTAGCTCTGTAATGGTCCGTGCAACGGCCTCGAGTTGGTCGTTGGGGGAAGCTTCTGACATGTGTTGTCCGTGGACGAGTACTGCAACTGGCGTCGACTACAGACTCTTTTTTGCAGCCTCTGCCAGTGCGCCGAAAGCTACAGGGTCTCGCACGGCCAAATCCGCGAGGAGCTTTCGATTGATCTCCACGCCGGCCCGCTTGAGACCCGCCATAAATCGACTGTACGACAGGTCGTGCAGCCTGGCACCGGCATTGATACGGACAATCCACAGGCGACGAAAGTCGCGCTTCTTCCGGCGACGATCGCGATAGGCATACACCAAACCGCGCTCGACATTTTCCTTCGCCGTCTTGTACAGCTTGCTCCGGCCGCCGCGTGCACCTTTCGCGGCGTGCATGATCTTCTTCTTCCGCTTCAGGCGGGCAACATGGCTTTTGACTCGTGGCATGTGTCCCCCTTATACCCCAAGAAGTCGGCGGATCCGTCTTTGATCGGCGGGGGACAACGTGATCCCCTGACGAAGGCGGCGCTTACGCTTCGGATGTTTCTTCGTGAGAATGTGGCTCTTGAACGCCTTCCGGCGGGTCACCTTGCCGGACCCGGTCACCTTGAAGCGCTTCGCAGCCGCTCGCTTAGTCTTCTGTTTCGGCATTGTCGTCAACCAATGTCGTGTGTTGTTTCGGAGCTGTTCGGCGGTTACCCGCCGCCTGACCGACTTATTTCGGCGCCAGCACCATCGTCATGTTGCGGCCTTCCAACTTCGGCTCCACCTCGACCTTTGCCAGGTCCTGCAACTCTTCCAGCACCCGGGCCAAAACCTCCTGACCCAATTCGGGATGGGTGACTTGCCGTCCCCGGAACATCATCGTGAGCTTCACCTTGTTGCCTTCCCCGAGGAAGGACTTCGCGTGTCGCACCTTGAAGTCGAAGTCATGTTGGCTGATTCCCGGCCGGAACTTGACCTCCTTCATGTGGATCACATGCTGCTTCTTCCTTGCCGCCTTCGCCGCTTTGTCCTGTTCGTAGCGGTACTTTCCATAGTCCATGATTTTGACCACGGGCGGGCGGGCGTCCGGGGCAACCTCCACAAGATCCAATCCCCGCTCTCCGGCTTCCTTCAACGCCTCTTCCACCGGCATCACACCGAGCTGGTCTCCCGTGTCAGCGATCACCCGCACAGGGCTGATCCGAATCTGATGGTTGACACGAGTGCGTGGCTCCCGTTGCGGTTGTGGCCTGTTCGAATAGGTCAGTGAGGCTACCTCCTGTTCGTGTTCAAATGTTCTTCCAACAAAAAACGGACCCCGTTTTCAGGGAGTCCGCCGTGCAGGTACAGGGCCCGCGCCCCACCTGTCTCGTTGGAACCCTGAACGCACGCCTCGCGGCGGCAAAAGGGTGAAGCGCATGAGGCGCTTGCTTGCAAATTGTGGAATCGAAGCTACCCGGTTGCCACTGGGGTGTCAACGGGCAAGTGCTTGAAATCCAAAGGACTTACCCTCCTTCACCGCCCGTCCCACACCCCGCTCCGGGTCGTGCTCGAAAACCAGGATCCACCCCTCCGCCTCGGCCCGGCCCAGCAGCCGCCGCTTGCTCTCCAGAGTCACCAGGGGCTCCAGGTCGTACCCCATGATCCACGGCAGAGGGAGGTGAGCCGTGGTGGGCACGAGATCCCCCAGGAAGCAGGCCGTCTCGCCGGCGTCGGTGACGAGGATCGACTGGTGATGGGGCACGTGTCCCGGCGTCACCACCGCCCGAATCCCCGGGAGGATCTCCTCATCGCCCCGGAGGAGTCGCCAGCGCTCCGCCTCCGTGATGGGGGCGAAGTTCTTCGGGAGATAGCTCCCGGCGGTCCGTTCGTTGGCCTGCATCCCGAAGTCCAGCTCCCCGGCCTGGACCATGTAGGTGGCGTTGGTGAAGGCCACTTGGGGCGCGGCGTCGGGGGCGGCGTCGAAGGGGACCGAGGTGTTGCCGCCGGCGTGGTCGAAGTGGAGGTGGGTGTTGATCACGTACCGCACGTCGCCCGCCGAAAACCCTACCGCGGCCAGGGCGTCGTCCAGCTGGGTGGGCCCCGCCTCCCCGGCGTTCTCCACTCCGTAGATGTCACGGAACTTGTCCTGCTCCTTGTTGCCGACCCCGGTGTCGATGAGGACCGGCCCGTCCCCATGCTCCACCAACAGGCATCGCATGGCCAGGGGAATGCGATTCCGGTCGTCGGCATCGATACGCCGGCTCCAGAGGGGCTTGGGAACCACGCCGAACATCGCCCCGCCGTCGAGGCGCTGGAGCCCCGCGTCGAGGGCATGACACCTCAATCCCCCGACATGAAACGTCGTGACCAGACTCATGCCTCGTCCATCGGTGTGGGAAGTGCCCGCCGCTTCTTGCGCTTCTTCTTTCGCTCGGCCCGGCGCGTCAAATCCTCCAGCCCCCGCAGGGTGTCGATGCCCCGCTCCGCCGCCAGCGCCAAAAGACGTTGCAGCGCCCACGCCGTGGCCACGGCATCCCCCCCCGCCCGGTGCCGGTTCTCGATCTCGATCCCGAAGTACTGCGCCACGCTGTCGAGATTGCGGGACTTGAGCCCTGGAATGAGGCGCTTGGCCAGGCGCACTGTGCAGAGCCGTGGGCCGTCCAGCGCTACGTGGAGAGCCCGTCCGGTTTCCGACGACACGAACGCCCAATCGAATCGCATGTTGTGGGCGACGAAGATCCGGCCGGCAAGGGCGCCGACCACCTCGTCGGCGATCTCAGCGAAACGGGGCTGCTCCCTGACGTCGTCCTGGGTGATCCGAGTGATGCCCGTGACCACTTGAGGGATGGGACGCTCGGGATTGACCAGGGTGTCCAACACCACCTCCACCGATTCCCCAGACAACACCGCCACGGCGATCTCGATGACCCGGTCCCCCCGCCGGGGACTCGAACCCGTCGTCTCCACGTCCACCACCGCAAAGGCGCAATCGGCGATTTTGGGCGATCCCACCGCCTGCTGCACCAACTCCCACCGGGCGTCCACCCGCCGCCGCACACGGGGGTCCGCCCCGAGCAGTGCGGCCGCCAGCCGGTCGGCGATGTGGGCCGTGGCGGCCGGTACGCCCAACACCTCATGGGCCAGCTTCGTGCTGTCGGCGGGGCCGGCGCCGAGAAAATCCAGGGCCCGATCCACGAGGGTCCCGCTCGCCTGAGCCTGAATCCCACCCTCGGTCACAGGAGATCCCGCCTGAGGGGCATGGTCATGCAGCGGGGGCCACCCCCGCCTCGCACCAGCTCGCTTCCCCGCATCGTGATGACGGCTCGCTCTCCCTCGTCCACGACATCGTCCCCCAGGAGAAACGACTCCGCCTGAACCACGCGAAAGCCTGCCTTTTCGAGCTCCGCGAGGGTCGCCTCGTTGCGGCGGTAGGCCACCACCGCGCCGGGCCGGAGGGCGAGCATGTTGCAGCCCGAGGCCCACTGCTCCCGCTCCTGCGCCCGGCGGTCGGCTCCACCGCACAGGATGGGTTCGAGGGGTAGGTCCACCTCCTCGAGGGCGGAAAAGAAGTCGGGCATCTCCCGGGCCCCGGCCCGGCCCTTTCTCCGATGCAACACCGCCAGACGGGCAGGACCCATGAATTCGTGCGGCGACACCACGCAGAGCTCCCGATCCACCTGGGTGAAGATCATGTCCAGATGGATCGCGCTGGGTTCACCGGGCATGACCACCACGATGACATCGGTCACGGCACCTTGCTCGAACACCAGGTCGCACAGCTGATCCAGGGCCACGGCGCTCGTGCGGTCGCTCATTCCCACGACCAGCAGATCCTCGCGGACAGGATGGACGTCCCCGCCTTCCAGGGTGTAACCCAAACGCCGCTCGTCGGAGCCATCGTACAGGACGCCCCGGTTCTCGAGGAGGGGATGGTGGGAGCACAGGGCCTTCACCAACAGCTCTTCGGACCAGCGGGCCTCGTGACGCATGGAACCAATCACGACACGGTCGCGAAGGACGATTCCCACGTCCCGCATGAAAAAGAGATTGGGCAGCGGAGGGAGACAGTACGCACCCTGGTTGAGGGTCTCGGCGATGGGCCCCACGGTCTCCGCCGTACCCTCGATCAACATCTCGACGAGGCGCTCCGCGCGCCCGTCCACCAACTGCTTGGCCAGCGTCCCCGAGGGCGCGGCAAACGCCGTGCGCGCCGCGAAGAGCTCTCGCACCTCCTCCCGGTCGGCGATCTCCAGGAGGAGATCCCGGGCGTGGTGCACCGTCGCGAACCGCTCCAGCACCGCTACCATCTTGCGGTGTTCCGAGCGAGCCGTGTCCAGTTCGATGATGTCTTCGTAGAGGAAATCCCTGCGAGTGCCGGGAGTGACGGCGAGGACCTCTTTGCCCGGCTCGTGTACCAGGACGTCTCGCAGTCGTCCGATTTCTGAAGTGATGCTCACGGTTGGCATTCTGCGGAATCTAGCGATTCCGCAAGCCGTAACTCAACGCCTCCAGTTCCAGGGCCAGACTCACGTTCTTGACCACCACGTCCTCTCCCACGCGCAGTTGCACCGGGGCAAAGTTGAGAAACGCCCTGACGCCCAGCTTGACCAAGCGGTCCGCCAGATCCTGGGCTGCGGAGGCCGGCGTCACGAGGATCGCCATGTCGATGGACTCCCGGCCGATGTCGCGTTCGATCTCCTTTTGGTCCCGAACCATCAAGCTGCCGCGCTTCTTCCCGACCTTCTTGGGATCCGTGTCGTAGAGAGAGACCACGTGAAACCCGTGCCGCTCGAAGCCGTGGAAGTGCACCAACGCCACGCCGATGTTGCCGGCACCAACCACCGCTACCCGGTAGGTCTTGCCCAACCCCAGAATGTCCCGGAGGCGAGACGCCAGCTCGTGGACCGAGTAGCCGAGCCCCCGCTTCCCGAAGGACCCAAAAAAGGACAGATCCTTTCGGACCTGGGCGGACGTCGTGCCGCCTCGTGTGGCCAGGGCTTCGGAGCTGACGGTGTCTACGCCCTGCTCTTCGAATTCCTCGAGAAACCGAAGGTAGAGGGAGAGGCGGCGGACGGTCGATTCGGCGATTTTGCGCATGGTTTTGTGAAATTTTTCACAACTTAGCCGTTCGGTGGGAGGTCGTCAACGAGGCTGAAGTCTGAACAAATCCACAAACTCTTGGGGCGCCAAGACTTCCGGACGGGCCGCCGGATCCACCCCGAGAGAGGCCAGGAGCTCGGCGATGTCGGCGGGGGGTAGGTCCGTTACGGTTCTGAGGGCCCGAGTCAGCTGTCGGCGGCGCTGGCCGAAGAGGCCGGCGACGAACCGGCGAAAAGGCTCCCGCTCCTCCGCCGCCGTGAGGGGAAGGGTCCGGGGCGTCAGACGGATCACCGCGGAATCCACCTTGGGAGGGGGTCGAAAGGAGCCGGCGCGGACGGCGAAGAGGCGCTCCACCAACGCCACCGCCTGCACGCCTACGGAGAGGGCCCCGTACGCCTTCGAGCCAGGCGCCGCCCCTACCCGCTCCGCCACTTCCTTCTGGACTAGAAAGGTGATGGACGCCGGCAGCGGCTCGATCAGAGCCTTGTCGATGAGGGGCGTCGTGATGGCGTAGGGAATGTTCCCCGCCACCTTGTACGGGGCGGCGGGCGACGGCTCCGGGAGCTGAGCGTGCCAGTCCACCTCGAGAGCGTCCCCATGAATCACCCGACAGTTGCCCGGGGCGGTGGTGCGAATCTCCTCAGCCAGGGCGCCATCCCGCTCGATGGCCACCACCCACCCCACCCGGGGCGCCAGTCGCTGTGTCAGCGTTCCCTTCCCCGGTCCGATCTCCACCACCTGATCGGCGGGATGGGGATCCACCGCGTCGACGATCCGATCGAGGATTGCCGGATCGAACAGGAAGTGCTGTCCGAGTCGCCTGCCCACTCAGGCCTTGAGGACTACGACGGTTTGATCGTCGAACCGGGTGGGACTGTAGGCGTCCACCTCGTCAAAGACGGCCTCCACGATTTGCTCGGCCGGGAGCGCACAGGCGCGTCGCACCACGTCGATGACCCGGGCCTCGCCATAGGGCTCGCCGGCATCGTTCCGCACCTCCGTGATCCCGTCGGAGAACAGCAAGAGGAGATCCTCGCCCCGCTCCCACGGAACGAGCCCTCCCGTCATCTCTGGGAGGTCGCCGAGTCCCAACGGGGGAGCCGTGGCCTCGAGGCGCTCCGGCGGCCCCTCTCGGCGGAGGCGGAAGGCGTGGGGATGCCCGGCGTTGGCATACCGCAGCCGGCCCCGCTTGGCGTCGGCCACGCCGTAGAACAGGGCCACGTGCATCTCCGCTTCCCCCAACTCGCCTTTGACGGAAGCCAACAGACGGTCGAGGGCGCTCTCCGGCGACTTGGCCGCCACGGCGTGAATGGCCGCCGCCGACAGCACCAATGCCATGATGAGGGCTGCGGAGAACCCGTGCGACGACACATCGCCCAGCATGATCCCCACCTGGGACTTGGGGAGCCGCACGAACTGGTAGAAATCCCCCCCGACGCTCTCGGCAGGCCGGAACTTTGCCCCGACGTCCACGTGAGCCTGGAGCACCGTCGGGGCCGGCAGCAGTCGCAGCTGGAGGTCGTGTGCCAGCTCCAACTCCCGGTGCACGCGCTGCTGTCGCTGGTCGAGGACCACGAGGCGGGCGTTCTCGATGGCGGCACCGATCTGATGGGCCACGGCGGTCACCAGCTGCACGTGGGGGTCGCGAAACGCATCCTCCTCCATCCGATCGGTCAGGTTGATCACCCCCACAGGTCGGGGCGTCCCGCCCGAATCGGGGTACACGATGGGGACCGACAGAAAGGCGTTGCCACGGTACGAACGGTTCGGGGACCCAGCCACGCCGTTGCCTGACGTGGCATCGCCGAGGATCGCACGGCACTGCCGAAACGCGGATGCGGCGATGGACTCGTCGTCGTCCACCGCGACGGGGTGGAAATCACTCACGTCGATTCCCCACCCGGCCACCACCCGTAGCTCCTCCGCCTCGGAATCGTGGACGAGAATGGACGCCCGCCGGGCGCCGACCACCGCGCTCACCTCCCGGACGATTACGTCCGCGGCCTCCTTCAGATCGATGGTTCGGCCCAGGACCTCCGAGATGGTGTAGAGTAGGTGGATTTCTTCGTAGCGCCGCGCCAGTTCCTCCGCGACCTGCAAGGTCTCCCGCTCGCTGTCCAACAACCGAGCGAGGAGAGCCCCGAGTTCGGCGCCGTCCCCCACGCCGTCGCACTGGTAGAAGTAGTCGGGGGCGCCAGGTAGCGCCGTGACCGTCGGCCCGGACGTGGATGCCGAGGGAACCACGGGAGTCTCTTCGTCCGGCCCGACGGATTCACCCGCGACGAGCTGGAGCGCCCCGCGGCTGACCCGCCACAGGCGCACCCGACCCTCGACCACTGAGCTGAGCGCTCGCAGCGCGGTATCGAGGCGACTTAGGCGCGGTGGAGCGTCATGCAGATGGAATTTCCTTCTTTGTTGAAGGCGAGATCGTCGACCAACTCGCGAATCAGGAACAACCCGCGGCCGGCGGGGCGCTCGAGGGTGTCGGGCTGCCTCGGGTCGGGGATGCCTCCTGGATCGAACCCCTCGCCCTGGTCCCGCACGTGCACGTCGACGCCTTCACCGTGGCGCCGCAACGCGACGTGGACCCGTTTGCCGGGATCGAGTCGATTTCCGTAGACAATGGCGTTGGCCAATGCCTCGGACAGCGCCACGCGGAGGTTGAAGCGCACCGCCCGCGTGGAGAGACCGCACGCCAGGCAGTGACGGGCCACGATGTCGACCGCGTGCTCCACCATCTCGAGCTCGCTCGGCACGGTGATGGTCATCTGGAGATTCTCGTCCGCACCGTGGCTGTGCGCGAGATTCGGGCGCCGCACGCAGAGGCGCAGCGGAACCATCACCATCTCAGAAACTGTCGACGGCTTCGTCGGTGGTATCGCAAATCTTGAACAGCGTGTCCAACTTGGTCAGTTCAAAGAGCATTCGAAGGTCTTCGTTGAGACCGGCGAGACGCAGGTCGCCGCCTGCTTCCCGTATCTTCTTCGAAACCGAAACAAGCACCCCGAGGCCCGACGAGTCGATGTATCCCGTGGACGTGAAGTCCAGGACGAACTTGGTCTCCCCGGAATCCAGGGCCTCGAGCACTTTTTCCTTGAGCTCGTTCCGATTCGCTACGATCAACTGGCCGTCCACTGCCACTTTCACCACGCCGTTCGGGGCGCTGCTCACAGTGAACGTCATGTAACCTCCTGCAGAGTAGGTGATGGGTTGTCGGTTTGCAGTACTGCGACCGCAGCGACATCGACGATATCATCCGCCGACGCTCCCCGGGAAAGATCCGCCACCGGCTTCGTGAGACCTTGGAGAATGGGCCCGATCGCGACCGACCCCGCCAGGCGTTGTACCAGTTTGTATGCAATGTTCCCACTGTCAAGGTCGGGAAACACCAAAACGTTGGCTCGCCCGCCCACCGGCGAGTCCGGGGCCTTCCGGGCGGCGACCTCCGGGACCAGCGCGGCATCCCCCTGCAGCTCCCCGTCACACACGATGTCCGGCGCAAGCCCGCGGAATCGCGCTGCGGCATCCCGCATCTTGGTGACGCTCGAGCCGTCCGCGCTCCCCGCTGTCGAATACGAGAGGAAGGCGACCACCGGCTCATCACCGACGACCCGGCGCCGGTCTCGGCTCGCCGACAGCGCGATTTCCGCCAATTGCTCGGCCGTGGGGTCCGGAACCACACCCGCATCCGTGAACGTCAGGACCCCCGATGGGCCCCAGGACGATTGGTCCGACGCGGAGAGGGATCGATCGTCGGGGAGGTACATGTAGAACGCACTGCTCACCGTCTCGATCCCGTCGGCCGGCCCCACGAGCCAGAGGGCCGCACGCACCACATCGGCGGTGGGACAGGTGGCCCCGGCCACGGCGGCATCCGCTTCGCCCAGGGCCACCAAGCCCGCGGCGTGCACGATGGGATCGGCGGCGAGCCGACCGACGTCTGCGGCACCCGGACGACGGGCCTGGAGGAGGTCCGCCACGTCAGCCGTCCGCGGCAGCTGGCCGGGATGGAGGAGGACGGTTTCCGCGATCCCGGATTCCTCCAGGCGGTGGGCGGCGTCAGCCACACGTTCGTCCCACCCTTCCGCGAGGACGACCGTGCGGCTCTTCTCGCCCGCGCGGCGATGAAGCCCCTGCCGAAAGCTCATCTAGGCAGGCTTATGCTGTAGGGCCTTCTGGACGACCGGGTGAACCAGATCGGAGACGTCGCCACCCAGGCTCGCCACTTCACGAACCAGGCTGGAACTGAGAAAGGTGAGATGCAGCGCCGGCACGAGGAACACCGTCTCGAGTCCGTTGTGCAGTTTGCGGTTCATCAACGCCATCTGGAACTCGTACTCGAAATCGCTGACGGCCCGGAGTCCCCGCACCACGAGGTTCGCACCGACCTCGTCGGCGAAGTCGGCCAACAGGCCGTCGAACGGTTTGACCTCGACCCGGTCCTCGTCGTCCAGAATCTCCGAGAGAAAGGCGACCCGCTGCTCTACGGTGAAGAGCGTGTTCTTCGTGTCGCTCTCCGCCACGCCCACGATGAGCCGGTCGACGAAGTGGAGGCTCCGGGAGATCAGATCTTCGTGACCCCTCGTCGGAGGATCGAACGTTCCCGGGTAGATAGCGACTCTTGTCACGGTCGATAACAGAAGGTTATGGCCGCATCGCCATAGGTGCGCGTTTCGTTGCCACCGATGTCGTTCGCGGACCGATGTTCCACTCCCAGTATGCGCGCAAAGGGCCGCGCGTCAAACATTTGGACGAGCGTTCCTGCATGATCGCCGGAATACGGCGGATCGGCAAACGCAATGTCAAACACGTCATCCCGGATGCGGTCGAGGAACCGCAATGCGTCGACCCGGTGAATTCGCACCCGGTCATCCACATCGAGCGCCGCCACGTTGGCGCGCAACGCACCGAGAGCCGCCTTCCCCACCTCGACGAACTCCGCCCGCTGTGCCCCGCGCGACAGCGCCTCCAGCCCCAACGCCCCCGACCCGGCGAAGAGATCCAATACCACCGCCCCCTGAATCCGTTCTCCCAGGATACTGAACCACGCCTCACGAACTCGATCGGCGGTGGGCCGTGTGCGATGATCCCCGGGGGGACGGAGCGTGCGTCCGCGGAACTCTCCGGCGATGATTCGCATCAATCCGTCGGACGCAACGCCAGCACCCGCGCTTGAAGACTCACCTTCCCGCGGAATTCGTTTTCCTCGAGTCGCAGGGCCACGTCCACCGGGCCGCCCAGCCAACCTGATTCTACTCGATCGGCAAGTTCGAATCCAATGGCGTCGAGCCGTCCGGTGTCGTCCACGAGGGTGAACTTGAGGTGGTTCACGCCCACCTCACGGGGCCCGGTTGCCCGCGCGTTGGTCACGGCGAACACCGGCGCGGGGTTTCCCAGCCCGCAGGGCTCCAAGTGCCGCAGCAGGCGCTCGAGATCGGCATCGAGCCCCCCCACCGGAGTCTCCACATCTACACGTTGCTCGTGCACCAGATCGTCCAGCGACAGGGCGGCCCGGGCCGCCTCATTGAACGCCTCGCGAAACGGTTCGATGGCGTCGCGCGTGATCGTGAGCCCCGCCGCCATGGGATGCCCGCCGAACTTCACCAGGTGCTCCGAGCACCCTGTCAGCGCGGCATGGAGATCGAAGCCACGCACGCTGCGACCGGATCCCTTCCCTTCGTCACCATCCAACGCCACGAGGAATGTGGGCCGGGCGTATCGTTCGACGACGCGCGACGCCACGATCCCGATGACGCCGGGGTGCCACCCGTCCCGCGCCAGCACCAACCCGTAATGCTCGTCGGGGTCGAGCGTCTCGTCGATCTCCTCGGTGACGGCGCGGAGGATCTCCTGGTCCATGGCCTGCCGCCGGGCGTTGAGGGCTTCCAGCGCCCGCGCCTGATCCCTGGCGGACGCCTCGTCGTCGGTCAACAACAACCGCAGTCCGTCCTTCGCGTCGCCGATGCGCCCCACCGCGTTCAACCGCGGTGCGAGGATGTAGCCCACGTGCCCGGCCCGAATCGCCTTGTCGCCGAGGCCCGCCGTCTCCACCAGCGCTCGCACGCCGGGCCAGCGCGATTGGGCCAACGTCTTCAGACCGAACCGCACCAGCACACGGTTCTCCCCCGTCAACGGCACCATGTCCGCCACTGTGGCCAGCGCCACGAGATCCAGGAGGTGGAGCGCCATGTTCTCCGGGAGCCCGAGCTCACCGATGAGCGCCTGCGCGAGCTTGAACGCCACCCCAGCACCGCACAGCTGCTTCGAGCGGGAGGGACAATCGGGTCGGTTGGGATTGACCACGGCATCCGCCGGAGGGAGAACCCCGGGCACGTGGTGGTCCGTGATCACCACCTGCATGCCACGGGCCTTGGCGTCGGCAACCGTCTGGTGTGCGGAGGTGCCGCAATCGCACGTGACGATGAGGGAAGCCCCGTGGTCTTCCGCGAACGCCAGGCCCGCGGGGCCCAAATCGTACCCGTCGCGCACCCGGTGGGGAACGAAGGGCTTCACGTCGGCCCCGGCCTCCTCCAGCACGCGAGTCAACAGGGCGGCTCCGGACTGTCCGTCGACGTCGTAATCGCCGTGCACGACGATCGTCTGTCCCGCGCGGACCGCCGCGGCAATGAGGGAGGTGGCTTCCGGAAGATCCTTGAACTCCAAGGGATCACTCAACGACGTGAGAGACGGCCGGAGGAAGGTCTTTGCATCCTCCAGCGTACCGAACCCTCGCTGGATCAGTAGCGCGGCGAGTGCCTGGGGAATGCCCAATCCCTCGGCCATCCCGCTCTTCGCAGCGGCATCCGGCTGCTCGCTGAATCGCCAGCGGGTCTCGATCGACGTCATTCGGGAATGTAGATCAGTACTCCGCACGCCTCGCAGGTGGCAAACGACTCGCTGCGCTGTATCTGCTGTCGCAAATGCATCGGTACGGACGTGTAACAGTGACCGCACGCATCGGCGTGGAGCTCGTACATGGCGAACGGCGCGCGCCCGCTCCGGATTCTGTCGTACAGGGCCAGCAGACTCCGTTTGGACTTCCGGATCTCGGTCGCCGCTTCCTCTCTTCGCGTGAGGGCATCTTCCAGCCGTTCGTTGCACTCGGCGCGAATGGCCGCGATCTCCTCACGGCGCGGCGCCTGTTCTTCCTTTGCCGCCTCCGCGCGCTCAGCGGCTTCCGCAGCCACCGTTTCGATTTCCTGCACCTCGTCCGCCGAGCGGATCCAATCGGATTCCTCCTTCGCCAGCACGCTGCGCGCCAAGTCGATTTCCGCCATGAGGGCCGACGCCTCCTTCGCACCCCGCACCCACTCGAGCTTCTGGCGCCGCCGCTCCTGCATCACACGGTAGGTCTCGATGTGGGTTTCGAGCTCGGCGCGCTTCTCCTTTGCTTCCTCGAGCTTCGCCTGCAGTTGCTCGGACGCTTGCTCTAACTGCTCGACGACGCTATCCAATTCCGCAATCTCCGGCTCCAGCGCGCGCAGGCTTTCCTCGGCACCCATCACCACGCGATCCGTATCCTGCAGCACTAACAAACGTTTGAGGTCAGACTGCACTACTCCTCCCAGTTCGAATGACATTCCAACGCCCGGGCTTCAACGATGAAAGCTTCCGGCTCAGGGAATCGATTTCTTGCACGATCCCGGGTTTTTCGTCCTCCGGCGCCACAGCCATGTGGCGTCGCAGGTGTTCCAGCTTCTTCTCGATACTCCGACTCCGGAGGTGGTTGAGCGAGCCAGCCACCAGGGCGTCGACATCCATCTCACCCCACCCCTCTTCGAGCACGCTCTCCAACACCGTCCGCGCCGCACCCTCCACGTGGGCCAGCATCTCCGCACCCGTAACGTCTGCGGGTTGAATCGAGAGGTACTCGAACAACGCACGATCCGGCTCCCCGAGTACGGACGGGTCGTCAATTTGCTCCACAATGCGGGAGCGCCATTGCGGCTCGTGGACCAACACCCGTGTCAAGTTGCGCTCCGCCGACATCGGGCCCGCACTCGGGCTCCCTCGCCGCGGCTCGTCCATCCGTTCGGGCGCCGGATGGGCGCGGCGAGACGATCCCTCGCCGATCTCCCGACGAATCGACGCGTCCGTGATACCCAACGTTTCCGCGGCACGGGTGACGTAGAGGTCACACGTCACCGGATCCCGGGCCGCCCGCAGCGTCGGCAGCAGGCGGTCGAGGGCACGACGCCGCCCGGCCAGGGTTTCGGTCCACCCCTTGCGTTCCAGCAGCTGCAGCTTGCGCTCGAACACGTCCATGGCGTCGTCGACGATGCCCGTCAGCGCCTCCGCACCGCCCTTGACCACCAGCGAATCGGGATCCTCCCCTTGAGGTGGCGTGGCAATCGTGACCCGCACCGACGCCCGCAACAGCTCGTCCCCTGCACGAAAGCTCGCGCGCATTCCGGCCTGATCGTTGTCGTACAACAGCACCACTTCGGGGGCGTAGCGCTTGAGGAGGGCGGCCTGGTCGGAGGTGAGCGCCGTTCCCAGCGGCGCGACCACATGCTCGACGCCGGCCTCCACCGCCCGGAGCACGTCGAAGTAGCCCTCCACAACGATCGCCTTTTCGGCGCGCCGGATGGCGGGTCTCGCATGGTGCAGGTTGTACAGCAACTGTCCCTTGTGAAAAATCCTCGAGTCCGGGGAGTTGAGGTATTTGGGCTCGCCGTCCCCCAACACGCGCCCGCCAAACCCCACGACCCGCCCACGGAGATCGTGAATCGGGAACAACAGTCGTCCCCAAAACCGCGGTCGGACCGACTCGTCCTCGCGGCGCACCGCCAGACCGGCCTCCAGCAACACGTCTTGCGAGATACCGAGCTGTTCCATCCCCTCGAGGAACGCTTTCCCCTTGGGAGCGAACCCCAAACCCAGCGGGTGCAGCGCGTCGCCCGAGAACCCGCGCTTGGCCAGATAAGTTCTCGCCACCTCGCCGTCGGACGCTTCCCGCAGGCGCTTGGCATACCACTCGGCGGCAACGGCGGCGGCCGAAAAGAGCGGCTCCCGGGGATCGGGCCCTCCCGTGGGTCGCTCCGGAATCACCACGCCGACCTTGGCGGCGACCTCCCGCACGGCGGTGGGATAGTCCATCCCGAAGTGCTTCATGTAGAAGGAGAAGACATCCCCGCCTTCGTGGCACACGAAGCAGTAGTACATCTGTTTCTTCGGTATCACGGCGAAGTTCCGTTTGGTCCCGCCGTGGAACGGGCACGGCCCGCGGTAATCCGCACCCGTGCGCTTCAGATCGACGTGCTCGCTCAGCACGTGGATCAGATCCGCCGTGTCCCGGACTTGCTCGATGAGCTCGTCGGGAATGCTGGTCACGACTCGAACTCCGCGATGGTGACCCCCCACCCACCTTGGTGCGGTGGTGATGCATGGAACGAGGCCACTCGCTTGTCGCGCTCGAGGACGGCCGACACACGCTCCCGGAGTGCTCCCGTACCCTTCCCGTGAATGATGCGGAGCGCCCCGATGTCACCGACCACCGCGTCGTCGATGGCCCGCAGGACGACGTCCTCCGCTTCGTCAGCGGTCATGCCCCGTAAATCGATCTCCGTGGGGGGCGCCTGCTTGGACAGCTGCAACGGCGGCGGCGTTCGCCGTTTCACACGAGGCGCCGCCGCCATGTCCTTCCCGGTGGCGGTGTTGCCCTCGGACCCGCGGACCTTCCATCCCTTCTTGCGAGCCTCGGCCTCCAGCCTCTTCAGAGCAGATCCCTCGTCCCGCACACCCTCTTCCACCAATCGCCTGGCTTCCTTGGCTGTCACCTCGGACACCGCGGCCCGGGCCATGCCCAACGCGTCCTCCACCCGCTTCCGCGCCTCCAGCAAGAAGCGTCGCGCTTCGGCACGACCGTTGCGCTCCAGTTCCTGGGCCTCCTCATCCAGCTCGGCGGCGCGTCGGGCAAGGTCCCCACGCAGCTGATCCAGCCCGTCCCGCTCGGCCTCCAACCGGGCATCGGTCTCGGCAATCTCTCGCGCCTTGGCCGTGATCTGTTGGTCGCGCTTCTCGACATCCGCAAGGAGGGACTCCAGCCGGCGATCGGCGTCGGGCTGCAACTGTTCCGCGCGGGCCATCACGTCGGACGGAAACCCGAGACGCTGGGCGATGGCGAGGCCGTACGACCGGCCGGGGATGCCCTTGATCACGCGGTAGGTCGGCTCCAAATGCTCGGGGTCGAACTGCAACGACGCGTTGACCGCTCCTTCCGTTTCGGAGGCAAGACGCTTGAGCTGGTTGAGGTGGGTCGTCGCCAGCGCCACGCACCGTTTCTCACACAGCGTCTGGAGGACCGCTCCCGCCAATGCGGCTCCCTCCGACGGGTCTGTTCCGGTGCCGAATTCGTCCAGCAGCACGAGGGAGCCGGCGTCCGCCGATTCGAGCACCGTCTTCAGCGCCGCAACGTGACCGCTAAACGTGCTGAGGTTTTCCGAGATCGATTGATGATCCCCGATGTCCGCAAAGATCGTCCCGAACACGGGCAACGTGGTGCCTGCACCCACTGGTGGAAGTACGCCCGACTGCGCCAGCCCGTTGATCAAGCCCACCGCTTTGAGGAGCACCGTCTTGCCACCGGTGTTGGGTCCGCTCACCACCACCACGCGGTCGTGCTCGTCGGTGTCGAGATCGAAGGGGACCACCGTCTCCAACTCAGCGAGCAGCAACGGATGACGCCCCTGGCGTATGACCATTGGCGCCGGCGCCTCGAGCACGGTGGGCAGACTCGCTCCGACGTTGAGGGCGTATCGCGAGCGGGCGTACAGGTCGTCGACCCGCACGCACATCGTCCACCCCTCCTCGATCTGGTCGACGTGGGGTCGCGCCAACTCGGTCAGGCTGCGCAGAACCTGGAGAACGGCTCGACTCTCCGCGGCCTCGCACGCGCTCAGCTCGTTCCCCAGCGTGACCGCGTCCTGGGGCTCCACGAACAGCGTGGCCCCGGAGCCCGACTCTCCATGGACGATGCCCTTCACCCGGGACTGGGCCTCCCGCCGCACCGGAATGACGTATCGCCCGCCGCGCATCGTCACGCCGGCATCGGCGCTGGAGACGGCGGACGCGAACTGCTTGATCAGCCCCTCGAGGTGCTTGACCAGCTTGTCGCGGGTCGAGCGAACACTCCGCCGGGCTCGGGCCAACTCGTCGGACGCGCCGTCCTTCACGCTCCCGTCCACGTCGATGGCCTTCTGCAGTCGCTGCCCCAACTCCGCCGGCGGCGGCTCGACCGCCAAGGCGTGAATCCGTGGGCCGTCCTTTTCCAAGCGACGCAGCTCGGCCGCCATGGCGCGAATAGCGTCCACCACCTGACCCAGCTGAGAGAGTTGGGGGCCTTCCAGCACGCTCCCCGGTACCGCCAAATGCTCGAGCACCGGGCGTGCGTCCGGTACGTTCTGGGGCGCGAAGCCGTCGCCTTGATCGATGAGGTCGGCGAGCTCGGCGACCGCGGCAAGCTCCTCGCGAACCTCTTCCGCCGACCCGCCGGGACGCCGCTGGCGAACCCGCGCGGCGCCCGCGTCCGACACGGCAAGCCGGGACACCAGCGCCAACGCCTGGGCTACCTCGAGCTGCGCAGCGGTGGCCACGTCCATCACCGTCCCAAATGAGGAAGGGGTGCCGGTGACCTCAGTCATCCGCACCCCTTGCTCCGTTGGACCGGAAACGGCGTGTCATCGGTGGCACACCATCGACCCAGGCGCATGCATACCGCACACCCCGGGCGAGCGGCGGCTCGCCCCGCCGTGTCGCGTTGGCAGCTTCCGCACTTCGGCCGCCAACGTATTGCTTGTGGAGTAATCGACGAAACTCACTCGAACCACATCTGTCCGACTGCTGGAGACTTCTAAGTTAGGCACGGCCTGTCCCCGCCTCAACCTCCCAACGCTTCCTTCATGCGGTTCCAGAACCGGCGTCCTAGACTCTCGTCTCCGGGGGGCTCCCCCTCCAACCCCCGCAGTCGCTGGAACAACTCCTCCTGCTCCGACGAGAGACCGGTGGGCGTCCACACCTGGAGCCGCACGTGGAGATCGCCACGACCACCTCGCGACAGGCTCGGCAGCCCCTTGCCCCGGAGGGTCAACACCGATCCGGTCTGGGATCCGGCGGGAACCTTGACCGTCTCCTCGCCGAGGGGCGTGGGGACCACGAACTCGTCCGACAACGCAGCCTGGGCGAACGAGACCGGAAGGTCGTAGACCAGATCGTCGCCGCGCCGCTCGAAGCGGGAATCCTCCTCGAACTCCAGCCCCACGATCAGATCGCCGGTTGGTCCGCCTCGTATCCCCGCGCCACCCTGCCCCCGCAGCGTGAGGTAGTTGTTCTCGGCCACCCCCGCGGGCACATCGATTTCCACGAGCTGCTCGGCCCGGGCGCGACCCTCTCCCTCGCATTCGCTGCACGGGTTGTCGATGACCCTCCCACCGCCGTCGCAGCGCGGGCAGGCCGACACCGACACGAAGTTTCCGAAGAAGGATTGCGTCGCCTGCCGAATCTCTCCGGCACCGCCGCACGTGGAACAGGGCACCAGGGATCCGCCCTTTGCCGCACCGGAGCCGGCGCACTCCTTGCACCGTTGGAGGGCGCGGAGCTTGACCTTCCGCTTGGTGCCCTTCGCCACATCCTCCAACGTGAGCTTCAGCGATATGCGGATGTCCTGACCACGGAGTTGATCGCGCCGGGATCGCTGGCGCCCCCCGAAGATCGACTCGAAGCCGCCGCCGCCGAAATCCCGCATGAAGATGTTGAGTGCCTCAGAGAGATCGAAGTGATGGAAGCCCCCACCAAAGCCACCGGCGGCTCCCTTGAGACCCGCTTCGCCGAAGCGGTCGTAGCTACTCCGCTGTTGCGGGTCCCGCAGTACCTCGTACGCTTCCGCGGCCTCTTTGAACTTCGCCTCCGCCCCCTTGGACCCTTCGTTGCGATCGGGATGGTGCTCCATGGCCTTGCGGCGATAGGCCTTCTTGATCTCCGCCTCGGATGCGTCGGGGGAGACGCCCAGAACGTCGTAGTAGTCGCGTGCCATGTCAGGATTGCAGGCCTCTCCACCGCCTCACTGGCGGAGATCCCCGATGAGCCGGCTCGTGTGCTCGACGATGGAAATGATCTTTTCGTAGGGCATCCGCGTGGGACCCATGACGCCGATGACGCCCGTGAGCCCGTCACGCTGATACGTGGAGGTCACCAACGTCAGGGAGCTGAGCTTCGGATCGATATGCTCGGCGCCGATGGTGACGGTAAGGCCGTCGTGGTGCCTCGCCTTCAAGGCCTGCATCAACACCTCGCGACGCTCGGTGAGCTCGAGGAGGTCGCGCATCTTCTCGTTGGACTTGAACTCGGGCTGATCCGCCAACATCTGCGCGCTTCCCAGGACGATGGCGTGCTCGTCGTCTCCCGGTCCGTGGAAGATGTGATCGGACTCCTCGACGAAAATGTTGAGGAGTTCCTGCCCGCCGTCGTGGGGTAGGATATCCCGCAGGCGCTCATGGAGCGTGGCGCGAATCTCTCGGAGCGTGCTGCCGCTCAGCCGCTCGTTCAACACCAGCGCCACCTTGTCGACGGCCTCCGCGGGAAGGCCGCTGGCGACCTCGATGAACAGCGTCCGAGCCGCGGCATTCTGCAGCACCAACACCATGAGGATGCGCTCGGCGGACACCGGCACCAACTCCAGGCGCTCGAGAACCGCTTCCTCGAATGACGGTGCGAGGGCAATGCCCAGCTCTTGGGTCAGCACGCCGAGGACCTTGGCCGCCTTGTCCAACAGCGACTCGATCTCCGTGGACTCGCTGAGTTCTCGCGTGAGGGTCTCCTGCAGGCGCTGCGTGAGGAGCGACGGCGCCATGAGACGGTCCACGTACACCCGATACGCCAGATCGGTGGGAATCCTCCCCGCCGAGGTGTGGGGATGGTACAGATACCCCCGGTCCTCCAGGTCACTCATGGTGTTGCGGATGGTCGCCGCCGACACGCCGAGAGCGAAGTTCTTGGCGATGGTCCGTGATCCCGCGGGCTCCGCGGTCCTCACGTACGACTGAATAACCGCTTCGAGAACCAGGCGTTCCCGGTCCGAAAGACTGCTGTCTTGCATGATTCCAAGTCAAATGGGCGCAGGAATTTACCCACCTTCGGCCGAGGTGGTCAAGGACGTAATCAGAGCGTCGAGCCGGAGCCATCCGGCGGCTGTGGGTCGCAGCGATTCTCCCTCCCGAAGGAGCCAGCCCCGCTCCACGGCGGCGTCGAGGGCGGGGCCCGCAACCGGTTCGCGTTCGGGTATTTGCACCCCCTCCGCCGTCCGGAGGCCGAGGTACCACCGCTCCAGCCGGCGCTGGGGGGAGCTCAACCGCTCCTCGCCTCCGAGGGGGTCGTCCCCAGCCGCCACCGTGCGGGAATACTCGGCCCAATCCCGGAGATTCCACCGTCGATCTGCTCCGTCGAAGCTGTGGGCCGACGGCCCGACTCCCACGTAGGGTCGACCGCTCCAGTACACCCCGTTGTGGCGGCTGCGCTCACCCCGCCGGGCGTAGTTCGAGACCTCGTAGTGCTCGTACCCGGCGGCGGTGAGCAGTGCGTGGAGCCGGAGAAACTCCTCGGCATAGACGTCGTCGTCCACGTGGCGCACACCGCCGCGGTTGGTCCACTTGGCCAGGGGCGTGCCGGACTCCACCGTGAGGCCGTAGGCCGACACGTGGGAGAGCCCCAGTACCACCAATCGCTCCATATCGCCCACCGGGTCGGCGTGCAACGCTTCGGGCAAGGCGAAGATCACGTCAGCCGATACCGAGCCAATCCCCGCGCCGGTGAGGGTGCCGATGGCAGTGAGGGCCTGCTCCGCCGTGTGGGTGCGGTGCATCCACTCCAGGACCGAGGGCTGCAACGACTGCACGCCGAGGGAGCAGCGATTCACCCCGGCGCGCACCCAGGCCTCGGCCGCCCCGGGCGTCACGTCGTCGGGGTTGGCTTCCAGGGTCACCTCGACGCCCGTGGCGGCGAAGCCGATCTCCTCCCGGAAGAACCGGATGAGCGCGTCGAGCTGCGGTGGAGAGAGGAGTGACGGGGTGCCGCCGCCGAAGTAGAGGGTGTCGAGGGGCTCGGCCGGCGATTCCCGCAGGGCAAATTCCCTCTTGATGGTCTCTACGAATTCGTCTCCGGGCACTTGCTTGCGTACGGCGATGGCAAAATCGCAGTACGAGCAGCGGCGCTTGCAGAATGGGACGTGGACGTAGAGGTGCATTTGTGGAAGGTAAGCG
>JBDHHA010000015.1:0-49334 GCA_039589615.1 Gemmatimonadota bacterium
TTCAAGGTGGCGGATCGGATTGCTCTGTTGCATGATGGGAAGATCCGTGCCCTGGGTACGCCCGAGGAGCTTGCCGCCAGCGAGGACGACGCCGTGCAGGAATTCCTGGAACGTGACCTCGAAGACATCGTCAAACACTAGCGGTTGCACATGAAATTCGACCACAAACAAGAAGCGACAGTCGGTTTCCTCGTCATCATCGCGGCCGCGATATTCGTTGGCGGCTTCGCGTGGCTGACCGGCAGACCTTTGGTCGGCGGCCGCCAGGTCACGGTCCCGATCCACTTCGCGGACGTGAAGGGACTGAGTACCGGTGATCCCGTGCTCACCTCGGGGTTGCAGGTCGGACGGGTAGCCAACGTGCGGTTGGAGGACGTGGGCAGAGTTCTCGTCTACATCGAGTTGACCACCGACACCTGGCGACCGCGGATCGACGCACGCGCCCAGGTGAGGTCTTTCGACTTCCTGGGCACGAAGTTCGTCGACTACAACCCGGGCACGGCGGGGCAATTCCTCAATGAGGACCAGATCATTGCCGGGACCCGGGAGATGGACGCTCTCGAGGGCGCCGCGGGCCTCGCGGATCAGGCTGCGGCGGTGCTCACCGGCGTCCAGTCGTTTGTCGACGAGTCCGTGCTCGATCAGCTGATGCAGACCCTCGAGGCTACGCGCAACGCGTTGGAGGCGATTACCGAGATTGGGGAGGGTGGGATCATCGAGGATGCGACGGGCGCGATCAGCGCGCTGGCCGATGCGGCAGTACGAGTCAGCTCGACGAGGTCACGACCAGCCTGGGTGAAATGGCCGACGGTCTGGCAGGTGCCACCAACGCGTTGAGTAGGATTCTCGAAGGAATTGAGAACGGCGAAGGCTCGCTGGGCCTGGCGCTCAGCGACACCGCCCTCTACCACAATACCAACGAAGTGTTGGTCGCCCTAAGGAGGCTGTTGGATGACATCCGCGAGCGGCCCGGGCGGTACTTTCACTTGAACGTCTTCTGACGACCGGTGCTCGCCGTAACTTTCCTCGGGACTTCTGCAGCCCGCCCCACCGTCGAACGCAACGTCTCCTCCATCTCTGTCACGCGAGAGGGGGAGACGCTCATGTTCGATTGCGGTGAGGGGACACAACGCCAAATGATGCGGTACGGCGTCGGGTTCTCCCTGAGCGACATTTTCTTTACGCACTTTCACTCGGATCACGTGCTCGGCGTCACGGGTTTGGTGAGGACGCTGGGGCTCCAGGGCCGCACCGACCCGATGCGTTTCTACGGCCCCACCGGTGCCAAGGACCTTCTGGCGCAGGCTGTGAATCTGGGAGTCGAGAAGACGCCGTTCGAGATCCACATCGAGGTGCTCAAGCCGGGGGATTGCCTGGACCGAGGCGAGTACGAGATCCGGGCGTTCGCGACCCAGCACACCCGCTACTCCATTGGGTTCGCCATCGCGGAGCACGAGCGGCTGGGAAGGTTCGATCCGGAGAAGGCCCGGGAGTTGGGCATCCCCGAGGGACCGCTGTGGGGTCAGATTCACGCTGGAAAGACGGTGACCCTGGACGACGGCAGGAGTATCGGGCCCGAGGAACTGGTGGGGGAGCAGCGCCCGGGGCGGAAGCTGGTTCTCACGGGAGACACGAAACCGTGCAAGTCGGTGGTAGACGCGGCGGAGGGGGCAGACCTTTTGATTCATGAAGCCACGTTCGGCGAGGAAGAGGAGGACCGGGCGGAGGAGACCAACCACTCCACGGCCAAGGGGGCGGGGCAGGTGGCCCTCGCCGCCGGCGTGCGGCGCCTCGTTCTGAGTCATGTCTCGGCCCGATACTCGAGGGATTCCCAGCCGATACTGGAACAGGCGCAGGCTGTCTTCCCGGAGACCGTCGTGGCCAAGGACGGCATGACCATCGAGGTGCCCTTTCCCGATGCCGGGCAGGGTTGACTCGTATATGGGCGGTTTCTAGGTTCCCATCCCCATTCGAGGTGGGGTTCACGGTTTTCGGGGCTGTAGCTCAGATGGGAGAGCGCCGCGTTCGCAATGCGGAGGTCAGGGGTTCGATCCCCCTCAGCTCCACTGCCCCGTGGTGTAACTGGCAACACGTCTGACTCTGGATCAGAAGAGTCCAGGTTCGAGCCCTGGCGGGGCAACTTCGAGGCCTGATACCACTTAGGTGGTGTCGGGCCTCCTTCCTTTCGGCCCGGTGCCAGCGTTTCTGCCAGCGTTTCTCACCCGGTTCGACTCCCTTTTCGGCCGACCAGCTTCACCGGCGAGGCCATGACCTTCATCATCGAGTCCTCGTCGGCCTGCTGGTAGCACGTCACATCCGCGGGACAGCACCTCATAGACGAGGCAGTGGTGTTAAGGCTCGAAGCGGCGGATCAACTCGTCAGCGACCTCACCACGGAGGAGCGACGAACTCTGGCTGATCTGCTCCGCAAGCTCTTGCTGGACATTCCCATGGAGCGCGAACGGAGGCACACATCGCGCACCAACTAGGTAACTGTCTTCTGGCCCGGCCACATCGACAGCCGGTGCATCCTCCGCTGGCCCATCTTTCGCTTTTGCCCCACCGTTCTTAAACTTGATCCCCGAGCAGACTCGTCATGGACACGCATCTTCGCGGGTGGCTCCTCCACCGCAAACCGACCACCGGACTTTCGTCCGAATCGTACGAACGGAACCGACTGGTGGCCGTGGGACGGGCCGTCGGGATCGAGCTGAAGATCGTCACGCCGGAACAGATCGACCTGGTGGTCACGGGCACTGACCGCAAGAGCGTTCTTCTCAAGTCGAAGGTGGTCGACCTTCCGGATTTCATCATCCCGCGGATGGGGTCGGAGACGACCTATTTTGCCCTCGCGGTGATCCGGCACCTGGAGCGGCTCGGGGTGCGTTCCTTCAATGGCTCGGCTGCCATCGAGGTGGTGCGCGACAAGCTCTATACCCAACAAATCCTCGCGGCCAGCGACCTCCCCATCGCAAAGACCATGCTCGCGAAGTTCCCGGTGAACGTGCGGCGCGTCCGGCAGTTGATCGGGTTTCCGGTGGTGGTCAAGACGTTGTCGGGACAACAGGGAAAAGGCGTGTCGCTATGTGAATCCGAAGCGGCGCTGGAGGACATGATGAACCTCATCGCCGCCACGGACAAGAACGCCAACATCATCCTCCAGGAATTTATTCCCGACAGCTACGGGCGAGACGTACGGGTCATGGTGATCGGTGGCCGCGTCGTCGCGGCCATGGAGCGGCGGGCCAAGCCGGGCACGTTCAAATCGAACCTGTCCCGTGGCGGCAAGGGACATCCTATCGAGCTCAACGAGGAGATGGAATGGCTGGCCATGGAAACGGCCCGGCTCCTCGATCTAGACGTCGCCGGGATCGACATGTTGTTCGACAACGGTCACTACCGCATCTGTGAGGCAAACTCCGCTCCGGGGTTCAAGGGCATCGAGGCTTGCACCGAGGTCGACATCGCGCAGAGCATTCTCACCTATGTCTCGCTCTGTGTCGGCGACATGAGCGCCGCCGCGGCAGCCATGGACTATCATGAAGCACCAAGCAACTGTGAAGAGCAGGTCGGCTGATCCGGCACCGCCCGTCCTCGCGGAACTGGACACGCCACCAACGGCGGTGCTGCGGCTCAATCGTCCCGACCGGCGCAATGCCGTTTCCCTCGAGCTGTACGAGCAGCTGGTGCAGGCCCTCGAAGCGATCGACGCGGACGAGCGATTCCGCGTCGTGGTCATCACGGGAGAAGGCCGAGCGTCTCGTGTGGGTGCCGATCTCAAGTCCCATGGCGAGGGCGATCTGGATCCGAAGATACGGCGCCGTTACGTTAAAACCGGGCAAGCTGCCTATCGACTACTCCAGGAGTTGCGGGTTCCGGTCGTTGCCGCCGTGAATGGGCATGCCATCGGTGCGGGGTTGACCCGCACCTGCTTGATCAAGTCCCTGTGCGAGGCACGTTCCCGCAGTGCTGCCGCCTTGGCCGTCCCGAGCCCGAGCAACTTGTCACGTTGCGTTGTCGGCATCTCGGGATAGGCCATGATGCCTTTGAGGTAGAGGTAGCTGAGCAGCTGATCGTCGCGTTCGCGGGTGTGTGACGCCCTGTAACGCCCACGTCCGGCCGGGCATCGGCCTGCCCCTGGCGCTCCGCCGTCGGGTCTCGCTGACGCTGAACACTTTCCCGTTGAGCCCTGGCGGGAACTTCAAGCGAGTCAACCAGTTAGGATGGCCCGCTTTCGTGTTTCATGGGGCCACTCCCCCATGTTGGTGTCCGGACTCTTCAGGATCGTGAAAAGGGGGTTCCAGACCGCCACCTGTAGACAGAACGTCGGTACCCCACTTGGGACCTAGCCTATCGGGTGCCAGGCCGGCATGTTCAGGTTGAAATGCTCGCTGGCGGCCTTCAACGGCTCCGCCGCTAGAGCGCGATGCCCTCCACCTGGACGCCCGCCAACGACGAGACAGCCGGCGGCAGTGACGAAAGATGTCATCCGCAGCCATCAGCGCTGCCTGGGATCCTTCTGACACCGAGCGCGTAGCGCGGGTTTTGGATCCGTCAAGGTCTGCAGGAGGTGATCTCATGCTTGGTGTGATTCTGGCTGCCGGCGAGGGTACGAGGTTGGCACCTCTAACCGCAAGGTACCCCAAACCCCTGGTGCCTGTCTTGGACCGTCCTCTGCTGGATTACACCCTGGAGGCTTTCGTACATGCGGGAATCAAAGAGATCGGCCTGGTGATAGGTTACCGTGGCCGGATGCTGGCTGAGTATCTTCGCCGTGGGCAGCATTGCGGAGCGAGCGTCCGGTGCCTGGTAAACTCTGACTACCGGCAGGGCAATGGCAGCTCCATCTGTGCGGCGCGCGAGTTTGTGCGGGACGAACCTTTCATCGTGGCTATGGCCGACCACCTAATCTCACCGGAAATCCTCGAACGGCTTCTCGCGAGCCTGGGGGAGAGCACGATTCTCTGCGTCGACCGGCAGGCCTGCGTCCTGCCTCAGCTGAACGACGCAACACGGGTCTGGGTGGACGAAGAGGGCTTCGTTCTCCGCATCGGTAAGGCCCTAGAGTGCTGGAATGGGGTTGATGCTGGCGTCTTTCTCTTCCAGCGTAGCATCTTCTCCATCCTGACCAGGCTCAAGGTGGATGAGGCGCGGCTCTGCACCGTGACGCGCGCCGTGCGTCAGCTCATCACGAACGAGGAAGGAGTCAGAGCCTGTGATGTTTCAGGCTGCTTCTGGCAGGATATCGATACGCTTGGAGACCTGGCGCACGCCCAACGGGCTCTGCGGCATCGGATGGCGTCAGCGAGTTAAGGTTAGATCGGATGGCCAGCTAGAAGGGATAGGCGATGCAGGCAGTTATCCCAGCCCAGACCAAGAGTGATGAGGGGCTACTGGCCCTGCGCTCACTGTGCGGTATCCCCCTGGTGAGGCGCCAGCTGTACGTCTTGCGCAATTTGGGGTGGCGTCGGGCGCTCATCCTAACAGATGCGGACCATCGCACTCGGGTCGAAGCTACAGTGGGCGATCCGGCCAAGGTCGGGCTGCAAGTCTCCTACTTGGAGGTGGATCCCCAGGAGGCGTTGCCGTTGTCCAAGTTGGCCATCCTGGACGAAGACCTCGTGGTGATTGAGGCCCACTACGTTGTAGAGGAACGTATCCTCTCCGCGCTGACGGAGCGGGGGTACCCGATTCTGGCCTACGATGCTTCACCACCTTGGCCAGAAGGGCTCTCCCTGACAGTTCGTCAGGATCAGGTAGCTGCTGTGGGCGAAGCAACAGGGAACGGGCTCTACGCCGGTGCCCTGTTCCTACCCCGTCGGGCCCTGGCGCAAATGGCCGAAGAACACCTTCCACTAGTCGAGACGGCTCGGCTGCAATGGCTAGCGTCTGAGTTGGGGCTGGCTGCATTGAACGTGGATCAGATCGAACCCTATGTGGTCGAGATACGGCGACCAGCACGTGCCTTCTGGTGTCGCGTGGCAAGCCAACGAGAAGCGGAGGGATGCAAGGAGGCGCTGGTGAGTGCGGCCCAGAAGCGTACGCTCGATGTGGTGGCCTGGAACATCAACCGCCCATTGGAAAACTGGATCACCCGTCGGATCGCCGATTGGCCTATCACTCCGAATCAGATGAGCGGGATTGTCACCCTTATTGCCTTTGCTGCCACAGGACTCTTCATAGCTGGTTGGTTGCTGGCGGGCTCGCTGGTCGCCCTCTTGGTGAACGTGCTCGATGGAGTGGATGGTAAGCTGGCCCGCGTGAAAGGGTTGACCACAAAGCTAGGGTATCTGGAACACTCTTTCGATCAACTGTACGAGCAATCGTGGTATATAGCTTTTGCCTGGGCCACGTACCTCCGATGGGTAGACCCGCTGCCTTTGCTGCTCGGGTTTTGTACCGTTCTCTTCGATTCGTTCGCGCGCCATGTATCTATGCAGTTTCGGCAGGTGATGGGTAGCTCGCTGGCCGACCAGGCCCCCTTTGATCGAATGTTCCGGCGATTCGATGGCCGGCGTAACATTTACACCTACTACATGTTGCTGAGCGTCCTACTGGGTCGTCCCCTCTACGCTCTAGTGGCCATGGTCCTGCATGCCTTCCTCACCGGGGCCGTGTATGCCGTGCGGGCGGCTCGCCACCTGCACGCCGCTGATCTGGGACGCGACTAGTCTCGACACGTCGCTGCGGACGTCTTTGTGTCAACATCAGCCGCAGCAAGCTGCCGGGCGCCCGGTGTCCGCTGGATTGTGAGGCCTGACGCGCGCCTGTGGCTGCTGGGCGCGCTCGTGACGAGGAACCGATTCTCTAAGCCCGCCGACTCGGCGTCCTTGGCCGCACCGTGCCCGTCAGGTGTACGCGGGCTGCCGCCGTTATGTCCCTCCAGCTCCAGCGCGTGCCGTCGATCGGTCTGTCGCGGCGGTTCACTTGCATGTTCCATGGCAACTACCCGGATGAGGGCTTCGTTCTCAAGAGACCACTTCCCCTCAACGATGCTGGGCGACCTTGGTCAAGGGGCAGGGTTCGCTGCGGTAGATGAGCGGGCATGCCCAGGCGGGCCAGTTGCAGATGCGACCTCGTGTGGTGATTATTCCGCATCTTATCGCCGCGCTCCTGCGGCCACATGGCCACGACCTCTCGGAGACACAACTGTGGTCGATCGTTTCAAACCCATCCGCTTCTCCTCCGCTGGGGTACGTGGGCTCCGGGCCTCAGCCACCATCGCTATCAACGACCGTGTTCGCGAGATGTGGACGGCCGGCCAGAACGTCTACCACCTGGCGTTCGGCGAATCACGCTGGCCGGTCCATCCCAAGATCGCCGGCGCGTTGGCAGCCCATGCCCAAAAGAGGAGCTATACGAGTGCCCTTGGCATCCCCGAGCTCCGTCGCGCGGTTGCCGAGCATCACCAGCGCAGGTTCGAGCTCGACGTGACTCCGGAGCAGGTCGCGGTGGGGCCCGGCAGCAAATCCCTCATCTTTGCATCTATGATGGCCTTGGGGCAGGAGGTCATCGTCCCCCAACCCTCATGGGTCTCCTACGGCCCTCAGGCCCAGATCTTGGGCAAGCCGATCACCTACGTGCCAACCAGGCCCGAGGAGAATTACGAGCTGGAGCTGGACGTGCTGGAGGCCCGCATCCACGGTACCAGGGAGAACTGGGGTAACCCGGAGGTCTTTCTGGTCAACAGCCCAAAGAACCCGACGGGGACGATGATGCATCCCGAGAAGGTCGAGGCCTTGGCGGAGTTCGCCCGCGACAACGAGTTGATGGTGATGAGCGACGAGATCTACGCATTGACGGCATTCACCTCGACCTCGCACATCTCCATCGCCCGCTATTACCCGGAGGGGACGGTCACCTTTGGTGGCTTGAGCAAGAGCTTGCCACTCGGAGGATGGAGGGTAGGCACGGCCATCATGCCTCCAGGACCTGGCGGGAGAGCACTGACCCGTGCCATCGAGAACATAGCGTCGAATATCTGGACCTGCGTTACGGCACCGGTCCAATACGCCGCGCTGGTAGCCTACAGCGCGGATCCCGAGATCGAAGAGTACATCGATCTCTGTGCCCGCATGCACGCCGTCCGGACCCTCTTCCTCTACCAGACGATGGTTGACCTCGGCGTTCCTTGCGTGAAACCCGCCGGTGCTTTTTACATCTACCCGTCGTTCGAGAAGTGGAAAGAACCACTTGCAGCCCGCGGCGTGCACACCGACGAGGAGCTGGCGTTTCACCTCATCGAACGTTATGAGATCGCCACCCTTCCCGGCTCCGCATTTCACGCGGCCAACGACCTCTGCCTCAGGATCTCGTCCAGCTACATCGATGCAAACACCGATGAGCGTGCTGATGCTCTGACGGAGGCATTCCGCGAGGACCCGGATCCAGAGCGGTTCATCCAGAATCACCATCCGCGTCTGCAACGAGTAGCAGAGCGGTTTGGAGAGTTCATCGCAGACCTCGAGCGTGAGTCGCCACCCTCGAAGCGCCCGGCCGGCGCGCAAATCGGCTCTGGTTCGCGCCTGCAACCCGAAACGAAATGAAGGAAGTCGTCATCGTCGATGGGGTACGATCTCCAGTCGGGAAGCACAACGGTGTACTTGCCAGCGTACGTCCCGACGACCTGTTGGCCGAAGTCCTCAAGGGCTTGGTAAACCGAGTCGGGATCGATCCGGCGCAGATCGACGACGTGTACGCGGGGTGCGGCAATCAGGGTGGCGAAGACAACCGCGATGTTGCGCGCATGGCCGTGCTTTTGGCTGGGTGGCCGGTGGAAGTCCCCGGAGTCACCGTGAATCGAAACTGCTCGTCGGCACTGGAGGCAGTCAACCAGGCGTCAAAGGCAATCGTGGCCGGAGAAGGCGAAGCGTTTGTCGGAGGCGGCGTCGAGTGCATGAGCCGTGCACCGTGGGCGATTCCCAAACCAGAAAGCCCCCAACCGGTCGGGCACTGGACCATGTGGGACACCACGGTGGGATGGCGTTTCAACAACCCGAAATTGGATGCGCTTTATCCCATCGTGAGCCTGGGGGAAACGGCAGAGAACATTGCCGAGGAGATGGGAATCTCCCGGGAGGACCAGGACGTCTTCGCTTTGGAGAGTCAACGCCGAGCCGTGGGCGCGATGAGCGCGGGCAAATTCCAGGAAGAGATCATTCCCATTCCGGTGCCCCAGCGGCGGGGTGACCCCATCCGTGTGGACACAGACGAGCACCCTCGCTGTCGACGCGAGAACGGTCGATTTGTCCTGGACACGAGCATGGACCAGCTTGCACGTCTCAGACCCGCGTTTCGATCCAGTGGTACGGTCACCGCCGGCAACTCCAGCGGGATCAACGATGGTGCCGCCGCCCTTCTCCTCATGAGTCGAGAGAAGGCAGACGAGCTCGGCCTGCGACCTATGGCGCGTTGGGTCGGCTCTGCCGTAGCTGGAGTTGAGCCCGGCGTCATGGGATACGGGCCGATCCCCGCAACCGAGAAACTCCTCGGACGGGTCGGCATCACACTGGCCCAGGTCGGGCTCATTGAACTCAACGAGGCTTTTGCCGCCCAGGCTTTGGGCGTCATGCGGAGGCTCGGTCTCCGCCACGAGATCACCAACGTCAACGGAGGCGCGATCGCACTCGGCCATCCGACAGGCTGCTCCGGGGCGCGCATTCTCGTGACCTTGCTTCACGAGATGAAACGGCGGGCATCTCAGGAGTCCAGACCGTACTACGGTCTCGCGACGCTCTGTGTGGGGGTCGGAATGGGAGTGTCAACCATCGTGGAGTGGTTGGACGAATAGAGAGAGGCAATCGCGAGTATTGCTGAGAGGGCGTGCCAAGCTCGCGACACAGTTGGTCGTGCAATCAAGTGTGTGGATTCCATCTAGCAGAGTGTGTGTAAGGAGGACATCGGGTGTCTAGCGAATCTCAGTGCCCGCTTTCGGGAATACGTGTCATCGGGCTCGAGCAGTATATGAGCGGACCCTACTGCACGATGCTGTTGGCAGACGCCGGTGCCGAGGTGATCAAGATCGAGCGTCCGGGCAAGGGCGATCCCCGCCGTTCGATCCCGCCATTTGCCGAGCGCGACGGCGTGAAGAAATCGTTTGGATACATGGCCTATAACCGGAACAAGAAGAGCCTGGCGCTGAACGTTCAGACTGATGCGGGACAGGAGATCATCCGAAAGCTGGCAACGGTGTCCGACGTCGTGGTCGAGAACCTGCGCCCCGGGGCGATGCACAAGATCGGCCTCGACTACGAAGGATTCGAGGCCGTCAATCCAAGAATCATCTACGCCATGATCTCGGGATTCGGTCGACTGCCTGGACACACGAGCGAGTACGCGAACCGGCCCGCGTTCGACATCGTGGCGGAGGCGATGAGCGGCGTAATGGACCTCATCGGGTTCGAGGATAAGCCACCGACGTTCACCCTCTACGGACTTGCCGACGTGTACTCGGGAATGGTCACGGCCTACGGGATCGTACAGGCGCTCTTCATGCGCGAGCGAACGGGGGCAGGACAACTGGTGGATGTCTCGTTGACCGACAACATGCTTGCGCTGAACGAGCGGATGGTTGCTCTGTACTCGGTTACGGGAAAGGAGCCACAGCGCGGAAGGCTCGAACACTTGTGGCCTCGCGGGGCCTTCAAGTGCAAGGACGGATACGTGGCGCTGAACGTTCCGGACGACATCGTCTGGGCTCGTCTCGCAACGGCTGTGGGTCGGCCCGACCTCGTCGAAGATCCCCGGAGTGCCGACGGCACGAGCCGAGCTGCGAATGCCGGCGTACTGCAACCAATCATCGAGGACTGGATGGTGGATAAGACGCGACGGGAAGTTGTGGACACCCTGAATGCGGCGGGCATGCCCACGGGGCCCGTGTATACGGCGAAGGATGTCTTTGCCGATGAGCACTTCCGGACCCGCGGGATGCTGGTGGATATCGAGGACCCGGAGGTCGGAACTTACACCTTCGCGCGGTCAACCCCTCACCTCTCCGCGGCGCCGCAGATAGCGACGGAGCCGTCTCCGGCGCTGGGGGAGGACACCCGGGAAATCCTCGAAGGACTTCTGGGCTACTCTTCGGAGGAGGTTGACCGCTTGGCGGCCGAACAGGTCGTCGGCGTGTCCGAGTAGGGCACCTCTCCCTCCGTCCATGCAATCACCGTCAATACCGCTTTGCCCGCAGAGAACGCACCTCCAGAGCCACCGCCATGGCCGAGTTGGCCCTTGGGGAAATGCCGGAAGTCACCTCGACGCCAATCCAGATTGGTGGCCGATCGCGAGGATTCCGCAGCGCCTGCGTGGTAGACGTCAACGTCGTGCAGATTCAAGTGACGGTGGAATCCGATTTGCCAACCCAGGACTTCTTCCCCCGCATCCGCGAGATAATGGCGTCCGTCCCTGATGCCGACGTGACGGCGGTGATGTACGAAGTCTGAGTTTTGTCTTTTGCTTCTTCCGTTCCTATATAACAACAGTAAAGAGAAGAGAAACCGCCACTACCTACCGAGAAGTCCTTGGCCTTTCGCCGTGAGCTTGAGGCCTACATAAGATTTGCCTCGCCCTCCCGGGTTGACCCGCACCTGCTCGATCAGGCCCCTGTCCAAGGCACGTTTCCGCAGTGCTGCCGCCTTGGCCGTCCCGAGCCCGAGCAACTTGTCACGTTGTGTTGTCGGCACCTCTGGATACGCCGCGATTCCGTTCAGGTAGCTGAGGACATCTTCGTCATGGCCGCGAGTTTGTGACCCTGTAGAGTAACCGTTCTCGTCCCGGACATTAGCCTTGTCAAACCCCAGGACCCCAAGGGTTGCCCGGACGCACTCGTCCACCTGCCGACTGCTTGCCCGCGGCAAGGTGCTCTCGGGCACACGGACCACGAATGGAAACGGCACTCTCGGATGCTGCATGACGAAGTGCCTGGGGGGCAGCCACTTATAGGCCTCCCGCTGGTCCTGAGTCAGATCCAGGCTGTCGGCTACGTAGTTGATGTTGGTCCGGTCGCGCTGGCCGAAGAAGCAACGAGTCGCGTAGTTCGTGCGGGCCCTCGCATCCAGCGTCACCGGCGACTGCTCGCAGACCACCAGGCCCGTCCCCCGCTTGCTGATCTGGCGGAGCATCTTGAACGACAGCGGTTCCTTCCCCTGCCAGCGGGCGTCCATCAGCGAGTGATATTCGTCAAAGAACCACACCCCCTTTAGCGTAGTGGCCGCTTTCACGTCCTCGCGCGCCGAGTGGAAGGAGTACAGGTCGGCGTAGAAGAACAGGCGCTGGTCGGACGCCAGGTTCTTGAGTCCGAGGACCACGGAGCGCTGTAGAATGTCCGACGGCAGGAATCCCACCTTGACCCCGAACTGATCTCGGTAGGCCGCGAGCAGGTTGAGGACCCGTACGTACAGCGCCTTGAAGGACGCTCCACGTGATGAAAGGTGCCTGAGCGCTTCGAGCATCGTCGGCCAGCTGAGCGACTGCCCTCGTTCGAGCATCCGGCTGGCAAGCCCCCGCATCTGTGAGGCCGACAGCGGTGTGATACCAAACGCCTCCTCCAACACCGTGGCCAGTTGATTCAGCCACTCACCGGGATCGACGCGCGCCGGCCCCACAAAGTGATTCCTTCGCCAATACCGAAACGGCAGGAGAAGCCAGTCGCTTCCCTGCGTGGCAAGTGGGGCGTACTCGTCCTCGATATCGAATACCACGACCCTCGCCGACCGCACGAGCTGAGACGCAATCAGCCGGGCAAGCGTCGTCTTGCCACTCTGTGACTGCCCAGCAAGGAAAACATGACTTCTGAACTCACTGAGTCTGAGCCGCACGGGCACGCCGCCGGGCACCGAATGGCCGACGAGCACCTCGCCGGCCACTTGAGCGGGTTTGGGTTCCCGAAACGTGCTGTGCCCCCGCTCGATTGGTTTCAGATCTTGCACGCTCGTGTAGCGGAATACCCGCTGGAGCCAGTCGACATTCGTGCTGCGGAGCGCGGCCAACACAACTGGCTCCAGGTCGGTCCCGCGCACCGAGCCGTCTTCCAGTTTCGACCAGAGGGCCCTGCGGAGATGCTCGATCCCGACTCTACTGGGCACGGCGAAAAGCCAGAATGATGAGGTCCAGGAACCGGTGGGTGGAGCACGCCAGCCGGCCCCGGGCGTCGAGGCTGTGCCGTTTGCATATGATCTGGCCGTCGATCTCACACCGCAGGTCCGAGCACCGCGTGCACACGAGATCACGACACACGCCGCAGGCACCGCCCACCTCCTCGGGCGAGTGCATCACCGCCAGACATCCCGCGCACGAGGGAAGCGTGAGCTCGAAGGCGTCGACAAAGCCTTCTGAATCGGCGGTGGAATCCTCAGCCTTCTCGAAGGCGTTCGTACCCAGCGGCGTACCGCGCTCCCTAATCGAGAGCCGGGATCGGTACTGGAGGGGGCGGTCTGCCATGTCCCGACCTCCTAGAAGTTGAAGTCCCCGTTCGAGGACCAGAACGATCCAGCCCCGAAATCGGCGCCCGGATCGCCAGCCCTGTTCGGGTCGGCCTCGCTCGCCGCCGATCCCTCGGGCAGATAAGAGTGCTCGTTGCTGGCATCCACGTCGTTGTTGGGTGCGGCGTCCCCGTTTCGCTCTGCCTCAGCCATTCGCTCGTAGAGCTTGGCGATCATCCCGGCGAGCCAGGCTTGATGCTCGGGCGACAGATACGGGTCCGCCACGTCGTCTTCCTTTTGATCCCGCTCGTCCTCGAGGTCGAAGTTGAAGTGACTACGCATGTGTGCCTGCCGCCTGCCCTTCGGACAGATCACAAATCTGGTGCCAGCGTTTCTGCCAGTGTTTCTCCGGGCAAAAGCGGGCAAAACGGCCACTGGCACCGGGCGCCGATGCTCATCAAGTCGCCATTTCCCGGCAGGTTACCCGGAACGCCTGCCCCTGGCGCTCCGGCTCTGGATCAGAAGAGTCCAGGTTCAGGGCTCTTTGCCGTCGCGTCTCACTTCGTTCGACGCATTCCGGTCGAGCCCTCCCCCCACCGCGTTTTTCTATTGCCCCAACAGGGCTCCGCAACCGTGTCTCGCTAAAACTTGACCGACGCCCACAATCCGACTCCGCCAATATGTTGCGGCCCGAAGGTTACGCGCACCCGGTCGAGCGGCACTTCGTGCCAGCGGTCGGTCTTGCTCAATCCTCCGATAAGTGCCCCGACCACGGCGCCCCCCAGCGAACCGGCTGCAAAGCCTCCGGCAGCGGAAGCCTCAGGGCCAAAGTCCATAAAGCACCCAAGCCACCCTTGGGGTACGCATTCGTCATAACTCGCGTATCCGATGACCGATCCCAGGACAGCACCGAGGATGAATCCGATCCCTGCACCCTTGCCTCTATTCGTCTTTCGACCCCGACTCACATCGAGCCTTGTCACAAGGTCTACAGGCACGGCGAGGGTGTCACCACTGCTCAGGACGACGAGCGTGTCGGCCTTCAACGACACGAACGTCCCCACATTGCGTTCAATGCAGTTGTTGTAGAACGGCTGACAGAAGTAACCTGTAACGCGCACTCGCTCCCCCGGTCGAACGGCCATCTGGGCCGTTGCGCGGGTGAGCGGCACGAACGCGAGCACGGCACCGAGACAAAGGGACGCATGACGCATCGGTTCCTGCCGGTGGTCTATGCGTCCAAGGGTAGGCGCCACTCGTCAAGCAATCGTCAGCCCGATCGAATGGGTGACACAGTGTGGCGTCGCCAGGGGTTAGAAACGGAGGGACGTCCCGAGGTCCAACCTGCCGTCACGCTGCGGCCCGAGACTCGTGCGGAGTTGGTAAAGCGGCCACGAGAAATCGACATGCTGCATCACTACGTCGAGACCTGTCAGCCCAGCCTCCTGGGATTTGGGTAACCAAATTGACTACTCAGCTCGGGGTCTAGAAAAAATGCCGGGGATCGTTGGACAGGCGCTGTTCCTTGCTTTCCCCAGTCAGAATGCGGGCTTTCTTTGCCCACCCGCCGAACCGAGAATTCAGTCTCCAAATTGACTACTCGTATCCGAGGTACTAATGTGGGGACGAGCCAATCAGCGAGGTGGGCTGTGAAGGTCGTACCTGAAGCGCTGGCGAGAGCGACGCCGACGTTACGGGATGTCGCGGCGCGGGTGGGGGTGAGCTATGCGACGGCACGGGCCTGGCGCACCGGCGCGCGGATTCCAACGCTCAAAGGTCGCCGCAGACTCGCGGCAGCACTCCGCAAACAAGCCGACAAGTTGAACAAGATGGCGGATCGAGTTGAGTCGGAGAGTATGGTGCTGCGGGGGGAGCGGAATGCTCAACTGGAATTGAACGACGGATTCATTGCGGACTTTCTGTAAGCCCAATCCCGTCGGTGAGGTGGAGCCTGGAGATCTTTTTCGTCGTCCTCATCACCGCCATCTGAGCAAGGTTTCACCGGCGGTTCACTACGCCCTCACCTCCAACGCCCCATGAAATAGGATTGCTCCGAGTAAGTAGCCGGCTGCTGCACCGTGGACCTCGTAAGAAACCTTTTCGCCGCCAGAGTCGATCCCCAACAACCAGTTGAGCAATGGGCCATTCCTAGCATGGCGGTTGAAGTGCTGTTGTGAGCTAGACACAGGAGGTTACCATGAGATTCAAAACACTACCTTTCGCCCTCGTCGCATTCACCGTCTTCGCAACGGGGTGCGCGGACGGAGTACTCGGTCCGGATTCCGAGCTCACCCTGCTGCAAAAGCGGTCAGTCACGGGGCCGCAGGAGGTCGAAGGAGCGACCGGACCCGGATCACTGTACAAACTCTTCTACCCTGCATTATGGAACGGCGATCTGGTCATCTACTCGCACGGGTACGTGGCCCCTGGCGAGCCCATCGCTCTTCCCGATGTGGATCCGCTGCCTGATATCCTCACGGGATACGGCTATGGAGTGGCGTACTCGAGCTTTTCTGATAACGGCTACGCGATCAAAGACGCGGTTCAACGCACGCGGCAGCTCCGTGGCGTCTTTGCGTCGCAGTTTGGTATGCCGAATAGAACCTATCTGGTCGGTCATTCGGAGGGCGCCATCATCGCGCTGATGCTGGCCGAGAAGAACCCCAGGCTGTTTGACGGCGCTCTTCCAATGTGCGGGCTGGTGGGAGGTGGCCCGCTGCAGGTCGAGTATCTGCTGAACTTGCGCGTGCTGTTCGATTTCTACTTCCCCGGGGTGATACCGGGTACGCCGTTCGACATTCCGCCCGGCTTGGATTTCGAGACTGACGTGGTACCCGACGTCACCCTTGCGATAGCGACGCATCCGCTGCGCGCCATCGACATGGCCGGCGTCGACCAGATCGATATCCAGTGGACGAGCCTCGCCGAGCTCATTGAGTCGATCCTGGCTGGGCTCTACTACAACGTCGTCGGCACGGAAGATCTACTTGGGCGGACCCACGGCCGCTTCATGGCTGGCAACACGAACACGGAATACACCGGCTCGTCCGACGACGAGCTCCTAAATGCCGGTGTTCAGCGTTATGAGGCCACGCCGGACGCGGCGAACTATCTGAAGCATTGGTACCAGCCCAGCGGTAAGCTCTCGATCCCCGTGGTCACGTTGCACACGACGCGAGACGGCGCGGTGCCGCTCTTCCACGAGGCCGCCTATGAGGATCTGGTCTCGGCCGCGGGAAGATCCGACATGCTGTTGCAGCGGTCAGTGGATGCGTTCGGCCACTGTGCGTTCGGTATTCCGGACCAGGTCGGTGCATTCTTCGCGCTGAAGACGTGGGTGGAAACGGGGGTGAAGCCACCGTTCTAGAGCGACGCTGGGCGACTTGCAGAGCGAGGCGATCCCACCAAGGAGTAAAGAGCCCGGCTCTTGGGAGCCGGGCTCTCGTCTTTCCGGGTGATTCATTCTGCAATGGCGCGGTCGGTCTCTTCGTCACTCCGGCGGCTCCCACAGCTCGATCCGGTTCCCCTCGGGGTCCATGATCCACCCGAACTTCCCGTACTCGTACTCCTCGACCTTGTCGTCCACCTGGACCCCTTCCTTGCGAAGTTGGTCGAGGAGTTCAGCGAGGTTCGCAACGCGGAAGTTGACCATGAACGGCTTGGCGCTCGGGTCGAAATATTTGGTGTCCTGCGGGAACGCTTCCCACACGGTGCACCCCACACGCTCGGGGTCGTCCCTCTCGCGCCACTGGAACTGGATGTAGCCCTGTTCGTCCGGAGTGATGCCCAAGTGTTCTTGATACCATCCCTTGAGCTGCTTCGGGTCCTGTGACTTGAAAAACACCCCGCCGATGCCGGTCACACGCTTCATGTCGCTGCTCCTCGATCGTGAGTATTACCGGTTGTCGCCCGGCGACGGATATCCGCCAATCACGACGCGAAAGGTCTCTCCCCCGTGCACGTCACTTCTGCCGTACTTCTCCACCAGGCGCTTCAACGAACCGGCAAGCTCCCGGGCGAAGGCGCTCTGGTCCCTCGAGGATGGGAAACGCACCTGTGATTCGAGCGTGAGTGTGGCGATCTGTTGGTCAGCTCGCCTGACTTTCTCCTGCATCATCCCAACGTCCCGCATCATCTGGGCGGCCACCGCAACCAGGTAGTCGCCGGAGAACCGGTCGGGGACCTGGTCCGGCGTGGGGCCCAAGGCCCCGAGGGCGGCCGGTCCGATAGCGTAGTGGCGGGCTGTGGTCTGCATGAGCCGCTCCACGCATCCCCCTTTTCGCCGCTCGTCCACCTGCCGGATCAGTCCCTGCTTTTCCAGCTGCCGGACGTGGTAACCCACCCGCTGGCGAGGCACCCCCAGGGCGGCGGCCACTCCGGCGGCCGAGTCGGGATCCCGTAGTTGTTCGAGAATCCGCCGCCTGATGGGCTTGAGGATGGAGGCGGCCCTATTGGGGCCTTCAACAATCGCAATGGAAGCTTGCATTAGACCTTTAATATTGTCTAGACAGTATTATTTGTCAAAAAGCAACGAAAAAGGGCAGACCCGTTGGTCTGCCCCGCCCCTCCTAGGGGAACACAGATTTCGCAGGGGTCAGCTTGCGCTTGGTTCGCCCCTCCGACGTGGCCCGGTTCAGCAGCTTTTCCATGAAGTCGATGCGGTCGTAGAGCTCTGCGATCTCCACGGCGTGTTCGGCTCTCAGCGCGTCCATTTCGCCCCGCAGGGCCTGGACCTCCTGGGGCGAGGACCCCACCGATTTCCGGTCGATGAGCTTGTTGACCGTGCGGAAGATCCCGAAACCCAAGAGAACGGCCATCCCCATGCCCGCCAGCGGGAAGATGACGTTCTGAATCCAGATGTAGTCTGGCATGCCTGTCCTTGGCTGGGTGGTGTCATCCCTACGGCGGCTTCCCGGGAGTGGTTTCGGGGAGTCAAACTCCGTAGTTTCCCGGACTTCCTGCCCGGTACAACTCCGAATGGTTCTTTAGAGTTGACCCGGTAACTTGATGATTGACAGCGCCCTGGGATGCTGCCGGACCCCGGCGCGGGCCGTCCGACGGGTGAGAGGCTGACATGTTGGTCCTCCTTCAATTGCTCAATATTCTCCTCCCGCTGGGATACCTCCTGGCGGTGGTGGTTTACCTCACGCTGTTCACCACCCGGGCGACGTGGAGTGTGCGCACGGCAACTGTGCTGGCCCGGGGGGTCGCTGCGGCACACGCCGTGTACCTCCTCTTGGCCACGATAGTCTTCAGGCATGTCCCGATGGCGAATGTCTGGGAGGCGTTCTCCTTCGTGGCGTTCGCCCTCGCCGTGGTGTACCTGGTTCTCGAATGGCGGCTCAAAGACCAGGCCACGGGCATGTTCCTGCTGGCACCTGCCCTGTTTTTCCAGGTGGTCTCGAGCGCCTTCGTAACCCACACGAGAGAGGTGGAAGAGATTCTCCGCTCTTCGTGGTTCGGGTTTCACGTGACGGCGGCCCTGCTCGGCTACGCCGCGTTCGCCATTGCCGCGGTCTACGGGCTGCTCTACCTGCTGCTCTATAGCACACTCAAGGGCAAGCGCGTCGGACTCATCTTTCAGCGACTGCCGAATCTGGAGATTCTCGCCCGCCTCAATCTCAACGCGTTGATCTTCGGGTGGGGAAATCTCACCCTGGCCATCATCATCGGCGTCGTCTGGGTTGCGGGCCTTGAATCGAGCGGGCAGCTGGAGAGCAACTTTCTCTCAGATCCGCAATTCTACAGCGCGAGTTTCGTTTGGGTGCTCTACAGCATCTGCCTGGCCGGACGCTACGCGTTGAAGTGGCCCAGCAGGTATCTGGCAGGAATCTCCCTGGTGGCCTTTGGCATGTTGCTGGCTTCGTCGTTCCTCGTGAACCTCGTGGTTGAGTCCTTCCACTCGTTCGGGTAACGCGATGGAGCTGTTTGTTCTGGGAGCCAACCACACCACCGCGCCGGCCGAAGTGCGCGACGCCCTCGCGATGGACTCGGCAGAGACGGTACGCTTCGTCCGCAACGTGCGAGAGCGTCACGGCTCAGTCGCCGAGCTCGTCGTCCTGTCGACGTGCAACCGCACCGAGCTCTACGGCGCGACCACCAATCTCGCCGAGGCGAGCAAGGCTCTGCGTCACGCCGTGGGTGATCAAAAAGGCGTCACGCACATGCAGAACGGCGACTACACATACCTCCGTGAAGGCCGGGGCGCCGCGCGCCACCTATTCCGTGTGGCATCGGGACTCGACTCGCTCATGTTGGGGGAGCCACAAATCCTCGGCCAGGTGAAGGAGGCACTGCTGGCCGCCGAGGAGGGTGCCGGGCCGGGCCCCACCCTGATGCGCCTTTTCCAGTGTGCGTCCCACGCGGGAAAGCGCGCGCGCAGTGAGACGGCCATCGGACGGGGTGCGATGTCGGTGGCGTATGCCGGCGTTGTCATGGCCACCAAGGTCTTTGGTGACCTCTCGCGCCACCGCGTGCTGGTCGTTGGTGCCGGTGAGACCGGAGCCCTGGCCGGGAAGTACCTGGCAGGAGAGCATCCCGAGGAACTGGTGGTCGTCAACCGCACCCACGAGCGTGCGGTGGAGCTGGCCGAAGCGTTGGGCGGCAAGGCGCGGGCGATGAGCGAGTTGGACCAGGCGCTCCTCGAGGCGGACGTCGTGGTGACCGCCACGGCCTCCCCGGAGCCCTTGATCACCACCGCCATGCTCGAGCCCATCACCAAGGCACGTCGAAGCCGACCGCTGGTACTCGTGGACGTCGCCAGCCCGCGGGACGTCGATCCGGGGGTCGGCCGGTTGGATAGCGTGTTTCTTTATGACCTGGACGCGCTGGCGAAGATCGTCGAGCAGAACCGCGCTGCACGGACCAAGGAGATTCCGAAGGCCGAGCGCATTGTAGAGGAGGAACTCGATTTCTTTTTCGAGTGGTATGCGACGCTCGCCGTGACCCCGATGATCAGGGCGTTGCGCCACGCGTTCGAGGAGATCGGTCAGCGAGAGGCGATCAAGCACGCCAAGCACTTTCATCGCAGCGACCGGGAAATGCTCGAGCGCTACACGCGGTCTCTCATCAACAAACTGCTTCACCAGCCCACGCTCCGCATCAAGGAACTCGACAGCACCACCGCAGACGGGATCACAAAACTCTCCGCCGTGCAGGACCTCTTCCACCTCGAGTCGGATTCGCCTGAGAAATCGCGGACGGAACCTCACACCAAACGACAGTCGCAATGACCTCCACGTCGCACCCGCTCCGAATCGGGACCCGCCGTTCCGACCTGGCCCGCTGGCAGGCCAACCACGTTGTGGACCGCCTCGCCTCGCTTGTCGGATCGCCGGAGACAGAGATGGTCTACATCAAGACCGAGGGCGATCGGATTACCGACGTCCCACTCCACGCGGTGCAGGGGAAGAGCTTCTTCACGAAGGAGATCGAGCAGGCCCTGTTGGACGATCGAATCGATATCGCCGTTCATAGCTTGAAGGACCTTGCCACGGAGATGCCGGATGGTCTGGTCATCGGCGCCGTTCTGGAGCGAGAGGATCCCCGAGATGTGTTGCTCAGTCATTCCGGTGCCTCTTTGGAAGAGTTGCCGCAGGGCGCGCGTGTCGGCACCAGCAGTCTTCGTCGCCGCGCACTGATCGCCCGGTGGCGGTCCGACTTGGAGCTAGTCGATCTTCGTGGCAACGTGCCCACACGCATCAACAAGTTGAAGGAGGGCGAGTTCGATGCCATCGTCCTCGCGGCCGCGGGTGTGAAACGCTTGGGCTTCGACGCGGACGTGACCGAGTACCTGTCCCTGGAGCATGTTCTTCCCGCCGTTGCCCAAGGAGCGGTTGCACTACAGGTGCGACAGGGCGACGAGGGCGTTCTGAAGTGGGCAAGCCAGTTGGATCACGCCGAGACACGACAGGCTACGGTGGCGGAACGTGCGTTGCTGAATCGACTGGAAGGTGGGTGCCAGGTGCCGGTGGGTGCGTTGGCCGGCGTGACGATGGGGCAGCTCTCGCTGCGATCTGTCGTGTGCTCCCTCGACGGCGTGCGATCGGTGGAGGCGACGTGCGAGGGCGAGGCCGACAAGGCCGAGGACATCGGGCGAGATCTGGCCGACGCGCTCTCGGAGCAGGGAGCCGACGCCATTTTGGAAGAGATACGAGCCGCGGCGGGGGATGCGTGATGAGCGCGGCGTGGGCCACCGGTGCAGCGCTGGCAGGGCGGTGCGTCGTGGTCACCCGGGCCGAGCCGCCCGCTGGTCCGCTCGGAACGAAGCTCGCGGCGCAGGGGGCGGAGGTCCGTCATTGGCCGGTGGTCCAGATCTCCCCACCGGCGGATCCGAAGCCCCTGATCCGCGCACTGGAAAACCTGGCACAGTACGATTGGATCGTCTTCTCGAGTCCTCGAGCGGTCACTGCGGTGGTGGGTCGCATTGATGGGCTTCCGGAGGGAATAAGGGTGGCGGCGGTGGGGGACTCAACAGCCGAAACCCTCCTCGAGGAAGGCTGGCCAGTGGATCTGCTTCCTCGGGAATTCGGCAGTGAGGGTTTGGTGGCGGCGTTCTCAGAAGCCGACTTCGCCCACGGCGCCGACGTGCTTTTTCCCGCAAGCAATATCGCACGGACCACGATTCCCGATGGACTCACGGGACTCGGCGCCCGGGTGGAACGAATCGTGGCGTACGAGACGGTGGCGGCGGCCCTGGACAGCGCCGCCTGTGTGGCCGATGCGGATTCGGGTCGCCTGCACGCCGTGACGTTTGCGAGTCCGTCGGCGGTGAGTGGATTGCGGGCCGCGCTCGGAGAAATGTCGTTTGTGCGGATTCTCTCGCAGGTCCCGGCCGTTGTCATCGGACCGACAACTGCGGCTGCACTTCATGAAATTGGGATGGCTCCCGCCGGGGTCGCCGACCCTTCAACACTAGACGGCCTCGCTGACGCAGTGGTGGCCGTCATTACCGCTGGGAGTAACTGAAGGATGTCGTTTCCACACAATCGCCTGCGTCGTCTGCGCCGCACCGACACGTGGCGCCGCATGGTTCGCGAGACGGCTCTGTCGCCGGACGACTTCATCTACCCGATGTTCGTTGTGACGGGCGACGGCGTCACCAACCCTGTGGCCAGCATGCCCGGCGTTTCACAGTTCTCGGTGGACCGCCTGGTGGCGGAGGCGAAGGAAGTCCACGAGCTGGGCATCCCCGCCGTGATCCTCTTTGGCATCCCGGAGCAGAAGGACGCCGAGGGCAGTGCGGGCTACGACCCGGACGGCATCGTGCCGCGGGCGATACGGGCCATCAAGGAGTCGGTGCCCGACCTGTTGGTGTGGGCCGACGTCTGCCTGTGTGAGTACACCGACCACGGCCATTGCGGGTTGCTCACAGAGACTGGTGAGGTGGACAACGATTCCACGCTGCCGCTCCTCGCGCAGGCCGCCCTCGTGTACGCCCAGGCGGGGGCGGACGCCGTAGCTCCGAGCGACATGATGGACGGCCGAGTTGGGGCGATCCGGCTTACCCTCGATGACAACGACCTCGGGCACGTGCCCATCGTGTCGTACGCCGCGAAGTACGCATCGGCGTACTATGGGCCGTTTCGCGACGCCGCTCATTCCACGCCGGCGTTCGGCGATCGGCGGGGTTACCAAATGGATCCCGCCAATGGAGACGAGGCGCTCCGTGAGGTCGAGTTGGATCTCGAGGAGGGTGCCGACATCGTCATGGTCAAGCCGGCGGGACCGTACATGGACATCATCCGGCGCGTGAAGGATGCGTTTGGCATGCCCACGGCGGCGTACCAGGTATCGGGAGAGTATTCCCTTATCAAGGCGGCGGCGGAGAAGGGGTGGTTGGATGAGCGCCGTACTGCGTTGGAGAGCCTCACCGGGCTCAAGCGTGCGGGCGCTGACATGGTGTTAACGTATTTTGCAAAGGACGCGGCGAGGTGGCTGCGGGAGGAATAGAGAAGTGAGTGTGACGAAGCAGCGCGGAGCGGAAACAGAAAAGTCCAGGACATCACAGCGCGGAAACAGTGACCGCTTGTTCGAGCGGGCCCGTCGTACCATTCCCGGCGGCGTCAATTCTCCCGTGCGGGCGTTCGGCGGTGTGGGTGGCAACCCGGTGTTCGTGGCCCGGGCGGCGGGCCCCACGATCTGGGATGTCGACGGCAACTCCTATCTGGATTACGTGGGCTCGTGGGGTCCGATGATTCTGGGGCACTCACACCCGGCGGTTCGCGAAGCCGTCGAGCGTGCCGTTGCCAACGGAACGTCCTTCGGGGCGCCGACGGAAGCGGAAGCCGAGCTGGCGGAATTGCTGGTAGAGATGGTTCCCTCCGTCGACGTCGTTCGACTCGTGAACTCGGGAACCGAGGCCACGATGAGCGCGGCCCGGCTGGCGCGGGGCGCGACGGGCAGATCGAAGGTGATCAAGTTCCGCGGCGGCTACCACGGTCACGCCGACACGTTCTTGGTCGAGGCTGGGTCGGGCGCCGCGACCATCGGTGTCCCCTCGAGTCCCGGTGTCCCCGATCCTACGGCCGGTGACACGCTCGTCGCGGAGTACAACGATCTCCAATCAGTCAAAGCACTATTCGACGCAAACCCGGATGACATCGCGTGCGTCATCGTTGAGCCGGTTGCCGGAAACATGGGCTGCGTGCCGCCGGCCGAGGGCTTCCTCGAAGGATTGCGGGACCTCTGCACAGCGGCGGGCGCGGTTCTGGTGTTCGACGAGGTCATGACCGGGTTCCGCGTGGCGTTGGGTGGGGCGCAAGAGAGATTCGGTATCACCCCCGACCTCACGACCATGGGAAAGATCGTGGGCGGTGGATTGCCGGTGGGAGCCTACGGCGGCCGTGAGGACCTCATGCGACAAATAGCCCCCGACGGCCCCGTGTACCAGGCAGGAACCCTGTCGGGGAACCCGCTTGCCACGGCAGCCGGATTAGCCACCCTGAATCACCTCAGGGAGCACCCCGAGGTCTACGACCACCTCGAATCACTCGGTCTGCAGATGGATCGGGGTTGGAGCGCACTTGCGAGCGACGCAGGTTATCCACTGGTGTGGAACCGGGTCGGCTCCATGGGTTCCGTGTTCTTCACGACCGAGCCGGTGGTCGACTGGCACACGGCATCTGCGGCGAATCGCGACGCGTTCACACGGTACTTCTGGGGCATGTTGGACCGGGGCATCTACCTTGCGCCCAGCCCGTTCGAGGTGCTGTTCTTGTCCGCGGCGCACACCGCGGCCGACGTGGACCGTACGTTGGACGCAGCACGTGATGTGTTGGCGGGTGTGTTCGGATCATGACGGTGAACGCCACCCAGATGCCGACCTTCCTGTCGGCGTGCCGCTCCGAACCGACGTCGCACACGCCGGTGTGGATCATGCGGCAGGCCGGCCGCTACCTGCCGGAATACCGAGCGGTGAGGGAGAAGGTCGATTTCCTGACTCTCACGAAGACCCCGGAGCTCGCGGCCGAGGTCACGCTCCAGCCAATCCGGCGGTTTGGGATGGATGCGGCGATCTTGTTCAGCGACATCATGACCCCCGTCGAAGGGATGGGTGTATCGCTGGACTTCCTGCCCGGTCCGGTGGTGGCGGATCCGATTCGCGGGCTGCCGCAGGTCGAGGCGCTGCGCGTTCCCGATCCGGAAGAGAGCGTGCCGTTCGTCCTCGAAACGGTGCGCGAGTTGAGCCGCTCGTTGCCGCCCACAGTGCCGTTGATTGGATTTGCCGGCGCTCCATTCACGCTCTTCTGTTACCTGGTGGAGGGACGGGGTTCCAAGACGTTCTCCACCGCCAAGGGCTTTCTGTTCAGCGAGCCCGAGGCATCACGCCTGTTGCTCGAAAAGCTCGCCGACACGATGGTGGCGTACCTCAGTGCGCAGGCCGCGGCGGGTGCACGGGCCCTCATGGTGTTCGACTCGTGGGCCGGCCTCCTGGGTCCCGGAGACTACCGGCGCTTTGCCTTGCCGGCGGTAGCCCGCATCATCGACGCGCTGAAGCCTCTCGGCGTGCCGCTGATCTATTTCCCCAACCAAGGGGCGACGCTGCTGGAGAGCGTTGCGACGCTCGATGTCGACGTGGTGGGTGTGGATTGGCGGCTACCCCTGTCCGCCGCGCGGTCGATCCTCGGTCCGAAGAAGGGGGTTCAAGGAAATCTCGACCCGGCGGCGCTGTTCGCTCCGCCCGCCGAGCTCAAGAAGCAGATTGACGGCGTGCTCGCCGAAGCGGGTGACCAGCCGGGACATGTTTTCAATCTGGGCCACGGAATCGAGCGCACGACGGACCCCGACGCGCTGGCGTTGTTGGTTGACTACGTACACGAACGAACCGAGCGGTGAGGTGACCTATGGGGACACACCAATTCACAGTCACTGAGGAGACCCTCAGGCGATTCGACAAGCCGGGCCCCAGGTACACCTCGTATCCCACCGCCGTGGAGTTCCACGAGGGCGTTGGTGAGGCCGCGTACCGCGACCGGTTGGGCGAGGCCGACACACAGGGGCAGGAGGCGCCGCTGAGTCTCTATACCCACCTGCCGTTTTGCGAACACCGCTGCTTGTTTTGCGGCTGCCACGTCGTCATTACACCCCACCTCGACATCGCGGCTAAGTACCTGAGCTACCTGAAACGCGAGATCGACCTGGCCGGGCCGCTGTTGTCCGAACGCAACACCGTGGCTCAGCTTCAGTGGGGCGGCGGGACGCCTACCTACTTCTCGCCGGACCAACTCACGGAGCTGTACGAGCACATCCAGCAGTATTTCACCTTCCAGGAGGGTGCCGAAATCGCCATAGAGGTGGATCCTCGTGTGACGACAGAGGAGCACCTGGATCGGCTCGTGTCGTTGGGGTTCAATCGGCTCAGCATGGGCGTGCAGGACCTGACCCCCGAAGTGCAGGAGGCGATCACGCGAGGACAGACAGCCGAACAGACACGAAGTTTGATCGACTACGCGCGCAAGGTCGGATTCACCGAAGGCATCAACGTGGATCTGATCTACGGCCTCCCCCGCCAGCAGCTCGACACCTTTGAGGAGAACCTCCGCCAGATCATCGACATGCGACCCGACCGGGTGGCCGTCTACTCCTTCGCGTATGTCCCGTGGATCAAGGGCCACCAAAAGAAGCTGGACGAGAGCGAGCTACCGTCCGCCGATTTGAAGTTCCAGCTCTACCTGCGGGCGATGGAGCGTTTCCTGGAGGCGGGGTACGAGCCCATCGGCATGGACCACTTTGCGCTACCCGATGACGAGCTGGCTCAAGCCGCGCGGAACCGCCGATTGCATCGGAACTTCATGGGGTACACGGTGAAGCCGGCGTCCGACATGGTTGCGTTCGGCGTTTCCGGTATTGGCGACGTTCAGCGGGGCTACTTCCAGAACGAAAAGAAGCTGTCGACCTACTACGAGGCAATCGACGAAGGCCGGTTGCCTGTGTCGAAAGGCTATCTCCTCGACGAGGATGACCGCATTCGCCGGTATGTCATCACGCAGCTGATGTGCAACTTCCAGGTCGAGAAGGCAAAGGTCACGGATTTGTTTGGCCTCGTCTTCGATGAGTACTTTGCGACCTCTATGCGGCAACTGGAGGAGCCGTTGGATGCGGGGTTCGTCGAGGTGACGGACGACGCGGTGACCGTGACGGATTCGGGGCGGTTGTTCGTGCGGAACGTGTGTATGGCGTTCGATCGGTACATGGAGACCAAGCGGCAGGACAAGCCGATCTTCTCACGGACTGTTTGATGAGACCGGTTTGCGTTGGGCGGCGGTGGCTCCGCATACCGGTGCGTGCTCCGGCGCGCTGCGGTTCGCCTATGGGCTGGGGGGTTCGACAAGGCCGGCGGCGCGACCCAACGCGCGCCTCCGCACGCACCGGTACGCTTCGCCCGATGTCTCCAGTCGAACGCGCGCCTGCGCACGCACCGGTATGCTTCGCCCGTGCCCAAACCAGATCATGACCGTCTCGACTGCCCCCGAGAGCACACCCACCACCCCCGTGTGGCCCAACCGCCGCGACGTGGCGACGGGACTGGCCATGGCGCGGAACGGTCCCGACAACGCGAGCGTGGGCGTGTTGCTGCTGAACATGGGAGGGCCCGATCGTCAGGAGGCGATCCGGCCGTTCCTCTACAACATCTTCGGCGACCACCGAATCATCGAACTGCCGGGTGGCGCGGTGGGGCAGATGCTGCTGGGGCGGCTCATCGTTCACGCGCGGCTGCGGGAGGTCAAGAAGAACTACCGACGCATCGGCGGCGGCTCACCGATCGTGTGCTGGACGACGATTCAAATGGAGGGCTTGCAGGAGCGGCTGAGGGCTCGCCTCGAGAACGTGCCCAAGGTGGGCATGGCCATGCGGTACTGGCACCCCTTCGCCGACGAGGCGCTGACGGAGCTGTCGGACGCCGGTGTCAGCAAGGTGATTGGCGTGACGCTCTACCCGCATTACACGCAGGCTACCACGGGGAGCAGCCAACGCGATCTCATGGCCGCACGGGATCGCCTCCGCCTCGACATGGACATCTCGTTCGTCAACTCGTGGCCCGAGCAACCGGCGTATCTCGATCTCTGGGCCAAGCGGATCCAGGAATCCCTGAGCGCATTGCCACCGGATGTTCGTGAGCGGATCCAGCTCGTGGTGTCGGCCCACGGACTGCCGCAGAAGTTCATCGATAGGGGCGACCCGTACGTCGAGCACATCAAGAGTACGATGAACGGGGTGCTTGCCCGGCTGGACAATCCGCCGCCTGCTCACCTCGGTTTTCAGAGCCGCACGGGCCCGGTGAAGTGGATCGGGCCGGGTACCGAGGATGTCATCAGGGATTTGGCGGCCAAGGGACACGACGCTCTCCTCATGTGGCCCATCGCCTTCGTGTCCGATCACATAGAGACCACATATGAGATCGGCATGCTGTTCCGTGACGACGCGGTGGCGGCCGGGATCAAGGAGTACCACATGGTGTCGCCGTTCAACGATGACCCAGGGTTGTGGGATGTTCTCGCGGACCTGGTCGTCGATCATCTGGAAGGGGCGTCGTCCGGACCGTGAAGCGCATCGTCGTAGTCGGCGGGGGCGTGGCGGGGCTCACCACGGCATTGCACCTCAAGGACCGAGCCGGCGAGATATCAGACGGCGTCGAGGTCGTGCTCCTCGAGGGGCGAGATCACGTCGGTGGCAACATTCGCACCGATCGTGACGACGGGTGGATCATCGAGTGGGGTCCCAACGGATATCTCGACAACGTTCCTTCCACACCGGAGCTGGTGAGGCGGCTGGGGTTGGACGCTCACGTGCAAAAGGCGAACGAGCGAGCGGCCAAGCGTTTCCTGTTTCGCAACGGACGCCTCCATCTCCTTCCCACGAATCCGTTCGCGTTTCTCCGGAGTCCCGTGCTCAGCATGCGCGGCCGGCTGCGAGTCCTCCTCGAACCGTTTACCAGATCCTCCGATTCCGACACCGATCAGACCATCTACGACTTCGGGAAGCGGCACATCGGTGCCGAAGCCGCGTCGGTGTTGATCGACGCGATGGTGTCGGGCGTGTTTGCAGGCAACGTCCACGAGTTGAGCCTGGCGAGCACCTTTCCCAAGATGGCGGAGATGGAGGCCAAGCACGGCAGCCTGGTGAAAGCGATGCTGGCTCGGGGAAAGGAGCGCCGCGCGGCGAAGAAGCGGGTGGCCGCGATGCGCGCTCGCGGCGAAGAGGTGGAGGAGCTCACGCAACCCGGCGGTCCTGCCGGACCGGGTGGCACGCTCACCTCGTTCGACGACGGACTCGATCTGTTGGTGAGCACGCTGTCTCGGGAGTTGGGCGACGTGGTCCGATTGGGTTCCGGGGTTGCGCAGATTCGGCGCGGCGGAGTCGACGAGGCAAAGCCCTGGAACCTCGTGCTCGAAGGCGGTGCGGGGATGCAGGCGGATGGTGTGGTTCTGGCCGTACCCGCCGCGCCTGCTGCGTCGCTGATCGAGCAGCTCGACGGTGACCTGGCGTCCACGTTGCGGGAAACACCCTCGGCGGGACTCGCGGTGGTGGCCTTGGGATACGAGGCCGACGCCGTTGGCGGACCGCCGGACGGGTTTGGCTTTTTGGTGCCCCGGGGAGCGGGCCCTCGCATCCTCGGATGTCTCTGGGACTCGAGCCTGTTTCCGGGGCGCGCCCCGGCGGGGAAAGTGTTGCTGCGTGTCATGATCGGCGGGGCGCACGACCCCGAGGCCGTGACGCTGGACGACGAGACCCTCTTGGGGCTCGTGCGGTCGGATCTGCGTACCACGATGGGAATCGATGCAGCGCCTGTGTTGAAACGGCTCTATCGGCATCCCGGTGGCATCGCCCAGTACACGGTGGGCCATCAACGGCGACTGGACAGCATCCACGAGGGGCTGGCCGCAATGCCCGGTCTTTGGGTGGCGGGAAGCTCCTATTACGGCGTCAGCATGAATCTCTGTATCGCCAAGGCGGGGGAGCAGGCGGGGGAGATACTGGGGTACCTGGAATCCGCCTCCTGATAGGCCCCTCTCCTCGCCGGATTCTGTCCAAGATCGTATCTTGGGTTCGCCGTCACGCAGCTACTCATCGTCGGAAGGGTCACGCAGCGACTCGATGACCGATCTGCTCCACCGCATTCGCGCCGCTCTCGCCGGCCGCTATACCATCGAGGAAGAGATTGGCAGGGGCGGCATGGCGACCGTCTACCTGGCGGAGGACGTGAGGCACCACCGCAAGGTGGCGGTCAAGGTGCTCAGGCCGGATCTTGCTGCCACGTTGGGACCCGATCGATTCGTTCGGGAGATCGAGATCGCAGCCCAGCTCACCCATCCCCACGTTCTGCCGCTCTACGACTCCGGCGAGGCGGACGGGTTTCTCTTCTATGTTATGCCCTACATCGCGGGCGAATCGCTTCGCGAACGGCTGAGTAGAGAAGGCGAGCTACCGGTCCCCGTCGCGGTGAGAATCCTGCGGGAGGTGGCTGACGCGCTGGCTTCGGCCCACAAGCGCGGCGTGGTCCACCGAGACATCAAGCCCGACAATGTCCTTTTGGCCGAGAATCACGCCATGGTCTCCGACTTTGGTGTTGCCAAGGCAGTGAGTGAAGCCACGGGGAGACACGTCACGACCGCCGGGGTTGCCCTGGGTACACCGTCGTACATGGCGCCGGAACAGGCATCTGCCGATCCCCACATCGACCACCGGGCCGACATCTACGCCATCGGGGCCCTCGGTTACGAGCTGTTGACCGGTCGGCCTCCCTTCACCGGCCTGACGGCGCAGGCGGTGCTCGCTGCTCATATCACCGAGGCTCCGGAGCCGGTGACGAAGCACCGTCCAAGTGTTTCGCCGGAGCTCTCCGACATCATCCTGAAGTGTTTGGAGAAGAAACCGGCAGACCGGTGGCAATCCGCCGAGGAATTGCTGCCCAATTTGGAGGCCGTCACGACGCCCAGCGGAGGGATCACACCCACCGACACACGGCCGGTGTCCGTCGTTCCTCGGAGAACGGCGCGGAAACGCTTGGGTGTACCACTGAGTGTGGCGGCGGTGGCGGTCATCGTCATTGGTGGTTGGTTGTTGGGGAAGGGTGGTGAGAGTGCGCCGGTCGGTGAGGCATCGTCCAACGTGGTAGCCGTTCTGCCGTTTTCCGTCCGAGGCGGTGAGCAGTACTCATACCTCGGTGAGGGGATGGTGAACCTCCTGAGCACGGCATTGAACGGCGCGGGCGACCTGCGCTCTGTGGATCCAAGGGCTCTCCTCGGCCACGTCACGCAGCTCAACACGGACGCGGCGGACCCGGAGGGCTTGCGCTCCGCGGCGATTGGCCTGGGTGCGGGTCTCTACGTGCTGGGCGACATCCTGGATCTGGGAGAGAGGATTCGCATCGATGCGGCACTCTATTCGACAGAACGAGGGACCGAGGCTATCGCGCCGGGAACTGCCGAGGGGAACGCCGCACAGATATCCGAGCTGGTGGACGATCTTGCCACCCAACTTCTCGCCGGCCAGCGGCTGGGACCAGGTGGGAGGATCACTCGCCTGGCCAGTGTAACCACCAATTCCCTCGACGCTCTGAAAGCGTACCTCGAAGGTGAAATGGACTTTCGGCAAGGTCGGGATAACCGTGGCGTGGAGGGGTTCCAACGTGCCGTTGCGGTCGATTCTGCCTTTGCACTGGCGTACTACCGCATGAGCATCGCAGCGGCGTGGGCCGGCCGAACCGATTTGGCCCACGTTGCGGTGGCACAGGCGACTGCATACAAAGACCGACTTTCCGAGCGGGATGTCCGGCTGTTGGAGGCTTTGCGGGCGTTCTTGCATGGGAACTTCGATGTTGCGGAGTCCCTCTATCGTGCGAGCGTGTCGACCTATCCGGACGACGTGGAAGCGTGGTACATGTTGGGTGAGACGCTGATCCACTTTGGATCGCTACGGGGCCGGTCGATGACCGAGTCTCGAGAGGCGTTCGAGACTCTGTTGCGTTTCGAGCCCGACCATCAGAGCGGTCTGTTCCACCTTGCACAAGTCGCGTTGAGAGAAGGGCGACTCGAGGAATTGGACTCCCTCACCACCAACTATGTCCTGCTGTATCCCGGCGCCGGAGTCGCCTCCAACATGCTCGCGATGCGGATGACCGCTTTCGGCGACACCGTTGCGAGGGAGGGTTTCTGGTCGATGCCGACGACCGATGATGAGCTGCGGGGCGATTTGCGCGAAGTGTTTCTCTTAGGGAGAGATCTCGCTACGGCCAGGGGTATCACCGCGCGGCGACTCGAAACGGTTCCATCCCGAGATTTCCGAGCCTTTGCCCATATCCAAATGGCGCATTTGGAAATGGGAGGCGGCCGGTGGACCGCCGCACAGGCGCAGCTCGACTCAGCCGGCCTGCTCGATCCGGGGCTGGCCTCGTTGCACCGCGCTTTCCTTCTGCAGACCCCGTATGTGGAGGCCACGGACGCCGAACTGGCGGCCGCCTTCGAGCAACTCCAGCAGATTGCGGCCCGAGGCCAGTCCGGTGATCCGACGGCGACCTACGAGGAGTGGTACCTACTGGGGCTTCTTGCGGCTCGCCTGGGGCGGGAAGGCGACGCGCGCCGTCATGCGGCCGACCTTGAGGAGCGGAGCGACTCGTTGAGCTACGAGGGAACCCTGGCCTTCGACTTTGCCGTCGGGATTCGGGCGGCGCTCGCCAGGCGTTCGGCACAACCGCGGGATGAACTTGCGATCCTCGAGCAAGCCACCCTCAACAAGTGGTATGGATTCGGCGGGGGCGACGCCTTCACCAATCGCGTGATACAGCGATTCAGGCGAGGTGAGTTGTTGCAGGTGCTGGATCGGCGGTTGGAGGCGACCCAATGGCTTGGATCCATCGCCGACATCACAATAGAGGAATCCGCGTATATCGGCCCGTCTCTCGTCAACAGCGGAGAGATCTATGAGGAACTCGGTGACACGGAGAGCGCGCAGCGGGAGTACAACCTCTTCCTGAAACTCTGGGAAGACGCCGACCCCGAGTTTCAGTCGCTCGTCAATGATGTGAGGTCGAGGGTGGCGCGGCTGGCAGGTGGGAGGAATTGAATGTCGTGTGCCTCGAGGCGCGCCCGGCGTTAGATCAGATCCCTGAGAACTAGCCGGCGGGGGTGGTTTTCGCCTCCTTCTCGTGCATCTCCTCCAACTCCGGACGCCCGCTGCCGCGCCTTGCATAGCCGGCCAACTTCTCCAGCAGGCTCGAGAACGTCCGGTACCGCTTTCTGATCAGTCTCTTGAACAGCGTCCGCATGGTGAAATAGGAACCGCCCATGATCATGGCGATTGCGGCGGGAACCGCTTCGAGCAACCCACCCTCGATGAGGGCTCCGGCGGCTGCGCCACTCAACACACCCGCGGCAACCAAGAGGCTTATGAAGACCACCACGTGTTGACCCGCCGATTCGGTGACCCGAATGCGCGTAGCGCCGTCCCTGGGAGTCACCATCACATGGGTCAGACGGCCTGCGCCCTCGACGGAGTTCTGATAGCTCAGTGAGTTCCACGAGAGCGATTTCCCAAATGTGGGATTGATGCGTCCCACCTCGCCCATGGCGAGCCTGATCTCCTCCAGCACCTCCTCGAAATCGGCCTCGGCGATCTCGCCGTCGAACACCCGTTGAAACTCGATCTTCCCCCTGGCGCCGAAGAGACCGCCCATCTGTGGGTCGACCTTGGCTGTGGCAAGGGCCCGGGCTGCTTGCCGGACGTCCTTGGGCGATATGTCCACCTCGGCGCCAAGCCGCTGAATTCCCCCGAGGGAATAGTTGGCCTCCTCCGAGTGGCGCTGGGCCTGAATCAACGCCGCGTTCTCGATGATCTGGCGGGCACGTGCCTCGGGATAATGCAGCTTACCCTTGGTTGCCTCCTTCAGCGCCTCGGCAAAGCGGCCCGGCGTCGCAAAGCGATGTTGGGGGCGCATGGCCATGGCGATGACGAGCACCTGCTCGATCGACCCCGACAGGCGGTCGAGTAACTCGCGCTGGTGAGCCGGGGCGTCCATGAAGCGGAGCATTCGGGCGTCGTCCTCGGTCACCCACATAGCGGGAACGTCGCCCACCAGCATCTCATAGCAGACGCACGCGAGGCTGAACACGTCGCTCCGCTCGTCGAGATCGCTGCGTCCGGCGGCCTGCTCCGGGCTCATGTAGCCGGGTGTTCCCACGGGGAACCCCGTGCGGGTGAGGTTGCCGGCTCCGGCGCTGAATATGGCCTTGGCGATCCCGAAGTCTGCCACGACGGCGTGCCCGTCGGAGAGCAGGATGTTCTCCGGCTTGATGTCCCGATGCACCACACCCTGGCGATGGGCATAGCCCAGAGCGTCGGCGGTCTCTCGCACCATTCGCTGTGCCTGGGAGAGTTCCAGACGTTTGTTGCGGCTCAGGAGGCCCCGCAACGACTCGCCGTCGATGTACGGCATGACGTAGTGGAGCACGCCGTCCGTATCCCCGGAATCGAGGAGGGGGAGGATGTGGGGATGGGTGAGCTGGGCGGCGATTTCGATCTCCCGGAGAAAGCGGTCCACCCCGATGGAAGCCCGGAGGTCCGGTTTGAGGACCTTGACCGCCACTTCCCGGTTGTGGCGAACGTCCCTGGCCAGGTAGACGGTAGCCATCCCGCCCCGGCCGATCTCCCGCTTGGGCTCGTATCGGCCAGCCAGCGCCGACATTACGTGGTCAGGGATCTCGGGCATGCCCGAAACTACAGGTATTTGGTGGGAAGTAGGAAGTGGGACGCAGGCCGCACCTGCTCTGAGAAGGTGCCCTGGGCTGCGGATTTGTGGCTCTGTCTTGTTGTCTACCAACTGATAGGTAGATTGTGGAATGGCAGACAGAAAAGCGGAAATCCTCGATGCGGCGGCGGACCTGGTTCAGTCGCGGGGCTTCAGCGCCTTCAGCTATCAGGACCTCTCGGATATCCTGGGCATCCGAAAGGCCAGCATTCACCACCACTTCAGGACCAAGGACGACCTCGGGGTGGCCCTGGCCGAGCATTACCGGGAAGGCTACAAGGTGCGCCTCGACGAGATCACCAGACTGTACGAACAGCCGTGGGACCGCCTCGAGGCCTATCTGGCCATGGCATCCGACATCATGCTGTCAGGCGACAAGATCTGCCCGGCTGGATCTCTTCAGTCCGGGCACAATGTCCTGTCGGAGGGGATTCGGGCGGCCGTGACCCGGATGACTCAGTACATACGGGGGTGGCTTGCCGGGGTGCTCACCAAGGGGAGGGCAGACGGCGTGATGGACTATCCGGGCCCGCCGGAGGCCCAGGCCGTACTCATCATGGCCGCCCTCCAGGGGTCACTTCAGAACGCTCGGTCGGAGGGACCCCAGCTCTACCGGGCGCTGGTGGGCCAGATTAGAGCTGGAATGAAACCGGAGAAGTAAACCTACCTACTAGTAGGTTCGGATTCCTTCTTGGCCTTTGCGGCCGTCCTCATCTTCTCCAGCCAAGCTTCTTCCTCTTTTTCGGCGGCCAGATAGGCGGCCAATCCGTTGGATGCCGCCGCACTCTTTTCCTGGTCGTGCTGTTGATCTTTGTCTTCCATGGCCGGCTCCAGTTCTGGGGGCGGAGACTGTTCCTTCCACATAGTCTACCGATCGGCCGGGAGACGTCCAGTACTGGACACGCTGGGGGTGCTAGTCCTGGGAGAGGAGGTCGCGAAAGCGCGTGCGGTAGGTATCCCCGTCCCACTCCACCGGTCCGAATTCCTTGTAGACAATCATGCCGCGGCGGTCGATCACGTAGCTCTGGGGTAGTGCGAAGATCTGGTACGTGGAAGAGATCTCCTGGGTCCGGTCTTGCAGCACGTCGAAGGTGATGCCGTACTCCTCCACGAACTCGATGATCTCCTCCGTGCCCTCCATGTCAACGCTCACGGCCACCACTTCGAGGCCCAAGGCCCCAAGCTCCTGGTGGGCGCGCTCCATTGCCGGCATCTCCGCCTTGCAGGGCTCGCACCAGGTGGCCCACACGTTCAGGAGCACCACCTTGTCAGCGTAGTCGTCGAGGCCTCCCACCTCTCCGGTCATCACGTTGACGGCGCTGAAGTCGGGAGCGGGGTTGCCTCCCTCCACGGAAGGCACGGTATCACCGAACACCCCGCCGAGAAGCAGGGAAGTCGCCAACAGCAGGGCGATCAGGGCGATGGTCAGAAGGCCGCCGCGCCAGGTCATGCGGCGGGCCGTTTGAGAATGGAGTGTGGCACCCGGGTAATATGCAGCGGCGCTGGGTGAGAGACTACTCCGCCCGGAGTGCCACCATGGGGTCGATGGCCGTGGCGCGCCGTGCGGGAATCAGTGTTGCCCCCGCGGCCACGAGGGCCAACAGGAGGCCCACGGCGATGAAAGTCACGGGGTCGCTGGTCGAGATTCCGAACAGCAGGCCGGACATGATCCGCGTGAGGGCCATGGCGCCCACCGCTCCCACCACCAGCCCCGCCAGCACCAGCTTCATGCCCTGCCACAGCACCATTCCCAGCACGGCGTCCCGCTCGGCACCCAGAGCCATCCGGACGCCGATCTCGTGGACCCGCTGGCTCACTGAGAACCCGATTACCGCCGCAAGCCCCGTAGCCGTGATGATCAGCGCCAACGCGGCAAAGATGACCAAGAGCGACGCGATAAGGCGCGGCGACGCCAGCGCTTCTCGCCGTACGTCGTCGTAGGATTGAATGTCGGTGACGGGAATCTCCGGCGAAACTTCATGTACGGCGTCCGCGACGCTCCGCACGAGGCTCATGGGGTCTCCCGTGGTAGACATCACGATGCGGGAAAAGGCGAACGGAATCTGGAGGAAGCTCAAGTAGATCTCGTCCATCACCTCGGCGTTCAGCGTCTGCCGCACATTTCCCACGACCCCAACGATGGTGACGGGCTCCTCGCCGAAGCGGCTCGGAACGATTATCTGCGCCCCCAGGGGATCCTCGCCGAAGAAGCCCTCAACCCAGGCCTCGTTCACCACGGCGACGAAGGGTGCGCCGATGCGGTCCGATCTTTCGAAATCCCGCCCGCGGAGAAGCGGCTGGAGGATGGCTTGAAAGTACGATCGCGTCACGAACCGTGTATCGGCCCGGGGGAGGTCTTCCCCGTCAGGCGTGCGACGTCCCACGATGTCGAAAGCGCTGTTCAGGGGGTTGGCGCCGAGCGGGAACGACGAGCTGAGCGCCGAAGCCGACACGCCGGGCAGCGCCCGGACCCGCTCCAGGATGCCGTCCTTGAAGTTGAGATGATCGGAGTGGTCGAAGTCGAAGGGGGTGGCGAGCGTCATCGTCAGGACGCTCTGGGCTTCGAAGCCGGCGTCCACCGACTGGAGCCGCCAGAGGCTCCGCACCACCAGGCCCGCCCCGATCAGCACCATGAACGAGATCGTCAATTGGGAGATCACCAAGGCGCCGCGGAGCCGGAGCTTGCCGCTGGGCGCCGTGGACCTGTTGCTGCCGTCCTTGAGCGCCTCGCCCAGGTGGCGACCCCCCGGCAGCGCCGGCAGCGAACCGAAGAGGATCCCCGAGCCGATGGAGATCAGCAGCGTGAAGAAGAGCACCGCCGCGTCGATGTCGATCTCTCTCGCCCGGGTGGTGAAGCGCTCAGCAAACCCGATGAGGAGGTCGAGTCCGCCAACCGCAAACAACAGTCCGAGAGCGCCTCCGGCGAGCGTGAGGATCGTGCTCTCCGTGACAAGTTGCCGGATGATGCGGCCGCGGCTCGCGCCGAGCGCCGTCCTGACGGCCAGCTCCCGCTCCCGGCGAAACAGCCGCGACAGCATCAGGTTCGCGACATTGGCACATGCGATCAGAAGCAGTAGACCCACCGTTCCCATCAGGATGAACAACGTCGGCCGGGCGGCGGTGATCAGCTCCTCTTTGAGCGGTACCTGACCGATGCGGTGGTCTTGAAAGCCGGCGTAGTGCTCCGCGTGATCCTCGTGCAAGCCGCGGGCCACGCCGTTCAACTGGTCCTGCGCCTGCATCGCCGCCACTCCCTCGCGTACGCGCCCAAACGCCTCGAGGCCGCGGGCGCTTCGGTTGTTCGCCCAGTTGTCCGCCGAGCGGAACGGACATGCCACGGTTGGCATGTAGACTTCGTTCTCCCGCGGATAGTGTGGAACTGGTGGCAGTACACCCACGATCGTGTGGATGTGGTCGTTCATCTTCACCGTCTGGCCCACCACACTCGAGTCGCCCCCGAAGCTGCGCATCCAGTAGCGATGACTCAGGATGAGCACGGGCGCGGCACCCGGCACGTCGTCGTCGGGCAGGAACACCCTTCCCAGCAGCGGCTGCACGCCCAATGTCTGAAAGAAGTTCCAGGAGACGACACCCGAGCGAACTCGCTCCGGCTCACCGTGCCCCAGGAGGTTGAAGTTCAGGTTGTGGTACTCGACCACCTCCTCGAAGTTGGTCGCCTGGGCGCGATAGTCCTGGATCTCGAGGGGTGAGAAGCCCGGTTCGACCCCTGGACCGCCTTTCTGCTGGAGCACCACGAGGCGATTGCCGCCCGCGTAGGGCAACGGTTGGAGAATGACACCGTTGACCACGCTGAAGATGGCAGCGTTGGCGCCGATGCCGAGTGCCATGGTGAGAATCGCGGCCGCCGTGAATCCCGGGTGCTTGGCCAGTGTTCGCACGCCGTAGTGTAGATCCTGGGCGATCGTCGCCAGAAACTCGCCTCGCCCCGTGGCGGCGCCCGCTGGATGCCGGCGCTGGCTCCTTGCCTCACGTCGGTCCAACCGATGCTCCCGAACGGCAACCCGCACCGTGTCGACGAGCATGCGAACGCCGAGAAAGGTCAAACCGCGGATCCCGTCCCGATCGTAGGTCGCCTGGGTAATACTGGCGCAGTCCCGGGCCATCTCCACCGCGTTCGCCCGGCGAAAGCGTTGGGGATAGAGGCGGAGAAGCAGGACGCACAGGCGGTCCGCTGCCCGGACAACATAGGGGCGGTCTGGCATCTGCTAGCTTGCCGTGGTCAGGTGCTTGGAGCGGGCCAGGGCGATGAGCGTCGCCATACGATCGGCTTCCGCCGCCGCCACCTCGCGGCCGCGCTGGGTGATGCGATAGTAGCGCCGCCGCTCATCGTCGGACTCCACGTCCGTCAGTCCTTCGCATTCCTCTATTAAGGACCCCGCGACCATACGCTTGAGGGTGCTATACAAGGATCCGGGCAACAGCCGGATCTTGCCCTCGGTACGCTGCTCGACCTCCTGCATGATGGCGTAGCCGTGGCGCTCTCGGTCGGCGACGGCCAGCAGGACGTAGAAGACGGGGGGGCTCAGGGGAAGCTCCTCGTCACCACGTCGGATCTTTGCAGCCATTAGTCCTTCCTTGTTGGGAGGGGACGCCCACAATTATCATTGGTTTAATTATATTGTGTGAAATGGTAACCGCAAGAGGACTTTTCGTTCCCCTCACCCCCCGATCCACTCGGAGACGACCTTCGCCACCGTGGGGTGGTTGAGGTACCCATAGAGCTTGTGGGGGTTGGAGCCCTGGGTCCCCACCCAGAATGTGTTGACTCTGGGAAGATCCCGGAGGGTCCGGACCAGGCGCCGCTTCTTCATCTCCTTGAAGTCATCCGCGACGGTAGCGTCGTGCGCCACGAAGTCGTCCCGGGCTGCGATGTTCACCCAGCGGTCGATGTTGCTGGGGTACTTCCCATCCTCGGGTTCGTGGGCGTCGTACAGGGTCCCTTGCACGGCCGGCTCACCCAGCGGGCTGCCCAGCGTCAGCCAGAGTGACACTTTCCGGTCGCGGACGTCCCGGTATTCGCTCATGCGGGACAGCTTCCACAACACGTCGTATGACACGATGCACCCCATGCTGTGGGCGATGATGCCCACCTGTTGCCCGGACTTGAGTGCGCGCTTGATCGGGCCTTGGAGCCGGTAGCGGACATCCGAGCCCACCACCCTGCTGGTCAGGTAGGCTCCGAGGTCCGGTAGCGTTTTCTTGATGAACCGCGTGCCCAATCCGAAGAAACCCAAGACCGGGCTCGCAATCCTCGCCAGGTCGTCTTTGAACCGGGCGTCGGCCTCGTCTCTGAGGAGTTGCCTGTAGTCTTTCAGAGAGTGACGGTTGGTGGGGCGCTTCAACAGACGGTTCAGGTCTGCATCGTAGCTGTCCGAAGGTTCGTACCAGTCGTCGCCGATCTTGATCATGTGCCGTTTGCGTTCCGGCTCGGCGGCTACCATGAGACGGTTGTTGATGTCACCGTAGTAGGCCAGCGAGAATTTGACACGACCACTTTCCACGGCGCGGGCAGCCTTCTCGTCCACTCGCTTCAATCCCGCCAGCAACGCCTTCTTCACCAGTCGCTTCTTGGCGACCTTGGGGGGCTTGGTGGCGCGTCCGTGAATCAGGATTAGGTGCTTTTCGGGCATCCTCGCTCCCTGGGGTTCATACGAAACGTGCTGATGATATGTCGGTTTCGTCCACCTCGTCCTCGAGATCGGGGATCTCCGCCACGCGACCCGTTCCCTTGAGGTCGATCACCTTCTCGGTGAAGCCTTGCTTTCGAAACAATCTGTAGGTGCTTCCAATCGGGAGTTGAAACCGCACCGCACGTACCTTGTTGTCGAACCCCGACCCCTGAGCTCGGACCCTGCCGAAGTTGGTGATCTTGGCGTCCTCGGGCCCTCGAACGGTCAGGAACCTGCCGCCAAAGAACCTCTTTTCAAACAGTTCGATCCATGCATCGCCGATTTGCGTGATGGTTTCCTTCGGCGCTCGTGTGAGGCCGTGGAATTCGTTGAACCGCAGAATCCCACTCTGTCGCCAGTGATACGCCGAATAGATAATGAGATTCCCGCGGTCAACGTACACGCCCGCCGCCGCGTCCATGTTGCACTGCCGGTGCTTGCACTCGACCTTCACGCTACTGACTCGGGTAATGACCGGCGCCTCGACACTGTCGGTGGCGTTCTCCGGCTTTCGGTGCATTCCGGGTATGTCGACGGTGAAGAGATCGGCGTTGTTGTCGCCCCCGAGGGTGGGCGCCATTCCGCTGGTGTTGTGCAGGCCCACGAGATACAGTCTGCCGTCACTCTGATTGATCAGGTTGATGGTTTGGTACCCGTCGAACTTGCGCGGCTCACCTTCCAAAGCCCGAACCCGATCGATCGCCCAGCGCGTGGGTCTTTTGCGGAATCCACTGTTGAACCTCTTGGTCTTCGAGAGGTAGAAGTCGAGCCCCGCTGCGCTGAACACGACCGCCAAGTAGAAGCCGTTGGGAAGTTTGCAGAGAGCCACGGCGGTGGACTTCACGCCGGCTCGGTCGATGGTGGGCTTTAGCCGTTTGGGTGTGGTAGGGTTCTTCATATCGAAGAAAACGATCCGCGACCTCGGTGCGTCCCAGAACTTCGGGATGGGCAGATTCGCCAACCTCGTCAACGGGAGAGTGTTGGGGGGCGGGTACTCCACCGGCACCGCGAGCACGTCACCCATGACGTCCATCCCGCCGGCATGCCACATCTTGGAGTCGATGCTCACGGAGGCCACAATCTTGTCGGTGGCAGGAGGTTGTTTGTCCTGCCCCCGCGTGTTCGCCAGCCACGGCCCGGTCTTGGGTCGCGATCCCATCTTGATCACGAATAGGTGTGACGACGGTGTAGCCCAGTCTCCCCCGGACACGACCAGGAACCGTCCGTTCGCAAGCCGCTGCATTCCCTGAAAGTGATTCTCGCTGCCGTTGTAATTCCCGGGACCGCTTGACGTGTATCGCAAGGAATCGATCATTCCCCCGTCGTGCGCGCCGAGATACTCCCCCTTTGCCCGGAGACGGGCGAATTCCGCCTCCACGTGGCCGATGGGGGCCTGCTGATCGTTGACGGCGCCAGTGGTGAGCTCGAGCGCGTCAAACCTGCTGACGTTTGGCACGGTATTGATCCTTTCCTGCAAGCCGGGAGCTATTTGCGGAACAACGTGAGGACGCGGACGCCCTGGGTGATGAACTCCTGGATCTGTTCGGGTTTAACCCGCTTGTCCGACCGATAGTGAATCAACTGGCGGCCCGCCGCTTCGGTGCTCAGCTTGCGGTCGGATTCATAGAAGGAAAGGGCGTCGTCACCGAACAGCCAACGCACCGACTCTTCGTTCTCGCCCTTGAGGAGATACCGTTTGGAGAACTCGGGGTGGGAGTCGAAGTCGATGTCCTGGTATCCGAACACCTGACCGATCTTGTGAAACACGTGCTCCGGGCGAAGCGTGAACTGCGGCAGGCGCATCTCGTCCGACTCGAAGAGGATGACGGTTTGGCTCCAGTGGTGGGAGTGCTGGCCGCCGCCGGTTCGGTACGAGTATTCGAACACTGAAACGGCAAGGTCTCCGGCGTCGCCCCGGAGGACATACCTGATCTTCTTGGAATGGCCCTGCGAGAAGAGGTGAAAGTGCTTGAGCCGGTCGAGCAGATCAGGTTCGGCCTTGCGGGAGAACGTGAACCGCATGTCGTTCGCCGCCGCCTGGAGCGCCTCGGCGCGTTGCTTCTCGAACTGATGTGCCACGAAGATGATCGTGCCCACCAGAGCCACAACTGCTACGACGATCAGAAATATCGCCATGGGATATGCCTAGTGATGCCTGCTCAGGCGTTGAGTAGGGTCTTGCTTTGCTCGATCGCTGTCTTCACGAAGTCCGCGGACCGCTCGTGCTGTGCCGCCGCATCGCCGGCTGCGACGACGTCGGTGCCGGTGAGCACGGCACCGGTCCATCCCTCGGTGTGCCATGCGCCCGCGGGGAGGTCCGGCAGTTGCGGGCTCGTGGGATAGGGCCAGGGGCTGACGTACCAGTACGGCTCGGCGTAGTTGCCGTCGCCCGGTGTCATGCCGACGCCGATAGACGTCTTTGCTTCGGCATCGACCTGGATGAGCGTCGCGATGTCGAAGTGATGCGGCCAGCAGCGCACCGGCGCCGCATCGGGGATCTCCTTCCGGATTTCCCGCAGCAGAAGATTGGCATTCGCGAACCAATGTCCGATTTCAACAAAGCTCTCGACGTCGCCGCCGGGAAACGGGTTTCCGTCGGCGACCGGGTGATGCGGTAGATCGTAGACGGGGCGGTCCAGTTCGACCGGGTCCTCTTCGATGAGCGTACCAACCATGGCAGCGAGCCACTCGTATGCCTGATCGAGTGAGTGACCTTCCATGGCGAGGCGCCCGATCTCGTCGCCCTCGAGATCCAGCAGCATCAGAGTGAGTTCGGCCGGGTGCATCGCGGCGCGGAACGGCGGCATTCGTGTGATGACCTGTCCCGCGAGCATCCGTCCGCGATCCAGCCATTCCATGTTGGTGTGGCTGTCGTCGTCTGCGTGCTGTCCGAAGGCCGCGCCGACGGACGCAATGGGCTGCACCGCCCAGTGTGCTTGGAGTCTTGCGTCTTCGAGAGCGAGCGCGTCTCGCCCGCCGAGTGCTTGCCAGGTGGTCATGGTTCTACCTACACGAGGTTGCTCGCTGGTACGAGAGATGGGTTCAGCAGCTCCATCGAGATCGCTTCGAGGATGATCTGGCGTGCTCGCTCGACGATGTCGTCCAACGACGGCGAGTGCGCGAACATCTTCTGCGCGCGGTGTTGCAGGTCCTCGAGGGTCGGGACATGCGGTAGTTGGACTTCGGCCAACAGGGCCGCGGCCTGGGTGCGCGCCATCTTCGCGCGCTCCCGCAGGTCTTCGAGGTCAGGCGTGTTTGCCCAGGCCTCGCCGATCTGCCTGCTGATACGGGCGGCGGAAAACGTAGCAGCCAACTCCTGGGCGACTTTCTCGATCACCGGTCGGGCCAGGCGGCGCTCCCCCCGAACGACCGCCCTCGGGGGTTCCTTGAGGTCCCACACGACGCGGAACAGCGCCATGGCCTTCAGAACGTAGAACGTGATATCCACTTCCCACCAGCGAAACCCCTGCCGCGTGGAGCTTTGAAAGTGGTGGTGGTTGTTGTGCCATCCCTCGCCGAGGGTGATCAGGGCCAGCCAAAAGTTGTTTCGGGAATCGTCGCCGGTGACGTACCGCTGCTTGCCCACCACGTGGGCCACGGAGTTGATGGAGAACGTGCCGTGGTAGAGCAACACCGTGCTCAGGATGAAGCCGACGAGCAACACCTCCCATCCCCCGACGAGCCACATGAGAAACCCCAGCGCGATGGCGGGGAGGTAGCGGTGCCGGTTGAGCCACATCAATTCGGGGAATTTGGTGAGATCGCCCACCAAGGTGTAGTCCGCGTTGTACTTGTTCTGCCGATCGAAGATCCACCCCACATGCGAATACCAGAACCCGGAATGACGGGGTGAATGTGGGTCCAGCACGGTGTCCGAGTGCCGGTGATGAGCCCGGTGCATCGCAGCCCACCACACGACGCCGCGTTGCGCCGCCGTCTGGCACACCACTGCAAGCAAAAATTGTCCCAGTCTGCTCGTCTTGTACGATCGATGTGAAAAGTACCGGTGGTTGCCCGCCGTGACGGCGAACATCCGCAGAAGATACAGTCCAAAACAAAGCGCCAGCGTCGTCACCGATGCGCCAGTCCATATGATGCCGATGCAGGCAAGATGCACGATGACAAAAGGCAGGGCATCGGGATAGACGATGTCGTTGTGGCGGTGTCGATGGGGCAAGGATTGGTTCCTCAGCGCTTGGGTTGCACGTTGACGACGCACACCTTCAATTCGGCGGTGTCGGTAATCGGGTCATATCCCGAACCGGTCAGCGCGTTGATGGGGGACATCGCTGAAGCTAAAACTAGCGAAAACCGTTCCCTTGGGCGAACGGTTGGTTCCCTGAGGACTTCTTCGGGCAAAGGTAGTCGATGCCCGCCGACCGCCCGGTCTGGGTCCGTGTGTGTTAGGACTCCAGCCGACACCCTGTCGTGAGCCACACCGGAAACTCGTCGGAAATGGTTTCGGCGGGGACCGAGCCAAACACTCGCGTCCTTGAACAGGCCAATCTATGGCGAATCGAGGGCTTCGGCAGACGCGCTGGCCGAGTCGGCGGTGATCCAGGATTCGAGGAATGGGTCGTTACCCCCCTCGTTGGCGTCTCGGATGCGCTGCAGGGCCGTTGCCCGGAGTTGCCTCTTGATCTTCCCATAGGCGTCGGCCGGGAGAGTCGCCCGCTCCCGGGCGACGTCGACGGCGCGAGCCAGAACGCGGTCCGCGGGATAGAGCTCGTCCAGGATTCCGCGATGGACTGCCTCCTCGGGACCCAGTTGGGTCGCTCCCAGGACCAGGATGCGGCGGGTTGCCGGGTCCAACTCTGACTCTATAACTGTTTGTGCTGCAACGGGATACGGAATCCCCACCCGGGCCCCGGTGAGGCCGTAGCGGTAGTCACCTCGGGGCCCGACGCGATAGTCGCATGCCAAGGCCAGGAGAGTCCCGGCGGCCACGGCGTGGCCGTTCACCGCGGCAACGGTGGGCCGGGGGTCGGCGTACAGCCTGCCCACCAGCCGCCCCAAGGCGAGGATCATCTCGCGCTGCTCGTCCTGGGAGTACCCGGGGACCAGCTTGAGGTCGAGGCCCGCCGAGAAGAAGTCGCCGGTTCCCGTGAGCACCAGGGACCCAGTGCCGCCGATCTCCGTGTCACCGAGGGCCGCTTCCAACTCCTGGGTGAAGGACAGATCCAGGGCGTTCGCCGGGGGGCGGTCGAGCTTGACCACCGTGACGTTGTCGAGTTCCTCGATGTGGATGTGCTTCGTGGACACCTCGGCTCCTTCGCGGTGGGCGAGGCTAATTATAAGGCAGCCGCCATGTTTCGTCCGGCCAGTAGCGGCCGACGAAGCGGATGGCCCAGGGAAGCGACAGGGCGAGGGCGATGGCGGCCATCCACCACTCACTCTGGAACTGCAAGACGGTGTATGCCGTGTCTCCCTCGAACAGCACCATGTACGCGACCGCCGCCCCGTACGCCAGCAGGTTGTTCAGGACGTGGCACGCAATGACGAGCACGAGCGACCTGGTCCTGAGGTAGATGACCGCCATGGCGAAGCCGAAGAGCAACGCACCCAGTGGGTCTGCGTGGAGGGATGCAAACACCACGGTGGTGGCCACCACCGACGACCGCACGCCCCAGGCGACCGCCCAGCGGTGGAGCAGATAGCCCCGGAAGAAGACCTCCTCGGTAATCGGCGCGACCAGGATCAGTGCCACGGCACTGAGGGCGTTGGGGCCGAGTGCGAGCGTGCCATCGGCGGATTGCGCAATGATGTCGTCCCCGAGAAGCAGTGACTCGACCAATTCGGGTGCGAGCACGGAGAGCGGATAGTAGATGATCCACACCGTGCCGTAGGAGAACAACAGCAGCGGTATTACCGTCGTGATGCTCTTCACGACGACGCGGCGTTCGGGGAGGACGCCCCTGATGCGGCCGAAGTCGACACGGTGCCGTCTGCTGGCGTCCCACAGGCCGATGGCAACGAAGCCGTAGAGTCCGTAGCCGAGCACGGCGGCACCGTATCCGCTGGTGGGGGCCGCGATCAGCGCGTCCACCGTCACACTGAGCGCACTGCCAACGACGAAGCCGCCGAACAGGAGCGCCAGGAGGAGCTTCCCGCTCAAGGAGTGAAATGGCCCGGGCTCTGCGCCCACCGTCCCCGGGCATCTCGATGTTGTCCACAGGAGGCGTGTGATGCTCGCAAACATCCCCAGAGCACACGTGCCGAACAGTGCGGTGACCCATTCTTGGGCGTAGAGCGCGGCGGCGGTGCCGAACAGCGCCGTGGCGGTCAGCCCGATTGCCAGGCCACGGATGATGTGGATGAACATGACCCTCTAAACTCGACCGCCGGGCGAGAGAGTCAAGGATGTCGGATCGGTCGGCCTCAGGCGGACTCGCCGGCCGATTCGGGCTGCCGGGCGCCGAGCTGTCGATCGAGGAGTAGCAGTGCGGCTTGGTTGTCGCCCGCCAACTTGAGCGTCTGGATGACTTCCTCGAAGGTGTTCTCTTCTTCGATCTGCTCGGTGATGAACCACTGCAGCTCGACCTGTGTCCCGTAGTCCTTCTCATTCAGGGCGAGCTCGTAGAGCTGGTTGATCAACGAGGTGACCTTCTGCTCCTGTTGCAGCGCCTTCTCGAAGACATCGAGGGACGATTTGAAGTCACTCGGTGGCTCCGGGATCGCGTGGACGGTTGCGCGGCCGCCGCGGGCGTGGACGAAGTCGAACAGCCGCATCCCGTGACCGATCTCCTCCTCGTACTGGAGCCGCGTCCACCTCGCAAAGCCAGGGAAGTTGGTGTGCTCGAAGTACGCGGTCATCGCCAGGTACGCGTATGCCGAAAAGAACTCGTGTTCGATTTGCTTGTTGAGAGCGGTCTCGATTGCCTTGCTGAGCATCGTATGGTCCTTGGGGCCTGAAGCATGTTGCGTTTGAGGAGTTCGCTCGCCCGGGGGCAAGCTGTCGGACGAGGAATATATACAGTGGGCTTTGGGCCCGCCGCCCGACGCGGTGGCGCCTAGTTGACGGTCCCTGTGAGATGGAGGATCCAGTACAGGTTGGCGGTGATCTGCAACTCGGCCACGTAGTCGACGCCGCCGTCGAGGAGGCCGCGGAACGTCTCACTCCGGGCGAAGTAGGATGCCTCGAGCTCTGCCCTGAGTATCGGCGCCTCGGTGGCCAGGGTCGTGACCGGTACAATCAGCTGCTCCGGGGGGAGCCCGAGGGAGGCGGTGCGGAAGACGGTTCGGACGTCGCCTCCGAGTCCGTCTCGGAGCACCAGGGACCAGACCGTGCCCTCGGCCAAGGTGTCGAGTCCCGCGGCGTTGACGATTCGCAGCACCAGGTTCGTGTCTCGCGGCACGGTGATCGCCGCCGGTCCGGCGCGCCACACCAGGGCCAGGGATAGCTCCGACGGCTGGGCCGTGCCTCCCACCATCGGCGGTTGTGTCGAGATGATGGGGCTCGGCAGCGTCCGGGGGTCTGCCTCCACGGCCCCGTCGTAGCTCCGAACGCCGTCCTCGTCGATCCCGATGGGTGCCAGGGTTTGATCCCACACGCGAATGGTGTCGTCGGGGACGGGGCGCTCCTCGCCGTCGGATGTGAACCCCGGACTCAAGGTGGCCTGTATGGTGCTCCGAGTGGACACGCTGTCCGTGAAGGTCACGATGACGTCGTATTGCGCCGGGCTCTCGGGGCCGACGAACTCCAGGTTGCAGGCTGCCAGCGCCGCACCGGCGAGCATGAGGGCGGCTCGAGGGGTCATCGCATCTCCAGGAACGACGCTTCGATCTCTTCCGGACGGTTGTCGTACTCGACTAGGCTGGACCAGGTCGACAGCCAGAGCGGCGTCAGGATGTTGATATCGACGTACCGTTGCAGGCCGGCCAACGGCGTGTCGCGGAGGATTCTCTCCTCCAGCGGCAGAAACCACGCCTGGGAGTAAAAGTCCCGCTGGATGACGTGCACCCGTTCGTGAGCGAAAGTCGTGGGCTCGTCACTCACGCCCCGGCCGCTGATCAAGATGGTTCCTGCACCGGTTAGACCTTGCACCCGTTCATCTCTCGAGATGATGGCCCGGTGCTCGGCGAGGAAGACGGGGGCGCCGGCCGAGAGCGTCTTGCCCACTTCGAGGGTGAGGGCGGGCTCCGTCATGGCGTAGCCCAGCCAGGCCAGCTCATAGAGGTCCACCTTGAGGTTGACGGCGACGGTGCTCCTCGGATGGAGGTACAGGCGCAATGGTCCCACGGGCAGCACCAAGCGTTGCAGTGTGGGCGCGCCGTCGCCGGCGTTCCTGACGATGGACGTTCCCACCGCGGCAATCTCCCGCCCGAGGAATCCTGCTCCGGAAAACCGCTCGACGCTCAACCGCTTCCCGGCGTAGACCACGGCGCCACCGAGGGCGCCCCGGGTGAAGCCGTCGGTGAAGGAGCCGCCCCGCAAGGTCTGGAAGATGGCGCCGGTGAGGGCGCCGATGAGGGTGTTGGCGCCGAGGAAGGTGACCTCCCCCACGCCGTCATCCGGACGCCACCTGGGCGTGGCCTGTGCCGCGAGGGCCCTGGTGCCGCCCAGCAGGAGTGTACAAGTGATGACGGCTGCAGCGGGGAGATTCATGGCCTCAATATCCCCGGCGGATGCCGTTGCCGGAACCGACTCGATTCGGCGGCCGTTCAGGGAGGTGACCGCGACCGTCGGGTCGAGGAGGACATCTCTATTGAGAGGGAAGTGTCCGGTTGTGGGACGACGATGACGGCGTGGAGAAGCAGCGGTCTTGGACGACGACGATTCAGTGGAGTGTAAGCTGTTGTTACTATTGAGTTTACCATATCCGGTGAATCTGGCACGGGGGTTGCGTCGTAGGGAGGATCATGACGCACCTCGCTAACGCTCAATTTCAGGCGGCCCTGTCCGACCGATACATCTTCGACCGCGTGTTGGGACGCGGGGGGATGGGGACCGTTTACTTGGCCCGGGACGTGAAGCACGGGCGGCAG
>JBDHHA010000016.1:0-106887 GCA_039589615.1 Gemmatimonadota bacterium
GGTGGCGCTTCCCTCGTTGCGGTGCAACGCAATGTCTGCCTTCCACGATCCCACCAGGGCGTCGAGGTCGCCGTCGGCATCGAGGTCCGCCACGGCCGGAGCGTAATGATATCGGCCTTCCAGCTCCAACACGCCGGCCGACCGGAAACTCGGCTGGCGAGCCGTTCCGGTGTTCACGTAGCGATACACAAAAGAGGTCTGGAGGTTGGTGGGATCGATCTTGTTGGCCAATAATAGGTCCACGTCTCCGTCGCCGTCGATATCGGCGAAGGCCGGGATGCTCTCGCTGCCCACGTCGATGTTACTGAGGAACCGTTGCGTGCGGAGTGTGTACCCCGCATCGACTCGCTCGTAGAACAGGAGGTTGTCGATGGTCGTGCGGTTCGGATTGAACGCACCTCCCAATACGCCCGAGAACAAATCCACATCGCCGTCATTGTCCACGTCGCCAAACGCCGGGGCATTGTATCCGCTCGTCTCCATGGGATTCTCTACCGGAAACGGAACGGGCTCGCCATTCAGTACGGGCGACGTGCAGGAGCCGACGTTCTCGATGAACAGCAATCCGGGCTCGAAGAAATCTCCCCAGAAGAAATCCTCGTCGCCGTCTCCATCGATGTCGTGGAACGCCATCGTGTTCGCGCCGTGCATACTGCCGAGCTGGGCCACGATCTCGATGTCTTCGAAGCGATCGGTAATCAGCTGGAAGAGGGGCACGTCGGCGGAGTCTCGTCCTGCTTCCTCGTACCGCATCACCGTGCCAATCAGCAAGCCGATGAACAGGTCCAGGCGGCCGTCGCAGTCGATGTCGGTGACTTGCGGAATGTTTTGCCGGTCGGAGAAGATGGGGGTACCGTCGATGTCCTTGAGGGTGTCGGCGACGAGCGTGAAGGACGCTTCCTGGGCCGAGCCACCATTGCGGTAATAGGAAATATGGCTATACCGTCGTTCGGCGAGGAGGTCGAGGTCCCCGTCGGCGTCCATGTCGGCGAAGCGGTACCATTCGCCTACGTCGAGTTCCTGGTAGGCATCGGTACGCCACACGAAGTCGGGCTCGGCTGGCGTCCCCGCTTGCTCGAAGAACATGATCTGCCCCGAGACCTCCTGGACGAACAGGTCCAGGTCACCGTCGGCGTCGATGTCGACCATTTGCGGACGCGGTACGTTGAGGCCGCCGAGGAATGCATGATCGTAGGGTACACCGGTCTCATCCAATACCGGGAACGCGTCCACCATGCGCTCATACCGGGGCGGGAATGCCGCCCGGGAAGCGGGCTGCCCGGGATTGCCGGCAGCGCCGTACGAGCTGCATCCCATCAACGAACCGCCGAGGGCCACCAGCAGCGCACCGGTTGGGGTCGTTCGTAGCAGAGAGTGCTTGGTCCTCACCGCCGGGTCGCGGCGCCAACACCCGCGGCGTAGCGGCCCACCTCGATGACCTTCTCGATCTCGTGGGTTTCCGTGTTGATCACCACAACTGTGCCGGTCCGGCTGTTGTCGCCCAAGTTGCGGCGGGGTGTGTACTCTTCCTTGAGGTTGTTGTTCGACACGAAGAGGTACCGTCCGTCGGGCGACACCGCGGCACCGTGGGGTTGTGCGAGTCCGTCACCCTCGATGACGGCGGCCACCTCACGCGCTTCCATATCGACGACCGTCACCGTGTTCGCATCCTTGTTGGGCACGTATATGAACCGCCCATCGAGACTGTAGACCGGGTGCCACGGCGCGGCGTTGACGTCGATGACGTCGGTCAGTGTCATCGACGGCGGTTCGCTGATGTCGAACACCATGACCTTCGCGGTAAGCTGGGTGGTGGCCACCAGGGTCGCGCCGTCGGGTGAGATGGCGAACTGCACGAAAGTGTGTGTGGGGCCGTCCACCGCCGTGAACTCCGTCGCCTGCGTCTCGGTATCCACGCTGATGATCTGATTCTCGGCGAGGCTCGCCGTGAAGGCGTATGCGCCGGTGGGCACGAACGCCATAGCGTGGGGCCTCGGGTAGAAGACCTCGATCTCCTCGAGAGACATGTCGGACCGGACGATCTCACCGATACGCATGGGCGGACTGACGGCGGCCATGGACCGGCCCACGTAGAGCAGATCCTCGGTGGGGTGGATCGCCAACATCCCCGGCGTCTCGAAGTTGGCCTGCGCCACCAGTTCGTTCTCGCGGTCAAACTTGAGCACCATCCAGGCGGAGATGAGGGAGACGTACCAGTGGGAGCCGTCTGGTTCCACGGCGACGTGGTGGGGCTTGGCGGTAGGCGAAAAGTCCAGCTCCTGGAGGTCGACCCGCCGGATGACGACCTTGGCGTCCATGTCGACGATGGATACGGCGGCGTCATCCTGATTGGTCACATAGAGAAGTTGGGTCGCGTCGGCGTACGGAACGCCCCCGGCCTGATTCCGCGCTCCCGTGTTGATCCACCGTTCGAAGATGTCGGTCTCGCCTTGGGTGAATCCTTGGGCGTCGAGTTCTTCGGGGTGCGGCCCGCCAACCAACTTGGTCGTCATCTCGTACAGCAAGCTGTTGGCGGCGTCGTACGGAATGATGGCCTCGCCGTGGCGCGATCCGGCAAACAGGTTGTCCCACGAATCCAGCCGAAGTCCTGCCGGTGCGCTCGAACCGGAGTGACAGCTCGTGCACTTGGCGTTGAGCATGCGCTGAATCGGCGGTGGGTTCTGCGGCTCCTGGGGTGGCCCCACTTGGGCATCCCGGTCGGCGGTGACGACTGCCTCTGTCACCGTCAGACACAGCAATAGGCCGGCAAAGCTAAATACGTTCTGCATAGCCCCTGCAATCTCCCTCCCTCCGCTCGAACCGCCTACAGGATCTCCGGCGATTTCCGCTTCACGAGGAACAGTCCCTCGTTGCCGCTCGTCACCAGGATCACGCCGCTCTCGAAGAACGGGTAGTTGCTCCACGAGCCACCCATCCCCGGGCCATCCTCACCGTAAGGTACCGTATCGAGGAACCCGACGGGAACCGGGTTCTCCCGATCCCGGATGTTGAAGACCCGAAATCCGCTCTGGTAGTTCGACTGGTACATGAAATCACCGCTGATGTACAGGTTGTGATCGCTGGCCGTGTTCTCCGAGAGGTACTCCCGGGCCAGCACCGGATCGTCGAGATCCGTCACGTCCCAGATCAGGGTTCTGGTGCCGACGAAGTTCCGCTGGAGCTCGTCGAGTTCGTCGTTCATGTAGAAGTAGCTGTGATCTTCGCTGAACCACCCCTGGTGAGAGTAGGCCACGTTGGGGTAGGACGCCTGGGAAAGGGCCACCGGGTTTTCCTTGTCGGTCACGTCCGCGATGCTGAGGGCGGTCTCGTTGGCGCCCATGCAGATCTCTTTCCCCTGGTGCTCGCGGTCGGGACCGTGGTACACGACGCACTGGGCATCGTGGGAGTACCCGGTGCTGGCGCGGCCCGTCGCGGGATCGGCGAAGCATCCGGCGAAGGTCGGGTTGCGCGGATCCTCGATGTTGATCATGTGCAGCCCGCCGCCGCAGGTCTCACCGCCGGCGCTGCTACCCACCGAGTACGCGTATCCCGTCGCCTCGTTGATCACGATGTTGTGGGCGCTGTGAATCCCGTCGTAGTGCGCGGTCTCCTCGAACACCACCGGCGCATCGGCAACGGCACGCAATTGGGTGAGGTCGAACACCTGCATGCCGTGATCGCCTGCGCCGTCGGACACGATAAAGGCGTGGTCCTTGTACACCTTCATGTCCCGCCACGTGCTGGGGCGTGCCCCCTCGTGCAATGGCAGCTTGCCGAGGTAGATGGGGTTGAAGGGATCGCTGACGTCGATGAACGATGCGGCGTTGCTGAGACCCACGATGGCGTACTCCTTGCCGGTCTGGGCGTCGGTCCAACCCCACACGTCGTTGGTGCGAACCCCGCGCTCGCCACCGATGGCGTGCACCGGGAGGAAGGACACCAGGTCCACCTCGTTGCACCCGAAGACGTGGGCATTCCCCTCGTCACAGTCGGCCTGGTCGCCAATGACCGCATCGATGCCCCTGACGTCGCTCAGGATCTTGGCCTGCTCGGTCCACGTGGCGCCCCCGGCATCCTGCTCGAATACGATGGCGGTGCCGGCGCCGAAGTCGTCACCGGGAGCCCCCGCCACGGCGATCTCGCCGCGGACGGCCAGAGTCCCCGAGAAGGCATCGCGCCCTTCGACTTGACGCGACGCCAGCTTGATGGAGCCCATCCAGTCCCCTGACGGATCGCGCCGGAACCGATACACCCGGCCTCCCCCCGCGGCGCCCGGAGCACCGATCCATACCTCCGAACCGGTGAGGGCGATGGACGCGCCGAACTGATAGCGCCGGCCGCCGTCGAACGGTGCGAGCCGCGATTCCTCACGCCACTCCCCGGTGGCCGCATCGTACGTAAACGCGAAGACCGTTCCCACGGTGCCGTTGGCACCCGGGGCACCGATCAGCGCGGCGTTCCCCTCGAGGGCGACGGTGCCGCCGAACCCGTTGCGTTGCTCGAGCCCGTTGGCCGTGACCTTGGCGAGCTGGCGCCAATTCCCGTCCGCATCGCGACTGAAGGCGTATGCGGCGCCAGCAGCCCGGTTCTGCCCCGGCGCACCGATCACGGCCCGGTCTCCGTCCAGCGCGATCGCCGCGCCGAACCGGTCGCCGGATTGGATATCGCCGCCGGCAATCGTTTGGTGCTTGGACCAAGCCCCTCCGGCGTCCCGCCGGAAGACGTGCACCGCGCCGGAGGGCCCGTCGTCAGGCGCGCCGCCGCCAAAGCCGAACCCGCCGCCACGGCCCGGGGCCCCGATGAGGGCCACGTCCTCACTCAGGGCTATGGCCGCCCCGAAGGCACCGGTCTCGTCATCCTCGGCCTGGAGGCGGCCGACTTCACGCCACGTTCCCGAGCCGGACTTTTCGAAGACGTAGACCACGCCACTCCCCTCGGGGGCCGCGGCAACCATCATCATGTTTCCGTCCGCCGCGATGGTTTGACCGAAACGGTCTCCCGCCGCCGCGTCGGCTGGGATGATCTGGGCGGTCTCCGTCCACGCACCCGCGCCGTCCCGGCGGTAGACGTACACCACGCCGGAGGACATCCGGTTGGCGGACTCGCCCACCAGAATCTCGCCGTCACCAACGGCCACAGCCCGTCCGTACCCGCTCTGGGCCTGGGCCGGTGCAACCAGCAAGAAGAGGAAAAGGAAGCCAAACAGGTGGAAGCCGGGCTTGTACATGCTCAAACCTCGTGTAAGGGGCCGTCGATTTCGTTTGTCTATTGGCCGCATGGCGCTGCGGATGCGGCAGCCCCTGGGCTGCCACGAACTAACAAAGATACACCTGAGAGGGGGAAATGGAGCCCGGGCGGCCGCGGCCGCCCGGGCCCGGGAGTGCCCCGGCCTACTCTTCCCGTAGGGCCGTCACCGGGTCGATCTGGGTGGCCCGGCGGGCCGGGAGTACGCACGCCACGAGGCCGACGCCGGCGAGAATGAGGCTCACGCCCAGTACCGGCCCCACGTCGAAGTCGCCGAAACCGGCTTCCACGCCGGGGATGTCCACGGGGAGCCCGACGATGGCCCGGGTGATGAGGGCCGCGATGGGGGCGCCGATGAGCAGACCGGCCCCCGCCAGGGTCGCTCCCTGACGGGTGACTCGCGACAAGACCTGGCGCGGTTTGGCGCCCAGGGCCATCCGAATACCGATCTCATTGGTCTGCTGGGAGACGGTGTATGCCATGACGCCGTACACGCCGATGGCGGCCAGCACGAGGGCCAGCAATCCCACCGCGTGGAGGAGATCCGTCATGAAGGTCGGCCCGGCGAGCTGCATCTCGATGAACTCGTCCAGGGTCTGGACCGCCGAAATGGGCTGATCCGGGTCGACGCGCCAGATGGCGCTCTGCACCGGGCCCACCACCTGGTAGGGATCGCCGGGCGTCCTGATGGCGAGGCGGATCGTTCGCACGAGCCGCTGTGCCATGGGGAAGTACACCGTTGCCCCGACCGGCTCGAAACCGGCCAGCCGCGTCTGGGCCACGTTGCGCACCACGCCCACGATCTCCCTCGACGTGCCCTGAATCGTGATGCGCCGGCCGAGGGGATCCACGTCGGCGAAGAACTGATCGACGAGTCGCTGGTTTACCAGGACGACGGCCGCCGCCTCGGCCCGGTCGGCGTCGGTGATGTTGCGCCCCGCTCGGAGGGCGATGTCCAGTGTGCCGAGATAATCGGGGCTCACCGAGAGCCACCCCGCGCGGGGTTCCTCGTTGCGGTCGGCGGGTTGGCCGTCGACGGTGAACACACTGGTGGGCAGCGAGTACGTGCGCGGCAGTTGACTCGTGAGGGCCGCACCCTGTGATCCCGGTAGTCGGGCCAGCTCACGCTCCAAGTCGTCGACGAACTGGGTGAACTCCTCGGTCCTTTCGTACTTGTAATACGGCAGCCTGACTTCCATGGTCATGAGGTTGGACGAGTCGTAACCGGGATCGATGTGGAACGTGGTGTTGACCATGTCCGTGAGGACCGCCGCGGCGATGAGAATCGTGAGGGCCATGGCGAACTCGGCCATGACGAATGCACTGCGGAGGCGCTTCTTCCGCTTGCTCGCGGTGCGCGACCGGGTGCTGTCCGTCAATGCCCCGCGGAGGTCGGCGGAGAGCACCTGGGTGGCGGGCGTGATCCCGAACGTGAGGCCGGCCAGCACCGAGAGGCCCAAGCTGAACGCGATCACCGTTCCGTCGAGTTGCGGGAAGTAGAAGCGGGGGATCTGAGCCGGCAACGCCTCGCGCAGGCCCCCCACGCCCCAGATGGACAACACCGTCCCGAGCCCGCCGGCGATCACGGCGAGGACGACGCTCTCGGTGAGGAGCTGTTGGACCAGCCGGCCCCGGCCGGCGCCCAGGGCCACCCGCACCGCCAGCTCCTTCTGCCGGGCATCGGTCTTGGCCAACAGGAGGCTCGCCACGTTGGCGCAGGCGATGAGGAGCGCCATCCCCACGACGACCCCGAGGATCATGACCAGGCCAATGTCCATTCGGCTGGGGAACTGCTCCCGCACCGTGAGCACGTTGACGCCCCAATTCTCGTTGGTGGCCGGGTGCTCCTCCTCGAGGCGCGAGGCCAGTGCCACGAGCTCCGCTTGCGCCCGCTGGAACGGGACGTCGGCCCGGCGCCACGCCGTGACGTTCAAATACCGGCTACCACGGCCGTCTCGCTGGTTCTCGAACGTGAACGGGATCCACAGATTTACGGTCCCGAGGATGAAGTCGAAGGTCTCGGGCATCACGCCGACGACTGTGTGGGCTTCGCCGTTCAGCATGATCGTCGCATTGACGATGTCCGGATCGGCGCCAAACTGACGTCGCCAGGTGGCCTCGCTCAACACGACGACCGGCGCGTCTTCTGGTCCGCCCTCGTCGGCGGCAAATGTGCGGCCCAGCATCGGGTCGGCCCGCAGGTCGGCAAAGATGTTGGGCGTCACCACCGCCACGGTCATCTCTTGGGGACGGTCGATGCCGGTGAGGCTGAGACTCGTGAACTGCGATGCGAGGCCAGGTCCCTGGGGTCGGGATCGTTGCGGTTGTTCTCGTACACCATCACCATCCGGTCCGCATCCGGGTAAGGCAGCGGCCGCAGCAGCCAGGAGTGCGCGATGCTGAAGATGGTAGTGTTGGCCGCGACGCCGAGGGCTACGGAGAGAATGGCAATGATGGTCACCACCGGCGTCTTGACGATCATGCGAAAGGCGTAGAGCAAATCCTTGCGGAGCGTGTTGAGCATTTCTGGTTTCCTCTGGGGAGGGTCCCAATCACGGCGGCGCCGTTCCGGTCTCCTGCGTCGCCGTCGCAGCTCCTCGCGGTATTCCCGCATGGCGGTGGCCGCCAACCCACCGACCTCGAGGAGCCAAAACCGTGTGGTGGGTCCGAGCCCTCGCCGCCGCACTTCGCGATACCGATCGGCAAAGGCATCCTGCTGCGCGGTGCCGAATTCCCGCTGGAATCCCCGCGGGAGGACCGCGCCGGCAACGGCCGAGAACATCCGGACGGGCCAGGGAGGGTTTCTCACGGCGTTCGCGCCTGGAATTCCCTGCCGCGGATCATCTCGGCGAGGCGGTCGATGCGCCGAGCCTCGCACGCCGCTACTTCCCGCCCGAAGGGCGTGATGCGGTAGTAGCGCCGCCGCTCGTCGTCCAGTTCCGGGGCGGGGCGGACGTCCGACTGTTCGATGAGCCCGTCCCGGATCATCCGTTTGATGGCGCCGTACAGCGTGCTGGTGCTGAGCGCGATCTCATCGCCGGTGCGATCACGAATGTCCTGGATGATCCCGTACCCGTGGAGGTCTCCTTCGGAAAGCGAGATGAGCACCTGAAACACGGGAATGCTCAAAGGGAGGAGTTGGTCCGGGGTTGCGCCCGTGGAATTCACCATTGCAGTCGAGCCGGTTCGGGTTATTGCCTGATACGATATATCCTACGAGGGAATAGTCTGGAAGTTTCGCCATCGTGTTCGGACAGCATAACCTATTTATTGACAGGTACTTACAAATCTCTGGGTCTTTGGCAGGCCTGAGGTGTATTCTGTTGGATCCAGAATCCACCCCGAAACCCCAAGGAGCAAGCGATGAGGTCTGTACTACTGGCAGCAGTGGGATTGGCCCTCACCGGCGGAGCCCTGGCCGCCCAGCACCAGCACCAGCAATCCCCCTACGCCGACCTGAAGGGTCGGGAGATCAAGGCTCTCTCCGCCGAGGAGCTGCAGCAGTACGAGGCGGGGGAGGGTATGGGCCTCGCGTTGGCCGCGGAGCTGAACCGATATCCCGGGCCGCGCCACGCCTTGGAACTGGCCGAGGACCTCGGTTTGTCCGACGACCAGACCCGGCGCGTCCAGGAGATCCGAGACGAGATGAGCAGCCGGGCCGTGCGGCTGGGGCGACAAATCGTCGCACACGAGCGCGAGCTGGACCGCGCCTTCGCCGACCGGACCATCGACGACGCGCGGCTGCAAGCCTCGACCGCCGAGATCGGACGTTTGCAGGGTGCATTGCGGTTCGCACATCTTCGTGCCCACCTGGCCATGGTGCGGATTCTCTCGTCGGAGCAGGTGAGTCGCTACGAGATGCTCCGGGGCTACGCGCACTAGAGGTCTTCCCGACGCCCGTACCGCCGAGCACTTTCCCGAAGCATCGGCTTCCCATCAAACGGGGCCGGCAGCCCACGCAGCGAAGGACTTGACCGGGAGGGACCATGGCAGACCATCCGCGCGGCCAATTCGTGTGGTACGACTTGGTCACATCCGACACCGATGCCGCCATCGCGTTCTACACCGCCCTCATCGGGTGGGGCACGCAGGACTGGGAAGGCGGCCCGCAACCGTACACGCTGTGGACCAACAACGACGCGCCCCTCGGTGGCGTGATGACTCTCCCGGAGGATGCCAAGCTGGCCGGCGCGCCGCCCCATTGGTTGGCTTACATCGACACGCCGGATATCGAGGCCACGGTTGCCCAGGTGCAGGAGTTGGGGGGCGTGGTGCACCACCCCGTGACGGCAATCCCGGGCGCCGGAAGCTTCGCAGTGCTGGCGGACCCTCAGGGCGCCGTGTTCTGCGCGTTCAACGGCGACCAGGAACCCGGCGAGCAGAAGGCCCCCCAGCCCGGCAACGTGACGTGGCGCGAATTGGCCACCGGCGACTACGAGGCTGCGTTCGACTTCTACAGCACGGTCTTCGGATGGCAGAAGACGGACGCCATGGACATGGGTGAGGGCGGCATCTATCAGATGTACGGCGTGGGCGGACCTCCTCTGGGCGGCATGTACACGAAGCCCGCGGAAATGGCGGGACCGCCGGCATTCTGGCTCTACTACATCACGGTGGACGATGCGACTGCCGGAGCGGAGAAGGTCAAGGCCCTTGGCGGCCAGGTGCTCAACGGACCCATGGAAGTGCCGGGAGGCGACATGGTTGCCCAGTGCATGGACCCCCAGGGGGCGGCGTTTGCGATCCACTCCTTGGCGGCGGGTTGAAGATCAACCTCCTGTGCTACCTCCCGCCCGACTCCGCCATCCCACGTAGCCGGCGGAGCATCCGGCTGAAGATGATCCGGTGCAGCGGGTACAGGACGTACCAGTAGGCGAGTCCCGACAAACCCGCGGGATCGAAGATCGCCGTCTGGCGGATTGTCGAGCCTCCGGCGTTTGGCACTACCTCGAACTGCAGCCAGGCTCTCCCCGGGAGCTTCATTTCGGCCGCCAGCCGTAAGAGCTGATTCGCGACGACCGCTTCGACACGCCAGAAATCCACGGTGTCACCCACCTCGAGATGCTCCGGGTGCGGTCGGCCGCGGCGCATGCCCACGCCGCCGCCGAGGAGGTCGAGGACCCCGCGGATACGCCAGAGCCAATCGCCGTAGTACCAGCCGGCGTTGCCGCCGATCCGACGGATCGGGCGGAAGGCGCTCGACGGCTCCGCCGAAGTGTCAACCGCCCGGGAATCCACGATACGCGTGCCGAATCGCACGCCACCGTACGACGGCGCTTGACCTGCAGAGGACAGCGCATCCGACCATCGCGTGACCGCAAATTGGTGCTCTTCGTTGCGTAGTGCACGTGCTATTGCCGTCCGATGATTCATCGGCTTGACGGTAAAGACGTGGGCGGCGTCGTTGGTGACGACGGTGTCGTGGCGCACGCTGTCGACGAGCTTGCGCCCAATCCGGGCGTAGAGAGGAGACACGAGACCGAGCCAGAGGCTCGACAGCCGGGGAGTGAGCACGGGCACGGGAATCAAGAGCCGCCTGAGGCCCCGCTGCCTGGCGTATTCTCGCATGAGCTCGCCGTACGACACCTGGGTCGATCCGCCGATCTCGAACACCGCGCTTTGCCCGGTCAGGATCACCGCGGCTTCGACGAGATAGGCGATGAGGTCGTCCACGGCGATGGGTTGGGCTCGCGAGCGGACCCAACGCGGCGTGATCATGACGGGCAGCTTCTCGGTCAGCGCACGGATCATCTCGAACGACAGGCTACCCGATCCGATAACGATGGAGGCGCGCAGTTCCACGGTTGGCACGCCGGAGGACCGCAAGATGTTTCCTACTTCGTGTCGGCTGCGCAGGTGCGGCGACAGGGCGACGTCTTGCCCGAGTCCCCCGAGGTACACGATCCGAGTCACGCCGGCGCGCCGTGCCGACCGAGCGAAGTTCTGGGCCGCCACTCGATCTTGTTCCTCGAAGTCGCCGGCTGATCCCATGGAGTGGACCAGGTAGTACGCGATGTCCGCCCCGCAAAGCGCCGCATCCAACGATTCAGGGTCTAGCACGTCACCACCAACCACCTCGGTGCCCTGAGCGGTGCGGCGTTGCAAGAATTCGGGGCGCCGGGCCATGCAGCGCACGGCCTCGCCCCGGTCCTCCAGCGCCTTCAGTAAGCGTCCTCCCACGTACCCGGAGGCTCCTGTGAGCAGGATCATTCCCGTGCCTCGTCTTGTGATCGGAGTACCGGCAAAAGGGGCGGGTACGCACCGCGCACCCGCCCCGTTTCCAGGAGGAGGTGCTACTTGTCGTCGGCCGACGGCAACACCACGGAGTCGATGACGTGAATGACACCGTTGGAGGCCATGATGTCAGTTTGGATCACCTTCGCGTCGTCGATCCGAACGGCCATGCCGTTCACCTCGATGCGGAGAGCCTGGCCCTGCACCGTGGTCGCCGACTCCAACCCGACGACGTCCGCCGCCAGCACCTTACCCGGAACCACGTGGTAGGTGAGGATGGCGCGGAGCTGGTCGATGTTCTCCGGCCGCAGCAGACTCTCCACCGTGCCCGCGGGCAATCTGGCAAAGGCCGCGTCCGTGGGGGCGAAGACGGTAAAAGGACCGTCGCCTTTGAGGGTCTCGACGAGACCGGCGGCCTTTACCGCGGCCACGAGGGTGTTGAACGACCCGGCGCCGACGGCGATGTCGACGATGTCCTGCTGCTGTGCCTGGGCCGGTGCGGCCAATCCCAGGGTCATCGCCGCTACGGCGGCGACGCTGATGCGCTTGAAATCCATGGTGTGTGTGCTCCGCTTCGGTATTGAGTAATTGAGTGATGTCGTTTATGTCGACCCTGCCCGTCCCATGGCGCCTCCCCTGAGTCGCCCACTGTCTATCAAGTGTCGAACATTCTAAGGTCATACCCGCATTTTGTCAAGGTTTTTTCTAAGTTATTATTTGACAATAGTTAGACTATTCCTTATATTCGCTCCGTCGAACTTGGAGAGGTCTTCGTGGTGGACGAACCAAACCGGCATCCCATACGCGTCGCCGCCCGGCGCGCCGGCCTGACCGCCCACGTGCTGCGGGCGTGGGAGGCGCGATACGGCGTCGTGGAGCCGGAGCGGTCGGCGGGCGGCCGGCGACTTTACTCCGACGCCGACATCGAGCGGCTTCGATTGCTGCACCGGGGCGTGACCGCCGGCCGCCGGATCGGGGACCTGGTGGGGTACAACACCGAAGCGTTGCGCGCCCTCGTTGCCGAGGACCTGGAGCAGGCGGAGCCCGGGACCACCCTGCCCAAGAGGCGGACCAGCGACCCCGCGGCGGACCAATGCGTGGCACGCTGCCTCGACGCCGTGACGGCCACGGATGCCGCCCGCTTCGAGGCGGAGGTCCAGCGGGCCGCCGTGCGCTTCGGAGTAGTGGAGTTGGCGGAGGACGTGCTGAGCCGGGTCATGCACGAAGTCGGGCGGAAGTGGCACATGGGGGAGTTGACACCGGCCCAGGAGCATATGGCCACGGCGGTGCTGCACGCCGCTCGGGGCCATCCCGCGTTCCCCACGCTGCCGCTTTCGGGTGCGCCGAGCATGGTGGTGGCGACGCCGGCGGGGCAACGTCATGAGATTGGCGCGGCCCTGGCCGCCATGGTCGCCGGCGGCTACGGATGGAGCGTGACGTATCTGGGTGCCGACCTCCCCGCGGAGGCCCTGGCCGCCGCGGTGCGCCAGGTCGGGGCATCCGTCTTGGCGCTCAGCATCGTGTATCCGGTGAACGATCCGGATCTCCCGGGGGAGCTCGAGCACCTCCGGCGACGACTGCCGGCGGACATCCTCCTCATCCTGGGAGGGGCGGGGGCGTCGGCTTACCAGGATGTCCTGAGCCGCATCGCTGCCACCGTGGTCGGCGACATGCACGAGTTCAGCGCTCAGCTCCATGAGGTGGGCCGGACGGCGGGAAGCCCAGGCGGCACGTCACACCTTGCATGACGTTCCGGAAGGCCGACTTCGGCTGGGAAATGCGGTAGGTCCGAATCCGGACGGCGCCTTCATTCTCTATTGGATGACTGCCGCGCGTCGGCCTTCGTGGAACTTCGCCCTCGATCGGGCGTCCCATTGGTCCCGCACGTTTGGCAGGCCTGTGCTGATCCTGGAGCCGCTGCGGTGCGACTACCCGTGGGCCAGCGCTCGGGTGCACCGCTTCGTGCTGGAAGGCATGGAGGACAACGCGGCGCGGTTCCGTACATTGGGGTACACGTACTACCCCTACGTCGAGCCCGCGGTCGGGGCGGGAAGCGGTCTGCTGGAGGCCCTCGGGGCACACGCGTGTGTCGTGGTCACGGACGACTTTCCCGCCTTCTTTCTGCCGCGGATGTTGGAGACCGCGGCACAACGTCTCCCCGTGCGACTGGAGGTTGTGGACGGCAACGGGATCCTCCCGATCCGGACCGCCGGTCGGGTCTTCTCTACGGCACATTCGTTTCGGCGATTCGTGCACGATCAGGTGGTCGATTCCCTGGGCCACTTGCCGGCGGAGCGGCCGCGGGCTTCGAGGGGCGCAGCCGTCATTCCACCCGAGATCCTCCGCCGGTGGGAGCCCTTTGTTCCACAGGGCGACGCAACCCGCGCATTGGCCGCCCTGCCCGTCGACGGCGCGGTGGCCCCGGTGCGCGTGCGCGGCGGGTGTGCGCCGGCTCAGTCGGCACTCGAGCGATTCGTCGGGGGCGGCCTGGAGCGGTACGCGCGGTTCCGCAACCACCCCGGGCACGACGCAACGAGCGGCTTGGCCCCGTATCTCCATTTCGGCCACGTGTCTGCGCATCAGATCGTGCACGACGTACTGCAGGCGGACGACTGGTCGCCCCTCGACGTCAACACCGCCGCCCGAGGGGCGCGAAGCGGTTGGTGGGGGGCGAGCGAGGCGGTGGAGGGATTCCTCGATCAGGTCCTCACGTGGCGGGAGCTAGGCCTCAACATGTGCGCCCACGCCCCGGACTACGATCGCTACGACTCGTTGCCGGAGTGGGCGCGGCGGACTCTGGAAGAACACGCCAGCGACCCTCGCCCGCACGAGTATGATCGCGAGGCCTTCGAGGGCGCGACGACCCACGATCCGCTTTGGAATGCCGCGCAGACACAACTCCTCCGGGACGGCACCATCCACAATTACCTGCGGATGCTGTGGGGCAAGAAGATCCTCGAATGGACCCCCGATCCCGAGACCGCCCTCGATCTCATGATCTCCCTCAACAACAAGTACGCGGTGGATGGGCGGGATCCGAATTCGTACAGCGGGATCTTCTGGGTCTTGGGCCGCTACGACCGTCCGTGGGGTCCGGAGCGGCCGGTTTTCGGAAAAATCCGCTACATGACCTCGCAGAATACAGCGCGGAAATTCGATGTGTCGGGATATGTGGCACGATGGGCGCCCTCGGGTGCCACCGCGGCCGAGCCGGCGCTCGATGTTTAAGGTTTCTTCACTGGTGATTCTCCGGACCGGATCGTTAGTTAGGAAAGAGGGCCTCGTTACCACGTCACGGGAGGCGAGCCATGTCTATTCGCGACACCCCAACCACGTACTCGTCCGACGAGGCCGCCGAGATACGGGACACGGCGGAACATCCCGGCACCGCCCTGGTGTGCCCCCGCTGTAACACGGCCATGGACCGAGGTCCCCGCGTGGAGGTCCACGGGGTCACGATGCAGGAAGTCTGCTGCCCCGACTGCCAGCGGTGCGTCATGTTGCGAGATCCCCCCGAGGAGTAATCCCGGCCGCCCCACACCGATCCCCCTATCAGGACCCCCCCACCGGGGATATTCTCACCCGGTCTGACATCCTCTTGTCCAGGGAGACCGGATGACACGCTCCGCCGAGGGCAGCGACTCGAAGGCGGTACTCGAGCGGCGACTGGGATTGTTCGACTCGGTCATGATGATGGTGGGTATCGTCATCGGATCGGGCATCTTCCTCACGACCGGCATCATGGCCCAGAGCATCCCGTCGGCGGGCCTCCTTCTCCTGGCGTGGGCGGTGGGCGGTGTGCTCACGCTCACCGGAGCCCTCACATTCGCCGAGCTCGGCGCCGCCATGCCCCACGCGGGCGGGCAGTACGTCTACCTGCGAGAGGCGTACGGTCACCTCGCCGGTTTTCTCTTTGGGTGGATTCTGTTCCTGGTGGCGATGGGTGGGTCCATCGCGGCGATGGCAGCGGGCTTCGCCGAGTATGTGGGACACTTCTTCCCCGCGGTCTCGTCGGCCAATTCGGTGTTTCTCACGGTGACCACGACGCAACTCGTGGCGGTGGGCGTCATCGTCATGTTGTCGGCGGTCAACTACGTCGGGGTCGCCTTCGGGAAGGCCGTGCAAAACCTGTTCACCGTGGTCAAGATCGGCGCCATCGTGGGATTCATCGTGCTGGGACTGACCATCGGGACGACGGGCACCATCGATCTCACCGTCAACCCGACGGGCCAGAGTCTCAGCGCCCTGCTTATCTCGGGTGAGGTGAAGGATCCCCAACGCAACCTTCCCCGGGCGTTGGTGCTGGGCACCGTCATCATCACGGTGCTGTATCTCCTGATGAACTACGTCTACCTGCTGGCCATGCCGGCGCGGGAGATGGCCGGTGTGGTGCGCATCGCCGAACGAGCGGCGACGGCGCTCCATGGTCCGACCGCCGCGGGATTCATTTCGGCGGCCGTGATCGTCTCCACGTTCGGCGCCCTGAACGGTGCGATCTTCGCCGGACCGCGGGTCTACTTCGCCATGGCCCGGGACCGGGCCTTCTTCCGGAAGGTCGCCGAAGTACACCCGCGGTTTCGCACGCCGGCCTTCGCCATCCTGCTGCAGGCTATCTGGGCCGGCCTCCTCACCCTGAGTGGCACCTACGAGCAGCTGTTCACCTACGTGGTCTTCGTGACACTGTTGTTTTGGGTGGCGGCGATCGGCGCGGTGTTCGTGCTCAGGCGAAAAGCCCCGGATCTTCCGCGGCCCTATCGGACATGGGGGTATCCGGTGGTGCCCATGGTATTCATCGTGGCGAGCGTCACCATCTTGGTGAACACGTTGTTTGCCCGGCCGGTCGAATCCCTCGCCGGACTGGGGATCACCGCCCTGGGTGTGCCGGTGTACTACTACTGGCACCGCAGGGGTGGGGCGAGCAGGCGGACCGAGGAGAGCCCTGATGCTACGGAGTGAAGGGGACGAGCTGCGACGCGTGGTGGTGTCGACACCCGGCGAGGCCTACTTCACGGTGACGGACCTCGCGGCCCACAACATCAACGAACGCCCCGATCGCGCCAAGACCCTGGAACAGTTCGGCACGCTGCGATCCACGATGGAAGCGTTCGGCTGCGAGGTGACTGACGTGCCCGAGCTCGCCGCCCACCCCAACTCGGTCTTTCCCCGGGACGTCGCCCTCTCCACCCCGCGGGGTTTCATCAAGCTGCGAATGGGATTGGAGGCACGCCGCGGAGAAGAGGAATGGATGGCGCAGACCCTCGAGGCCTTGGGCGAGCCGTGCGTCGGCACCATCGAGGCTCCGGGAACAGTGGAAGGGGGTGACGTGATCCTGGCCGATACGGTGGCCTTCGTGGGGATCTCCAAGCGATCTAATGAGGCCGGCGTGGGACAGTTGTCGGGGATGTTGTCCGCCATGGGCTACGAGGTGCGGACCGCTTTACTGGACCACCGGTACATGCACATCGGTGGCCCCATGAGCCTGATTGCACCCAACCGGGTGCTGTGTTGCCGCGGCGTGTTTCCCGAAGGGTTCTTCGACGGCTTCGACACCGTCGAGGTGGAACCGCGGGGCCCGTCCACTGGCAATGTCATCTGTCTCCAGGCCAACGAAGTGCTCGCCAATGCCGCGGAGAACGCCGAGACGATTCGGGCATTGGAGGACCGGGGTGTTGTGGTGCACGGTCTCGACCTGTCGGAGTTTCGAAAAGGGGCCGGCGGTCCCACCTGCCTGATCTTGCCCGTGGAGCGAAACACCCGGCCTTGACGGCCGTATGGACGGTGTCTATGATGTCTACATCGATGTAGACAATGCCGACACCGAATTGGGGTGACCGATGGGGAACGCACCGTATCCCGGAGAGTTCGAGCAGATGGTCCTGCTGGCCATCCTCCAACTGGAGGACGAGGCCTTTGCCCTCCCCGTTCTCCGAGAGCTGGATGGGCGTGCCGGGAGAAAGGTCTCCCGTGGAGCGCTGTACAAAACCCTCGAGCGGCTCGTGGACAAGGGCCTGCTCGAGTGGCAGGTCGAAGACGCCACGCCCGACCGCGGCGGCCACCCGCGGCGCCGGTTCCACGTCACGGAGAAAGGGGTGGAGGCGCTCCGCGCGTCCCGCAACGCCCTTCACCGCCTGTGGGAGGGACTCGATCCCGTGCTTGGGAAACCCACCTCATGAGCGCCGGGGCCCGCACGCCGCCCCGTTTGGCGGAATGGCTTCTTGCCCGATTCGTGCCGCCGGGTGTGGTGGGTCATACCATCATTGGCGACTGCCGTGAGGAATACGCGGAGTTTCTCCGCACCGGATCATGGGTGCCCGGCGCCGTGTGGTACTGGGGCCACGTGGTGCGGATCATTGCCCGGTTGATATCACCCTCCCGCCGTGACTCCCTCGGCGTCCGGGGCCCCAAGCGGGGCCTGGGAGATCGGGTGAACCAAACGCTGCGCTTTTCGGTGCGCAGCCTGCTCCATCGCAAGGGATTCGCCGCCGTTGCCGTCGCCACGCTGGCGGTGGGCATCGGCGCCACCACGGCCACCTTCACGCTGGCGGAGTATGCACTGCTTCGCAGCCTCCCGTTCCCGGACGCCGATCGACTGGTGGCACTCTACAGTTTCAATCCCGAGCGCGGCTTGGGGATGTCGAACGTGTCCTATCCGGATTTCGAGGATTGGCGCACCGAGGGTGACATCTTCGTGCGGGCAGCCGTGTACCGCGTCGCGTCCCTCGATCTCGCCGGAGGCACCGCGCCCGAGCGGATCCGCGTGACCCGCGCCGGCACCGATTTCTTCTCGGTGCTGGAGACGAGACCAATCCTGGGCCGGGTGTTCGATGCCTCGGATCACGACGTAGGCAGTCCCAACGTCATCGTCCTCGATGAGGGCTTGTGGAGCAGGCGTTACGGCGCCGATCCCTCCATCGTCGGGCAGACGGTTCGGTTGGACGGGGCCGGGTACTCCGTGGTGGGTGTGGTGGGAGCAGACGGCCATTGGCCCATGGGTGCCGACGCGTGGATACCCCAGAGGTTCCCGGGAGGACAACCTACCCGACGGAGCAACCACAGCTGGAGTGGGATCGCGCGACTGCGGCCGGATGTCACGACGGAGGCTGCGGGCGCCCGGATGTCCGAGCTGACCCGCCGGGCGCGCATGGACGAGACGTACCTTGCGACGGATCCGTTCAGTGACGTCGACAGGGGCGTGCAGTCCACCACCGTGTCGCTTGCGCGGTCGCTTGCCGAAGATGAGTTGCGCATTGTGTTCGTGGTGTTGGTGGGTGCCGTGCTTTCGGTGCTGCTCATCGCGTGCATCAACGTCTCAAACCTGTTTTTGACGCAGGCCTCCATTCGCGGCCGGGAGATGGCGATCAGGTCCGCACTGGGCGCGCCACGACGGCGGATCGTAGCCCAACTCATGACAGAGAGCGTGCTGGTCGCCCTTGCGGGCGGCGCCTTGGGCATCGCGTTCGCGCAGGGTGCGTTGGCCCTCGTGGCACAGTTTGCGCCGGCGGAGGCGGCGCTACCAGCACTTGCTCCCAGCCCCGTGGTGCTCATGCTGGCGTTGGCGTGCTCGCTGGTCGCCAGTGTGGTCTCGGGATTGGCACCGGCGATTCAGGGTGCGCGGGCCAATGCCACCGACGCGCTCAAGGAGAGCAGCGGTCAAACAACGTCCACCGCCGGGGCGCAACGGACCCGCCGATTCCTGGTGGGGTTCGAGGTCGCGCTCTCGATGGTGCTCCTGATCGCGGCAGGGCTGATGATCCGGAGTGTGCAGCACATGCTTCGCGCCGACCCGGGATTCGAGGTCGAGAACGTGCTCACCTTTCGGGTGAACGTCCCGGCGGCACGCTACCCCAATATCGACGACGTGGAGCGGTTCTATAACGACGCGATCTCACGCCTGACGGACGTTCCCACGGTGGAGGCGGCGTCCGTGAGCTCCACGGTGCCCATCGGAGGGGGCTTGCAGCTGTTCAGGGTGTTCCTCGGTGAGGGCGACCCCGAGCCGCCAGCGGGGCCGGATCATGGGGCGATGTGGTACGAGGCCGGACCTGGATATCTCGAGATCCTCGGTGTCTCCCTGCTCGATGGCCGGTTCTTCACGGAACTGGACCGGCGGACCTCGGCTCCTGTCATCGTGGTCAACGAGTCGATGGCCCGTCGCCTCGCGGACGACGGGAGGGTTCTCGGCAAGCGGATACGGTCATGGCGCGACGAGAACGTGTACCGGGAAATCGTGGGTGTCGTGCCCAACATGGCCATCTCCAGTTTGGTCCGGGCGGAGCAGACGGCCGTGTTCGTGCCGGTGTCTCAGAGCACGCGACGCGGCAATGCATTCCTGGTGCGGACGATGGGGGATCCGGACGCCGCCCTCCCAGGTGTGCGGACGGCTCTTGCCGGCGTCGACGACGGCATCGCCATGGCCGGGACGACCACGCTGCAGGATGTGCTCGAGGTGTCGGCGGGGTCCCTCCGTTTCATCGCGGCCATCCTGAGCGCATTTGGGGCGATCGCTCTCGTGCTCGCCATTGTCGGGGTGTACGGTCTCACCGCCTTCTCCGTCGCGCAACGCACACACGAAATCGGGATTCGCATGGCACTGGGCGGACAGGGGAACGCTGTGCAGTGGTTCCTCGTGAGGCAGTCGGGTCGATCGGCCCTCATCGGGGGAGTCGTGGGCCTTGTGGGGTCGTTCATCATGGCGCAGGTCGTCGGAGCCCAGGTGGCGGGCACGATGGCCGTTGGGGTCGACGGCCGGACGATGGGCATGACGGACCCCGTGGCGTTTCTCGCCACCGGACTTCTCCTGGCGGGGGTGGGCCTCGTGGCCGCCTACATTCCGGCACGGCGGGCCACCAAGGTGGATCCCGTGACAACCCTTCGCGTCGAGTAGTCATCTAAGGGGGAACAAGGGCTCCCCGACCCCCCCTTTGACGCCACCGGATCCTTCGGTCATTCTTATGGGGCAAGGAGTTTTCACACCCGCACAGACCTAGGCCATGCACCGCCAAAGGTACGACGACTACGACGACGAGTTCGACGAGCACGAATCGAGCGGCGAGTACCACTTCGACGATCCTGAGGAGCTCGAGGAAGAGGACGAAGAAGATCTCGGCGAGATCCCCGCGCCCGAGCATTCCACAGGTGAGCAGGACGTCGAGATCTCCATGGAGATTGACGAAGACGGCAACGAGGTCTGGCGGGCCGAAGATTCCCAGGTTCCCGGGAGCACTTCGAAAGGGCACAGCGTGGAAGAGGCGATGGAAGGTGTGGACGACCGGCGCCGGCAGTACCGGGAGATGTTGAGAAAGTCCCGGGAGGAGCGGAAGCGCCGCAAGGACCGTGGCGAGTAACCGGCGCGCGGTGCGCGTCATCTCCCTCACCATTCTCGGGCTGATTGCCTACCTGCCGTCCGCCGGCGCCCAGCGGCTGTCCGGTGACCGGATCGAGGCCCTCGTGGCCCGTCAGCTCCCCGGCGCCTTCGAAGCGTACCGCGAACTGCTCAGCCTTCCCAACGACGCCCATTTCCCGGAAGACATCCTCGAACTTCTGAGCTGGCTGGAGCGCGCCTTCGAACGGCGGGACTTCGCGACCACGCGGTTGCCGACGGGAGGGAGCCCGGTGCTCCTTGCCGAAAGATCCTTTCCCGGGGCCTCTCGCACCGTGTTGATCTACCTCCAGGCGGATGGGCAACCGGTCGACCCGTCGGCCTGGAACCAAGAGAGCCCGTACCGGCCGGTGCTCAAGGAGGACGCGGGGCAGGGAGGATGGAGTGCCATCCCATGGGAGCGGCTTCGCGGGGAGTGGGAACCGGGTTGGAGGGTGTTCGCCCGCTCGGCCTCGGACTCCAAGGGACCCATTGCCCAGTTTCTCACGGCCCTCGACGCCATGGACGACGGTGGCGTAACACCCGATTTCAACATGAAGGTCATCGTCGATACCGAGGAGGAGATGGGATCTCCCAACCTTCCCGCTGCCGTCGAGCGGTATCGAGAGCGCCTGGCCGCCGACATGCTGGTCATCTTCGACGGCCCACCCCACGTCTCCAACCGCCCGACGTTGAAGTTCGGTGCCCGGGGGATTGCCAGGGCTACGTTGACCACATTCGGTCCCCGAACTCCGCAACACAGCGGGCACTACGGCAACTACGCCCCCAACCCGGCGTTGCGCCTGGCCGAATTGCTGGCGTCCATGAAGGACGATCGGGGTCGCGTGACGATTCCCGGCTGGTACGATGGCGTGGTGCTGGATCCCGATACCAAGGCGATGTTGGCCCGGGTTCCCGATGACGAGAATCAGATCAGGGAACGGCTGGGTATCGTAGAGCGAGACTTGGTGGGTGACAATCTGCAGGAGGCGGTGCAGTATCCGTCCCTCAATATCCGTGGCATGTCGTCTGGGTGGATTGGCGCCGAGGCGCGTACCATCGTCCCGGCCACGGCGACCGCGGAGATCGATATCCGCCTGGTGAAGGAGAGCAATCCGGAGCGGCTGTTGGGTCTCCTCCGCAACCACGTGGAAGAGCGGGGCTACTACCTGGTGGAGGGGGCCCCGACGGAGGCGGAGCGCATGGCCTATCCGAAGATCGCGTCCTTCACCGCTTCGGTTTCATACCTGGCGTTTCGCACGCCGTTCGACTCGGAGCCGGGGCGTTGGCTCACGGGAGCTTTCGTGAATCTCTATGGAGAGGAGCCGATCAAGATCCGCACGAGTGGAGGCTCGATTCCGATTTCCCCGTTTGTGCAGACGCTTGGCATACCGGCCGTGGGCGTTCCCACCGTGAATGGTGACAACAACCAGCACAGTCCCAACGAGAATCTCCGCGTGGGGAGTTTCGTCGAGGGCATCAAGATCATGCTGGCGGTGCTTGCCGAACCCCTCTAAGCCGACTTCCTGACTGCTTGCCTCTTGTGGTGGTGGAGATAGCAGGCTCTTCCCGTGATCTGCCTCAGGAGGCACTTCTCGCGGAAGTGGATCCCGCAACGAAAACACACGGCGTCGGGTCCGTTGTCGCCTTTCACAATGCTCATCGAGAGTTCGTCCAGCAGTTGTGCCGTCTCCCGTAGCCGGTCGGTTGGAATGGACCCGAAGACCGATCGGAGCGCCGCGATCGCCGCGCCGTCGTAGTTGTCCAGGATCTGGCGGCCTGCCTCGGTGACGGACAGCCGGACGGCCCGCCGGTCGCTCTCGGCCTCCTCCCGGAGCAGCAGTTGCCGACGGACCAGGCGATCCACCGCCTTACTGGCGGCGGCGTTACTCACGCCGAGGAATGCCGCCACATCGCCGATGGTATGGCCCTCGGTGTGGGAGATGAGATTGAGGAGCTTGAGTTGGGAGAACGTGATGCGGTTCTTCGCCACGAGGTTCAACTGACGCTCCAGCAGCTCGTGAACGGCCGTCGAGAAGATGTTCACGCTTCCCAGGAAATCGTCGGTGAGGTGTTCCGGTGCGGTGTTCACCATGTGAAGAACCCTTCACGATAATTAACTACGTTAAATATACTAGCTGGCCGACCTCCTGATTAGAGCCCCCTCCAGCGCCATTGGTCGTATTCCCGGCTGCCCAATCCCAAACCGAACGATCTCAAACACTTTCTCGTCCAGGGCCGCAACCTTTCCGGGGGCTGGCCGTATCTTATCGCACGACCCCTCCAGCGAGGTCTCGACACGGTGCGAGTACGCCTCAGGCAAAAGCGACTGCTCGACCTCATGGCGCAGAGCAGCCTCAGCCAAAATCACTGGGCCATCAGGCTCGGGCTATCCCGCGGGCACTGGTCTGCCATCGCCAACGGCAAACACCCGTTCCCGTCGCCCCGGACCCGGGAGCGCATGCTCGAGGTGTTTGGGGTGGGATTCGACGAGCTGTTCGAGGTGGAATCGGGTCCGGCGGAGGGGTCTGACGCCACCTTTCAGGCCGCACTAGCCGAGAAGTACCTGATCGAACGCGAGATCGGTCAGGGAGGCATGGGGACCGTGTACCTGGCCCGGGACGTCAAGCACAACCGGATGGTGGCCCTCAAGGTCGTGTCCCCCGAGGCGGTGAGCGGCATCGGGACGCAACAGTTCCTCAAGGAGATCCGTCTCACAGCGCGGTTGCAGCATCACCACATCCTGCCGTTGTACGACTCGGGTGAAGCGGCCGGCTTTCCGTATTACGTCACACCGTACATCGAAGCGGGGTCGCTCCGGGAATACCTCAAACGCAAGAAGCAGCTGTCGGTGGACGAAGCCGTCCACCTCGCACGGGGAATCGCGGCGGCGCTCAAGCACGCGCATGAGCACAGCGTGCTCCACTGCGATGTGAAACCCGAGAACGTGCTCGTATCCGACCAACACGCGTTTGTTGCGGACTTCGGGATCTCCCGGGCGGTGCACGCCGAATTCTTCGAATGGGGCAAGCGGTCGGAGCTCGACTCCTCGGCGGGGACCCCGGCCTACGTGAGCCCCGAGCAAGCGAGCGGCGAGCGCAATCTGGACCAACGGTCGGACGTGTACAGCTTCGCGTGCATGGTGTGGGAGATGCTGGCGGGACGTCCGCCGTTCAAGGGCACGACCACCATGGAGACGGTGGCGCAACGGTTCACGGCGATGCCGGATCTCAAGCGCTTCGCGCCGCACGTTCCCCGTCCGGTGGCCAAGGTCATCGCGGCCGGCATGGCGCTTCAGAGCGAACACCGGCCGGAAACACCCAGCGACTTCGTGCGAGAGTTGGAAGCCGCCGCCGCCCAGGAGAAATCCCCGGTAGCGGACGCCGTGGGCCTGGTAGCCTCACGAGTGATTGCCGTGGTTCGTCGATTGGTAGGGTTGAAGCCATCAACAGGGAGACAACGGTTCATGGATAGTGTGGCGCAGGACCTCCGGTACGCCATTCGCTCGCTCATGAGGCAACCGGCGTTGGCCGGGATCGTCGGACTCACACTGGCCCTGGGCATCGGCATGAACACGGCCATCTTCAGCGTGCTCTACGGCGTGCTGTTTCAACCCCTGCCGTACCAACAACCCAACGAGTTGATTCGGATCGGACGGACGCGGCCCGAGCTCCCCACGGTCCTGCTGCCGATCTCCGTGCCCAACTTCATCGACTTCAAACCGCAGATCACTCAACTCGCGGCGTTCGAGGCGGAGACGCCGACGCAACTCATCGTGGAGACGGAGGACGAGGCGACGCGCGTTCGTGGACTGCAGGTCACGCCGGGTTTCTTCGATCTCTTTGGGGTTCCGGCCCAGTTGGGGCGAACCTTCGTTCCCGACGACGGTGTCCCGGGAGCCGAACAGGTCGTGGTGCTGGGTGACGGGTTCTGGCACGACCGCCTCGGCGGAGATCCCACTGTAGTGGGAACCACTATCCGGCTCAGCGAAACCCCGTACACCATCGCCGGGATTGCCCCGCCGGGGTTCGATTTTGCGGGCGCGTCTCTCTGGATTCCGTTCCAGTGGCACCCCGACAGCATCCCGGGTCGTGGCTCCAACTTCATTCGGCTTTATGGACGCCTCGCGCCTGGCGTGGACGTGCAAGCTGCGACGGCGGAGCTGCACACACTGTGGACCGCCCTTGGGGAGCAGTACGCTGACAACTATGACGATTCCGGAATGCGAGCGGAGGGGTTGCTCGAGGCTGCGGTAAGACGCAGCCGCACACCGTTGTTCATCCTGGCGGGAGCCGTGGGGCTGGTGCTCCTCGTCGCCTGTGCCAACGTGGTCAACATCATGCTGGCCCGTTCCGAATCCCGGTTTCGGGAGATCGCCGTGCGGGCAGCCCTGGGCGCGGGACGAGGCCGTCTCTTCCGACAGTTTCTCACGGAGAGTCTGGTCCTGTCGTTGACGGGAGGGGCAATCGGTCTCGCCGCCGCGTACGCTGGCGTCCGCGTCATCGTCGGGCTGTATGGCAGTGACATTCCCCGAGCCGACGAGATCGGCATCAGCGGCATCGCCCTCGGCTTTGCGGTATTGGTGTCGGTGCTCACGGGTGTTTTGGTGGGTCTCGCCCCGGCCCTGCAGGCCAAACCGGATCATGCGGCGCTCAAAGAGGGTGGGCGGGGGGCTTCCGGACGGATCACCACTCTTCGCCAAGGGCTCGTTATCGCCGAGATCGCCCTCGCGCTCATGCTCGTCACCGGAACCGGCGTCTTGCTCAAGAGCTTCTGGCGGGCCACTCAGTCAGACATGGGATTCAACGGTGAGAACCTGCTCGTGGTGAACCTCTGGACGCCACCGTCCCGTTATCAGAGCTACGCCGAGGAAGTTGCGTTCTATGAGTCCCTTGTGCCGCAGCTTACCGCGCTCCCGACGATTCAGCACGCCGCGATGAGTAGCTTGATTCCGGCGCGGGCATTCGGCAACAACTACACGACCATCACGGTGGCGGGGAGGGAGGACGAACGGGAATCTCACTTCGTGGAGAACCGGCGTGTGACCGAATCGTACTTCGAGACGATGGACATGCGTCTCGTGCTCGGCCGCAACTTCACGGAGGCGGACTTGGACAATTCGAGCCGCATCATCATCGTCAACGAGGAGCTGGTGCGACAGCTTTTCGACGAGGGAGAGAACCCCCTGGGATCACGCCTCGGGTACGGTTGGACCAATCCCCCGGAGATCGTGGGGGTTGTGAACGACGTGCGGAGCTTCGGTCCCGATGAGCGGCCCCGGCCTACGATGTATTGGCCCGTGTCGGTGAGCTCGAATCTCGTCCTACGGACGGCCGGTGACCCCCTGCAGGTCGTTCCGCAGATACGCCAGACCCTCAGCAACCTCGATCCCGCCGTGCGGATCTATCGGGTGGACACCATGTCGGACATCCTGGTTCGTTCGTTGGGTGATCGGCGATTCCAGCTCGCGCTGCTCATCGTATTCGGTGGTGTGGCACTCGTGCTCGGTGCGGTGGGGATCTACGGCGTGATGTCGTACACCGTGGCGCAGCGGACCCGGGAGCTGGGGGTGCGGCTGGCCCTGGGATCCAGCACCAGCAGTGTGTTACGGCTCGTTTTGCGGCAGGGCACGATGCTGGCCCTCATCGGCGTGGGGGTCGGAGCCGCCGGAGCCCTGGCGACGCGGAGAGTACTGGCCAACATGGTGTTCGACGTGAGCACGTCCGATCCGCTGACCTACGGTGTGGTGGCTGTGCTGCTCACGGGTGTGGCGGCGGTGGCATGCTACATCCCGGCCCGCCGGGCGGCGAAGGTGGACCCGATGGAGGCCCTGCGGTACGAGTAGGCCGTCTTGAGTGCCGTCGCGATGGCCGCTGCGCTCGTCCCAGCAGTACGGGCGAGTCGCATCGAGCCCGTGGAGGTTCTCAAGGCCGAGTGAGAGGCGAACCCACTCGTAGGGGAGTAGTCAAATCTCGCCCGAGGAATATCCGCCACTGCGCCGGTTCCGGCGTCCCATCCTGGTCGAAGTCCCATTCGGCGAGCCCGGTTTCGAGGCTCATCCGGTCCTCCTCGCGGGTGGCGAAGAACAACACCGGCTCGGTTTCTCCGGACGCCAGAAGGGCGATGACGTCCTGGGGAGAAACGGTATACGTCCCTGACTCGGAGTCGATCTCACCGGTGGGGTGGCGAAAACTGGATGTGTAGCTCCCGGACGACGTGAACGTAATGGTGTAGCTGGCCCCTTCGCCGATCAGCTCGACGACGTTGGTGAGGTCGGCGGTTTCCAGATACGCATACGTCAGGGCATCCCACGTGCCGGCGATCGAATCGGGATCGACGCTGATGGGGTCGGATCCGCACCCGGTTCCGATGACCATGACCGGTAAGAAGATCTTCAGTGTTTGCTTCATGTTCCCTCTCCAACGGTAATCACGCCCAGGTTGTCACCGAGGCAGCGTTATTGGCAAATCTGCTACCACGTATGCTAGCACCGCCATGGCGGCCACGCACCGCGCCATCTCATCCGGATCGAGCTTGTCGATCGTGTCGGCCTCCGTGTGGTGATACCAAAAATATCGCGATCCATCCACCTGCAACCCAGCTCCGGGGACACCCTCGCGCATGATGGGGCCTATGTCCGCGCCGCCGCCCCCTCGGATGATGGTGCCCGCCCCGATGCGGTCGAGGAGGGAACCCACCTGCTGCACGATGTCGAATGCCGCATCCGAGCCGGTGAACCCGAACCCGCTGGGCTCGAATACGCCGCCGTCGGATTCCATGGCGAGCACGTGCCTGTCCAGCTCGTCAGCGTGCTGGTCGCGGTACGCGTTCCCACCCCGCAGGCCGTTCTCCTCGTTGGTCCAGAGAACCACCCGGACCGTCCGCCTGGGGCGCATCCCCAGGTCGTGCATGAGGCGTACGGCCTCCCACGCCGCGACGCTTCCACCGCCGTCGTCCATCGCACCCTGGCCCACGTCCCACGAGTCGATGTGGCCTCCCAGGACCACCACCTCATCGGGCCGCTCCCGCCCACGAATCTCCGCGACGACGTTGCGGGACTCCACGTCCGGGAGCGTCTGCGCCTCCATCTTGAGCCGGAGTGTGATCCGCTCGCCCCGGTTCTGCATGCGGTGGAGCATTTGTGCGTGCTCCGATGCGAGCGCGGCGTGAGGAATCTTGGGAACGTCCGGGTCGTAGCCCATGGCCCCGGTGTGGGGCGTGTTGATGGAGAACGACCCGGCGGACCGGATCAGCGAGGCCACCGCACCGGCCTGAGCGGCCACGATGGCGCCCCGGCCCCGGTAGGCCACGTTGACTCCATAATTCTCCCACGGGGGGTCGTACAACACGATCTTGCCGCGGGCCTCTTCCGCACGTGCCTCCAGTTCCTCCCAATCTGATACTACGAGTACCGGAGCGGTGATTCCCTGAGGCGGCGTGGCGATACTCCCTCCCAGCCCCAGCACGGGGAGTGTCAGATACCGGGGCGTCAGGAGCTCCACCGATTCGTTGCCCCGCACCCAGTGTGGGACCATCACCGGCTCGCCGTGCACGTCCTCCAGGCCGTCGCCCGCCATTTCCTCGAGGATCCAGTCGATGGCGGCCTCGAGATTGGTGGATCCGCTGAACCGGTGACCGAACTTGTCCACCAACAGCGCAAGGCGCTCGTACGCCGCACTGTCGGCCAGCGCCGCATCGATCAGCCGGTCGGCGGCCTCACGGTACTCTCGGGCGATGTCCTGGGCGTGGACGGGTCGTGGTCCGATGACGCCACACAGGGCGGCGGACGCCAGGGCGATGGAGGTGAAGACTCTGGCCATGATCTCCCCGAAGGTTGGAAATGGTCGACCGGGGAATGTAGCGGCTCTCGGGCAAGAACCCACCCGTTCGGGGCCGGTGACGGTCCGGTCCTATATATAAGGAAAGGCCATGCCGGGTAGAATCCAGTTATCTCCTTGCATAACAAGAGCTTATGGTGTTGTCTCCTCCGGTTGCGAATAGTCGAATAAACGATTAACGTATAATCGTATACTCTGTGAGGCACTCTCGTGAACAACCGGGCCCCTACTCCTCCGGCCGCACCCTCCAAGGCGCACCGTGGGCCCCTGGACACCGATCCCAAACGACAGCGCTTCTTCGAATCCGCCGAGGGGGCATTCCAGCGCTTCGGGTTCCGCAAGGCGACGGTGGAGGAAATCTGTCGCGGCGCCGGCATGAGCAAGCGGACGTTCTACCAACTGTTCGGGGACAAGCAGGATCTGCTGTTCCAGTTGGTGGAAGCCGTCATGAACACGCGGACGGTGGCCTGGGAGGCGAGTCTCCCCGAGGGCCTCGACCCCCTTTCCCAACTGCATTCCCTGCTGGATCTGTACGCCAGCATCGTCCGACACCACCCGTTTCTCAAAGTGCTGGTGGAAGATCTCGATCTGATGCGATCCGTGGGCGCCCGGACCGAAGAGATCCGGATGAGTCAGATGGGCGGTCCCTTCGACCGGATTCTCGAGGAGGGTGTGGCCACCGGGCAGTTCCGGCCCCTCGACCGCCAGGCGGCGCTGTGGGTGGTGTTCGGCATTCTGGATACCGGCTACCTGTTGACCCCGGCCGTCATGAACGCCCCCGGACCGTTGGAGGACCCGGTGATGGCCGAAGAGATCAAGCAGTTCATCGTGCGTGGGTTGGGGGCGATCGATCAAACAGACGGCGAAAGCGAAGAATAGATGACTTGGGTGAAGTTGCTGACGCATTGGGCGACGCGCCATCCGGCGCGTGTGCTGACGGGAGTCGGTCTGGTGACGTTGATCAGTGGCGTCATTGCCACGCGGCTCGAGCTTCGCATGAACTGGATTGACCTGCTCCCCGCCGATCAACCGTTCGTTCACCTCTACCGAGACGTCCAGGATCGCTTCGGCGAAGCGTCACTCGTTGTGGCGTTGGAGGGTGACCGCGACGCCATCGTGGCCATGGCCGAGGAGCTCGTCCCGCGGTTGGAAGCCGTGGAGAGTCTGCACAACGTGGTGGGCAAGACCCCCACGAACTTTCTGCTCGACCACGCCTACGTGCTGCTCAAACCGGATCAGTTCGAGCGAGCCCTGCGCACGTTCGAGGACTGGACCCTCACGGGGGTCCTCCGCGGCATCAACGACGATTACGAGCGCGAATACACCGAGAGCGAATCCAACATGCGGCGTGACGAGGTGGATATCGCCCGGAACGTGCTTGGGTTGACGCGGGCGCTCGAGCTGGTGGCTGCGTCGGCGGCGGGCCAGCGAGGGGAGGACGCCATGATCGAGGCGGCGGATGCCCTCGCCATCGGAGATCCGTGGATCCTCGCGCTGGATCGCCGGATGTTGCTCATCGCGTTGACTCCTCAGGCCAACGCGTTCGAGATCGAGGAGTCCATCGCTACGGTGGAGCAGGTCGAAGCGATCATCGAAGAGGTCGCGCCCCGCCACCCCCTCGTCCATGCCAGTGCCACAGGCATGGCCAAGATCGGCCAGGACGAGATGAATAGCGTCGGCGGTTACACGGTGGTGCTGTCGTTGGTGGCTCTGCTGTTGATCTACTTGCTGCTCGCCCGGGCCTTTGGGGGGTGGGTGATGCCCGTCTTGGCCCTCACGCCGCTCGTCATGGGGATTTTCTGGACGATGGCCGCCTTGGAGTTCCTGTTCGGCGATCTCAACCTCTTCACGGTGATGATGATGTTGGTGCTCCTCGGAGTGGGCATCGATTTCTCGATTCACGTGATCACCCGTTTCCAGGAGGAAATGCGCCGAGGCGCACCCTTGGACGAGGCCCTGGCGACGATGCTGGGTACCAGCGGAGTCGCCGTCATCATCGGCGCCCTCACTACGGCGTTGGCGTTCTTCACGCTGATGGTGGGCGAGACGAAAGGGGTGCACGAGTTTGGCATTGCCGCCGGTTTGGGCGTGTTGCTCACGCTGGTGGCGATCCTGGTGGCCATGCCGGCCCTCCTGGCGGTTCGTCATCGCGTTCGGGAACGGCAAGGGGCGGGTGAGCAGGGGCGCGCTCCCGGAGACGGGAGCTATCGGTGGATCGGTCGTATCGCAGCCGCGGGATGGGGTCACCCCGGCTTGTTCTTGGCGGGTACCGTCCTCGTGGTTGCGGGTTCGATCTGGGCAATGCGACACACGGAGTATGAATACGACTTCCTCGAGCTCGAGGAGGAGGGCCTCCGCTCGGTGGAGCTCCAGCGGGAAATCCCGCGCCGGTTTGGCGTCTCCGATCACGGCGCCTGGCTGGTGACGCAATCAATCGAGGAGAGCCGTGAGATGAAGGAGGCGTTCCGCCTGTTGCCGGAAGTCGGCGAGGTGAACGCCATTAGTGACTACGTGCCGTCGGCGGAGCGTCTCGAGACGTATGCAACCCACTTGCTCCGCTTTCGGAACGAGACACTTGGGCGCAACCGCCGAGCATGGGAATCCGGTGACGGTGTGGTGTTGGCATCGGAGGTGGAGCGGTTGTGGGACAATCTCGACCTCATGTCGAATCTCGCCTACACGGCGGGCCTCGACAGGATCGTCGGGGTGATCGATCAGATGACCGGACTCGATGCGGAGACCGGCGAGACCGATCCCCGAGCCCTATTACCGACGTTGATGCGGGTTCTCGACAACGGCGTGTCGGACGAGATGATGGGTCCCCTGGCGACGGCCTGGGCTGCCCGGCTCAAGGAGAACCTGGAACGCATGACGAACCCGGAGGCGATCGACCTCGACGAGCTGCCCGGCAACGTCCGGCGCTCGTTCACGCCAAAGGCCGGTGAGGGGTTTCTGGTTCACATCGTTCCCCGTCGCTATCTGTGGGACCGCGCAAGCCTCGAGCGGTTTGCGGAACAAACCGAGGCCGTGCACGCCGGCGTCATCGGAAGCGAGAAGCTGATTCTGGTGATGATGGACGAGACGCTCCAGGACGGCGCCGCCGCCGCGTTGTTGGCGCTGGTGGTCATTGCCGGGCTCCTGTTCCTGCACTTTCGGGGACCCGTGGGGTTGGTGGCCCTGATTCCTCTCGCCATCGGCTCGGTCACGATGTTGGGACTCATGTATGTGTTCGGCATGAAGTACAACTACATGAACTTGATTGCCACGCCGATCATCCTCGGGATAGGCATTGACGATGGCGTGCACGCGCTGCACCGGCTCCGCGAGCACGGGCGATTGAGCGGTGCGGGTGTCGCCGAGAGCTTTCAGTTCGTCGGCAAGGCGATTCTCCTCACGTCGATCACGACGATGATCGGATTCGGCAGCGTCGCGTTCTACGCGATGCGCGGCATGGCCAGCTTCGGGCAGGTGTTGTTCCTCGGTGTCGGCGCGTGCTTCGTGGCAACGGTCTTCGTGTTGCCGGCGGTCATGCGGGTCGTGAGCGGTGAATGGAGGACGTCTACGAGAAAGGATGTGGGTCATGCGGTTCGGTAGACAGCGGGACGGTGCGGGATTCCTCGGCGCCGTGGTGATCATCGGGCTGATGGGGTCGTATGGGGTTCCCGCACCGCAGGGCCAAGAGGACGGCGCGCAGTGGCTTGCGAGAATCGATGCCGCCGAAAGCGTGCCCCACTCCTACGGGGTGATGCGGCAGACGATCACCACGTCCGGCGGCCAAGACCGGACGTTCACGATTCGCATGTGGTCGGCGGAGGGGGGTGACGTGTCGCTGATGGCCTACGTAGATCCGCGGCGGGTGGCCGGCGACAGGATACTCCAGCTCGAGGGCGGCGATCGTTTCTGGTATTACATGAAGCGGCGCGATGTGACGCGCCATTTCGCCGGGCACAACCGCAAGCAGAGCGCCATGGGGTCCGACTTCTCCTACGAGGATCTTGCCGTAGGAGATCTCGCCGAGGACTACACGGCCGAGGTGTTGGGAGTCGAGGTGGTGGACGGTGTGGAGTTGGTCAAGCTCCGCTGCGTTCCCACCGAAAGCGGGCCGTCGTACGACCACCTGATCCTGTGGGCCGGGACGGACGATCACCTGACGCGCCGGATCGAGTATTACGACGAGGAACATCATCTCAAGACCCTGTTGCTCGACGACTTTCAGATCGTCGAGGGTCGCAAGCTGGCCATGACGATGGAGATGGTGAACGACCGGGAGGGATCCAGGACGGTCTTCGAGACTCTCGAGGTCACCTTTGCCGAACCGCCGGACCCGGCGCTCTTCACCCAAGCGGCGCTGACCCGCCGGCTTCCCGGAGGATCGCCCTAGCGGGCAGGGTCCCATGTCCCCCGCCGACACCCCCTCGGGCCCGGACGCCGCGCGGCGGTTGCTCTCGGCCGCCGGTGCTGTCGGAACACTCCTCGCCGGCCAGCCCGCCGCCGGGCAGATCGTGCAACTCACCGGCTACTACGAGAACACCCTGCAGGCAGACTACGCCAGCGAGACGAAGGTCCAGCTGCTGGACGCGTCGAAGGTGCGTGTGGATTTCGACGGCTTCATCACCGATGGCCTCGACCTCAACGGCAATGTCAACTTCATCCTCTCCCTGGGGGCCACCGACCGTCACCTGAATCCCTACCTGCCACGCAGTGTGATGGACGAGCTGGAAGCCGCTGGTGTGCCCGACACGTTTTCCCTCGATCGGGCGCGTCTCTACGTCGACAATCTCTTCGTCACGTGGACCCCTGGTGCCATGCGCATCCGCGCCGGCAAGCAACAGCTGTCCTGGGGACCGGGTTACAGCTTCAACCCCACCGACCTGTTCCATCGAAAGAACCTCGTCGACCCGACGTACGAGAAGGAGGGGGTGACGGCGTTCCGATTGGATTACCAGTGGGGCGTGGGCGGACAGCTCACCCTAATCAGCGCTCCCCAAAAGGACGACCTCGACGAAACCGGCTACGCCCTCCGCGTCGGCACGCACGTCGCCGACCTCGGCTACGACGTGGCCGTCACGCTGCACCAGGTGTGGGACTCCACGGCCCTCGATCCGGCGACGCTCCTCCCCTACACGCAGCGACGTCGGGCGGTAGGTGTCGACCTGTCCGGGGAACTGCTCGGCCTGGGCGTGTGGCTGGAGGGGAACTACAACTGGATGGAGCGCGAATCCGGATTCACGCGCGTGACAGTCGGCGCGGACTACACGTTGGACAACGGGACCTACCTCGTGGCGGAGGCGCTGTACAGCGGGCGGGCCACCTCGCACTCCCCATATCCGGCTCACGACTGGCTGGCCAACGTGTTCTACGGTGAACCCATCGGTCGCGGCTGGCTCATGACCGGCGTGCGCCACGACGTCTCGGCCCTGGTGTTGGGAAGCGGCTATCTGTTCCTATCGCCCGACGGCTCAGTGCTGGTGAATCCCCGGGTGGACGTGTCCCTGGCCCAGGACGTGGATCTCGTGGTATTCGGTGGCGTCACCTTCGGCGACGAAGAGGGAGCCTTCCAACCCGGTCTGGCGTCCCTCGTGGCGCGGGGGACGTTTTATTTCTGATGCACATTAGTTGGGCGACTCGCATACCAGGGGTCCCTCGGCGCGCCCTAGTGAGGATCATCCTGCTGTGGTACGAACAGAATGCCTGACGGCGTTGCACGGTTTGTCCACTCTATGTCGCACGCAGGACCGCACTCGGGTCGGAGTGGGCCGCCTGCCAGGTCGGGACGGCGCATGCGGCGAAGGCCACCAAAACCACGAAAGCAGTTACACTCAAATACGTGGCCGGATCAGTTGGCATCACACCGAAAAGCATCCCTTGAAGGAAGCGGCTGAGCCAGATCGCCCCAAGCAACCCCGTTGCGATCCCGGTGCACACTAGTCTCGCTCCCCTCCACATTATTAGCTGGCCCACTTTGCTCGAGTCCGCTCCCAGCGTCATCCGGATCCCAATCTCATGGGACCGCTGTGCCACATAATACGCTATCACCGCGTATAGGCCGACACCCGCCAACAGCAAGGGAAGAAACGCGTAAAGTGCAACCGAGAGTGCCATCAATCTTCGGTCGTCCAACGAGGCAGCGATGTCGCGTTCCATGGTTGAGATACCTTCGACTGGTATGTTCCTGTCCAAGCTCCAGACAGTCTCCCTTATTTGGCCACCTAAGGACGCGGGACGGATAGCGCTGCGCAGGGCGATTCCCATGCGGCCAGTAGCGAATTGGTAATAGGGCACATAAACGGCGCTGAGCATATCGTCGTCCAGCGCATTCATTTTGACATTGCCTACAACCCCCACTACCTCCATCTGTCTTGGCGAGCCAAAAGTCAATTCAAAGTGCTTTCCGAGAGGATTGCCGTCCGGGAAAATGGCCTGCGCCAGCGCTTCACTGATGACCGCGGGTCGCGGCGGACCGGTGACGTCTTCGCCTCCCGGGTTGTTGAAGTAGGCGTCCATCATGGACGTCTGTGTACTCCCGTCCTCTCGCATCAAACCGCGACCCAAAAGAACGGGAATGCCCATCGACACGAAGTATCCCGGCAGAATCCCGCGTATGAACGCTCCTTCCACCTCGCCGCTTTCTCCAGGTACGGCGGCTGGAACCATATTGCCGTAGTGCCGGATTGGTAGGTTGGTTGTCATTGCAACCGATTGGACACCCGGCACCGAGCGCAGCATACCAAAAAGCTCAACGTAGAAGCTGTTTCGGGCTGCCGCGTCAGGATATTGGGTTGGAGGCAACTGTACTTCGAACGTGACCGTATTTCGTGGGTTGATCCCGACATCCTGTGCGTATAGCGATGCAAGACTTCGGATCAAGAGGGCGGCTCCGACAAGGAGGACCACAGATAGGCCCACCTGGGTTACCACCAATGCGCTTCGGAACGCGTTTCCCCCTAGACCACTGTGTCTGCCGCCATCCCTGATGTTTTGTGCGATGTTTCCTCGTGCACTATGGACTGCCGGGTACATGCCTGAAATGAGGCCCGTCATAAGCGTCAATGCGACCGCAGTGAGGACCGTCAATGGAGGGGAGGCCCAGTCAGCAACTGCCAGTCGGTCCATTCGTAGCAGCTCAATCATCACACCCTGAAACAATGACGCGATGGCGATACCCAGTAACCCGCCTCCTGCTGCGAGAAACACATTTTCGATGAGAAGCTGACGGCAGAGTCGAGCGCGTCCTGCCCCAAGCGCCGCCCGAATTGAGAGTTCCTGGCTCCGTGTTGGTGCCCGGGCCAGCAGCATCCCGGTTACGTTCGCACACGCAATGAGAAGAACCAAGCCTACTGCCCCGGAAAGGATCAGAAGACCAACTCTGTGGTCTTCTAGAAGAGCGTCCTTCAAATCGTCGAGCAAAACAGCCCGCTGCGCGTTTGTTTCCGGGTATGCATCCTGTAGCTGAGCTGCGATCAGGTCGACCTGACTTTGGGCCTGGTTTCGGGTCACCTCACTGGCAAGGCGACCCACGAGCATCCAGTTTGTGAAACGTCGATCTGCGGCGAATTCGCGATCTGGCCGCATAGGAAACCAGATATGCACTTCAGTCCAGAAATGGAAGCGAGCGGGCATAACGCCAACGACAGTATACGGAGACCCGTTAACGGTGAGCGACTGGCCCAAGGCATCCTCTCGGCTTCCGAAACGTCGTACCGATAGGTCCTGGCTGATGAGTATTACGTCCGGTGCGCCCAGTTGCCCATCTTCCGTCGCGAACCTCCGGCCGACTTGAGGCTGAACCTGCAGTGCAGAGAATAGGTTTGCCGATACGGTGGTGCCTGCTACTCTTTCCGGTTCGACACGCCCTGTGATCGTGTAAGTATCTCCGTACGCGAGAATCGATGCCAGGCTCTCAAACGCGTCGGCGCGATCGCGGTAGTCGTAGTAATCCGGACCTGCGAACCAGTCGATGATGTTTCCCTCGTCGGTGGCCCTCAGCATCACGAGCCGGTCAGCCTCAACAAAAGGCAGCGTACGAACAGCTGTGGCATCCAAGATGTCGAGCATGGCGAGGCTGACACCGATCCCCAGTCCGAGCGCCGCAATCGAAACCAATGAGGACAGTGCAGCCTTGCGGAGCGAGTGGATGGCGAATCGAATATCGTGCAGTATGGCCTGAGGCATTCTCGCTTCTCCGTGTAAGGATCCAAAGGAATTCCTCTGGGAGCCTCCTTTCCGGGTCGTCAGAGCGATATTGAGTTGTCGGATATGGATTGTGTCAACCAAGGCCGCATACAACTGAGCCAACCTGTGCAAACGGGGAAGTGGGTCGGAATCAGAACACCGACTGGTGAACTCACCGTTCCACTCCCCGTACCATCGATCCCGGTGCCGTGCAGGCACGAGTAGAGAAAGGGCTTTGAGGATTGCGCGAACCACTCGGAGTCCTGGGGCATCACCCGACACTGCTAGGCCATCTCTGGATCCGGGGATGGTGTGGTCTGTGCCTCTAGCGTCAGACCTCTGAAACGTTCACGAGCACTCTGCAGGAGGACGACGCCGTCGGCGGTTAACTCGTAATACCGCCGTTGAGGTCGTTTCCCCTCTGCAGCCATGTCTTCCGTTTCCCACTCAGATCGTAGGTAGCCGCCGGCCTCCAACCGCCGAAGGGCAGGGTAGACCGTTCCGGCAGGCAGTCCGGAGGCGTCCATGATGCCGAACCCGTAGCGATGCCCTTGCTCGATTGCTTGCAGCACTAAGCCGGTCAGGTAAGTGAGGTTGAGTGTGGCCACTGTGGACCTCCGGCGAATTAACACCAAACGGTGGGTGGAGCAGGTTGCGTCCAGCCCCACGTGACTAGCACGAAATCTATATAGGGTTGTTGGACGTGGCAACCGCGAATCTGCACTACAGGCTGGTGGAGTGCGATTCGTTTCGGGTTCGGGGAGGAACTTGCGACCCGCAACGCGCGAAGGGACCCCACCCCAGACCTGCGACCCGCCCTAATCTCCCCCGAGCAACACCCCCGTCCCCTCCACGCGGCTATGCTTCATATCCTGCAACGCCAGATTGGCGTCGGCCAACGGATAGGTCTTCACATGGGGCCGCACCCCCGCCTCCGCGGCCTCCACCAGCAGCTCCCGCCCGTCCTCCCGCGTATTGGCCGCCACGGAACGGATCTCCTTGTCGTAGAACAGGTGCTGCTCGTAGTTGAGCGAGGGAACGTCGCTGAGATGAATCCCGGCGATGGAGAGGATGCCGCCCCGCTCCAGCGACGCCATCACCGGGGGGACCAGCCGACCCGTGGGGGCGAACAGGATGGCGCTGTCGGGCTTGGTGGGGAGGTGGGCCGGGTCGCTGCCGGCCCACGCCGCGCCCATCTCCTTGGCCTGGCGGATGTGGTTGTCGCTTCGCGTCAGCACGAAGGTCTCATACCCACGGTGCAAGGCGATCTGCAGGACCACGTGGGCCGACGAGCCGAATCCCACCAGCAGCAGCCTGCCACGATCCGGGACGCCGGCGCGCTTCAGTGCCCGGTAGCCGATGAGCCCGGCGCAGAGCAGCGGCGCCCCTTCGACGTCATCGAACCCGTCCGGGAGCCGGTAGGCAAACACCTCGGGGACCACGGCGTGCTCGGCGTACCCCCCGTCGGCGTGGTACCCCGTGTAGCGTGACGCGGGGCAGAGGTTCTCCCTGGCGGTGCGGCAGAAGCGGCAGGTGCCGTCGGTGCTCCGCAACCAGGCGATGCCGATGCGATCCCCGGGCCGAATCGTCCGGCACTCCGCTCCCACCTCGTCCACCACCCCCACCACCTGGTGCCCCGGGATGATCGGCCGCTGCTGTTCGGGGAGATCCCCCTCGATGACGTGGAGGTCGGTGCGGCACACGGCGCAGGTGGTGACGCGGACGCGGACCTCTTCCGGCCCCGGGTGGGGATCGGCGACCTCCTGCATCGTGAGGGGCGAGTCGTCGATGTCTGCGGATCGATGGAGCACCATGGCCCGCATGGGAGCGCCTCCTGCTGTCGGGACCGTCGTAAGATATTACCGCCCAGGGACTTATTCCCACCCTTCCGGGTTCGCCGGCGGCTGTATCCGGGGAGTTGCCACCCTGGCTACATTCCTAGTGCGATCCCTCGTTCCCATGATCCCGATATGGCCATGCTCTCTGGAAACTTGCCGATCCGACACCTTCCCCGAGACACTCGCCCCGGCATCTTTGCTCCGCCCAACCCATCCCGTCGCTAGGCCGCACGGCCCGGACCCCCTTGGGGTCCCTTCGGCCCGGCTCCGCAGTTCCGCGACGTCCTTTCTCGTTGAATCTGTCACAGAGGAGCCTACGATGGGTGCGATCACCGTTCCCGCTGAATCCGTCTTTCCGACGTTGAAGAGCAATATCCTGGTCGACGGCTTTCACATCGTCATCGATCTCCAGAAGTCTCACGGTGCCGTCATAGTGGATGCCCTGGAGGGCAAGGAGTACCTCGACTGCTATGGGTACTTCGCGACGCTGCCAATCGGCCACAACCATCCGAAGATGGAGGACGAGGCGTTTCTCGGATCGCTGATGACTGCGGCGCTCAGCAATCCCGCCAACAGCGACGTGTACTCTCGGGAGTTCGCGGCGTTCGTCAAGACGTTCCGGGAGATCGCCGTCCCCGATGCCTTTTCCCATCTCTTCTTCATTGCCGGCGGCGCCCTCGCGGTGGAAAACGCCATGAAGGCTGCCTTCGACTGGAAGGCGCAGCGCAATCGGGCGAATGGACACGATGGCGGCGGCGACAAGATCCTCCATTTCCGGGAGGCGTTCCACGGCCGCAGCGGCTACACCCTGTCCGTCACCAACACCGATGACCTCAAGATCAGGGACTTCCCGAAATTCGACTGGCCTCGGGTCTCCAATCCGACACTGTCGTTCCCCATCGACGAGTCTGCCGCGGCGGCCGCCGAGGACAAGTCGGTGAAGGAGATCGAAGACGCCTTTGCCAAGGACCCCTACGGTATCGCGGCGATTCTCATCGAGCCGATACAGGGAGAGGGTGGCGACAACCATTTCCGACCGGAATTCTTCCAGCGGTTGCGAGCGCTGGCGGATACCCACGACGCGCTCTTGATCTTCGACGAGGTCCAGACGGGGATGGGTGCGACGGGATCGATGTGGGCGTTCGAGCAACTCGGCGCGGTTCCGGACATCGTATCCTTCGGCAAGAAGACCCAAGTGTGTGGCATCATGAGCACCGGCCGCATCGATGAAGTGGAGAACAACGTGTTCCAGCTGTCGGGACGGATCAACTCGACGTGGGGTGGCAACTTGGTGGACATGGTGCGCTGTGCCAGGTATCTGCAGATCATGAAGGAAGACGGGCTCGTGGCGAACGCCGGGCGGGTCGGCGGAGCGTTCAAGGAGCAGTTGGAGCAACTCCAGGGAGGGAGTGCAGGCGTGAGCAACGTTCGCGGGCGCGGCCTGTTCCTTGCGTTCGACATGCCCGACGGAGCGGCTCGAGACGGCTTTCGTCAGGAGTGCTGGGACGCCGGGCTGGCCACCCTGGCATGTGGGACCAGGACGGTCCGGTTTCGCCCGCCGTTGGTGTTCAGCGACGCCGATGTCGACAAGGCCATGAGCGTGATACGAAAGGTGCTTTCTTGACCCTAGGACATCTGTACCGTACCCCGGGCCTCTCCGCCGCTCGCTCTGCGGCGCTGCTTGACGAGGCCCGGGAGAAGGTATCGCCGGCCATTCGCGGCATCGACACCGAGCTGTGCTTCAACATCGCCGCTGCGGGCGAGCTGACGGACCAGGAGTCTGCAACGCTGCAGTGGCTTCTGCGGGAGACCTTCGAGCCGGCGCAATTCGGGCCGGCAACGTTCTTGGACGGCGCAGGAACGGTGCTCGAGGTGGGGCCACGCATGAACTTCTCCACCGCGTGGTCCACCAACGCGGTATCCGTCTGTCACGCATGCGGGCTCGACAAGATCCGGCGCATCGAACGGTCGAGACGTTACGCGATTGCCGCTGCGGAGCCCCTCTCCCGGGAGCAACAGCAGGCGTTTCTCGACAGCGTACACGATCGGATGACGGAGTGTCCGTACCCGGAACCGCTCACCACGTTCGAGACGGGAATGGAACCGGAGGCGACGTTCGAGATTCCGGTCATGCAGGAGGGGAGGGCGGCGCTGGAGCGCGTGAACCGGGAGATGGGACTCGCGTTCGACGAATGGGACTTGGACTACTACACCGATCTCTTCGTCAAGAGGATTCGTCGCAACCCGAGCAACGTGGAGTGTTTCGACATCGCACAATCCAACAGCGAGCACTCGAGGCACTGGTTTTTCAAGGGACGCCTCGTCATCGATGGAGAGGAGGTTCCCGACCACCTCATCGCCCTGGTCAACAAAACGCTGGAGGCGAGTCCCAGCAACAGCATCATCGCGTTCCGCGACAACTCGAGCGCCATCCGGGGATTCCCGATTCGGACGATCCTGCCGGCCCGAAGGGGCGAGCCGTCACCCTTTGAGGCGGCGGATCTCGTGCATCACGTCATCTTCACGGCGGAGACCCACAACTTCCCGTCCGGTGTTGCACCCTTCCCGGGGGCGGAAACCGGGACGGGCGGGCGGATTCGAGATGTCCATGCCACGGGGAAGGGCTCGTTGGTCGTGGCCGGCACGGTGGCCTATTGCGTCGGCAACCTCCGCATTCCCGGCTACGAGTTGCCGTGGGAGTCCACCGATTTCCGGTACCCGGACAATCTCGCGCCGCCGCTGCAGATCGAAATCGATGCCAGTGACGGCGCGTCGGATTACGGCAACAAATTCGGGGAGCCGGTCATCCAGGGATACACGCGATCGTTTGGCCTGCGGCTCCCCAATGGCGAGCGCCGCGAGTGGATCAAGCCCATCATGTTCAGCGGTGGGATCGGCCAGATCGATGCGCGGCACGTCGAGAAAGACCCTCCCGAGAAGGACATGTGGGTGGTCAAGATCGGTGGCCCGGCGTATCGCATCGGGATGGGTGGGGGCGCAGCCTCCAGCATGGTGCAGGGTGAAAATATCGCCGAACTGGACTTCAACGCCGTCCAGCGTGGCGACGCCGAAATGGAGCAGAAGGTCAACCGGGTGATCCGGGCGTGTGTGGAGCTGGGTGACCTCAATCCCATCGTGAGCATCCACGACCAGGGCGCCGGCGGCAACTGCAACGTGCTCAAGGAGATCGTCGAGCCGGCGGGGGCGCGCATCGATGTGCGGGCGATCCCCCTGGGTGACGACACGCTGTCGGTGTTGGAGATCTGGGGTGCGGAATACCAGGAGCAGGATGCGCTGCTCCTCCGCCCCGAGCACGCGGACCTGTTCCGTGGATTGTGCGACCGGGAGCGGGTGCCGGTGGCCTTCGTCGGCAAGGTGATCGGCGACGGCAAGATCGTGCTGTACGACCAAAAGGACGATTCGACACCGGTGAACCTCGAATTGGATGCCGTGCTAGGCCACATGCCCCAGAAGGTCTTCAAGCTGGAACGCATCGAGCCGACACTGCACCCGCTGCGTCTCCCCGACGACCTCACGGTACGCGAGGCGCTCGATCGCGTGTTGCGCTTGTTGTCGGTGGGATCGAAGCGGTTCCTCACGACGAAGGTCGACCGGAGTGTCACGGGGTTGGTGGCGCAACAGCAGTGCGCAGGGCCGCTCCAGTTGACCGTCGCCGACGTGGCGGTGATCGCCCAGAGCCACTTCAGTACTACGGGCGCCGCCACGGCTATCGGGGAGCAGCCGATCAAGGGATTGGTCGACCCGGCGGCGATGGCGCGCATGTGCGTCGGTGAGGCTCTGACCAACATCGTGTGGGCGTTGGCCACGGAGCTGGAAGACGTCAAGTGCTCGGGCAACTGGATGTGGGCGGCCAAGCTCCCCGGCGAGGGAGCGGCCCTCTACGATGCGGCCCTGGCGATGCACGATCTCATGGTCGAGTTGGGTGTGGCGGTGGACGGCGGCAAGGACAGCCTCTCCATGGCGGCCCATGTGCCGGGCGGATCCGACGGGGATGAGACGGTGAAGGCGCCGGGCTCCCTCGTCCTCTCGGCGTACGTCAGCTGTCCCGACATCACCGCCACGGTCACGCCGGACCTCGAGGCTCCGGGAGACGGCGTGTTGCTCTTCGCCGATCTCGCAGCGGGCAAGTCTCGACTCGGTGGGTCGGCGCTGGCCCAGGTCTTCGAGCAGGTGGGAGACGACTCGCCGGACGTGGAAGACGCGCTGGTGCTGAGGCGGGCGTTCAAGCTCGTGCAAGAGCTGATCGAGAAGCGTCTGGTCACGGCGGGTCACGATCGCAGTGACGGCGGCCTCATCACGACCTTGCTCGAGATGGCCTTCGCCGGGAATTGCGGCATCGATGTCGAGGTCGAGGATGACCGGGCTGTCGATCCGGTGGCATTCTTCTTTGCCGAGGAATTGGGGTTGGTGCTCGAAGTCAGCTCCGAGCACGAGAGCCAGGTCCTCGAGGCGTTCGAGAACGCCGAGGTGCCATGCCGCCGCATCGGGTCGACGTCGAGTGACAAGACGGTGCGGGTGCAGCTCAACGGGCAGGACGTGGTGCACGAGGACATGACGGCGCTGCGGGATCTCTGGGAAGAGACCAGTTTCCAACTCGACCGGCTGCAGGCGAACACCGACTTCGTGGAGCAGGAATCGACGGGACTGAAGGATCGAACCGGCCCCGTGTTCGAACTGTCCTATGCGCCGGCCCCCACGGCGCCGGCGATTCTCGAGCGGGACGATAAACCGCGGGTCGCCATCATCCGCGAAGAGGGGAGCAACGGCGACCGGGAAATGACGTCGGCGTTCTATGCGGCGTGGGACGTCGTCATGTCGGATCTGCTGGCCGGCAAAGTACGGCTCCAGGATTTCCGCGGCGCCGTGTTCGTCGGCGGATTCAGCTTCGCCGACGTCCTCGATTCGGCCAAGGGATGGGCGGGGGTGATCCGGTTCAACGAAGGCCTGTGGCAGCAGTTCGAGGAGTTCCACGCTCGCCCCGACACGTTCAGCCTCGGGGTGTGCAACGGGTGCCAGCTCCTGGCGCTGCTGGGGTGGGTCCCGTGGCGCGGCGTCGCCGATGAGATGCAGCCCCGGTTCGTGAAGAACGCCTCGGGGCGGTTCGAATCCCGCTTTGCGGCGGTCCGGATCCAGCGGAGCCCGTCCATCATGCTGCGAGGCATGGAGGACACGACCCTGGGGATCTGGCTGGCACACGGTGAGGGGCGGGCACTCTTCCCCGACGGTGACGTGTTACAGCGCATCGAGCGAGAGGGTCTCGCGCCCATCCGGTTCGTGGACGACGATGGAGACGTCACGGAGCGGTACCCCTTCAATCCCAACGGATCCCCCGCCGGGATCGCCGCCCTCTGCTCCCCCGACGGGCGCCACCTGGCCGTCATGCCCCATCCGGAGCGGACCTACCTCCCGTGGCAGTGGGGCTGGATGCCCCCCGAGTGGAGGCGAAACTTGGCGGCCGGCCCGTGGCTCAGGATGTTCCAGAACGCCAGGGAGTGGTGTGACGGAACCTGAGCATACCTTCCGCAGTCCCGTAAGATAAATATCGACAGTGGTTTGCGAGACAATGAGAGAGCGAAACCTTGACGATCGAACGTGCGTAGTTAGGTTACTAACGTCTTAGTTAGGATGCTAACCTCTAAGGAGGAGTTCACGATGGGTGGCGACCCCATCGACAGACTGGTGAAGTTGGGGTTCTCGGAATACGAGGCCAAGGCTTACCTCGCCCTGCTCAGAGAGAGCCCCGTCACCGGGTACCAGGTCTCCAAGGCCTGCGGCGTGCCCCGTTCCATGATCTACGAGGTCTTGGGCAAGCTCGTCACGCGAGGCGCGGCGATGACGCTGCGCAGGGAGGGGGGCAACAAATACGCGCCGGTGCCGGCGTCCGGATTTCTCGACCAGCTGCAGCACGACCACGAGCAGTTGGTGGCGTCGCTCAAGAACGACCTCCGCGCCCTCGATGAGACCTCCGCCATGGAGTACGTCTGGAACATCGACGGCAACGAGAACGTCATGGCCAAGGCCGTGGAAATGATCGACCAGGCAAGCACCAGGGTATACCTCGCGCTCATGCCCACGACCTTCACCCCGCTCAAGGGAGCGCTACAGCGAGCCGTCGAGCGCGGGGTGAAGGTCGTGGTGTATTCCACCGACGATCTGGATCTCGTCGGTGGCCGGGTTGTGGTCTCGCCGCTGCCCGAGCGGGCCAGTGAGCGCCTCATCGGCCTGTGGTTGATCCTGGTGGTTGACGCGAAAGAGGCGTTGATCGGTGAGCTCCTGACGGAGAACCAAGCGCGGGCTTCCTGGACGGGGAGTCCGCTGTTCGTGTTCGTCGCCGAACACCATTTGAGAACGGACCTCTACCTCCCCCGCGTCTTGTCGCTCATGGGCGACGAGGGGCTCGCGCTCATCGACGAAGCGGACCGCGAGTTGTTTGCCGTTCCCTTCGAGAGCCGTTTGGAGTGACCATGACTATCGCAGCTCGTTTGACGGACGTACACAAGACCTACCTGGCCGGCTCCGTGACGGTCCCGGCCCTCAAGGGCATCGATCTCGAAATCGACGACGGGGCGTTCCTCTCGATTGCCGGTCCGTCGGGATCCGGCAAGACAACGGTGCTCAATCTCCTCGGAGCCCTGGACGTTCCATCCACCGGCACTATCCAGATCGGTGGACGAACCACAGAGGGTTTGTCACCCACAACGCTCGCTGATTTTCGCAACACCCACCTCGGATTCATCTTCCAGACGTTCAATCTGATTCCCGTCTTGACGGTGCGGGAAAACGTCGAGTTCCCCCTCCAACTCCAGGGGATGAGCGACAAGGCAGAGCGGCAAACGCGGGTCGATGCCATCCTTGGGGAAGTGGGTCTGGGTGATCTCGCCGAGCGGAGGCCCTTGGAATTGAGTGGTGGGCAGCAGCAGCGTGTGGCGGTGGCCCGGGCATTGGTGAAGGGCCCGACATTGGTGCTGGCCGACGAGCCCACCGCCAATCTGGACAGCGGAACGGCGGGGGAGATCATGGCGCTGATGCAGTCGATGAATGCGAAGCACGGCACGACCTTCGTGTTTTCGACACACGACCCACTGGTCATGAAGCACGCCACGCGGCTCGTGCGACTCCGCGACGGACGGATCGAATCGGATGAGCGGGTCAATGGGGGCCGCCATGACGCCTGAGACCATTCCGGGAACGCTGGGCCCGTGGGCCACTCTGCGACTCGGGTGGCGGAATCTGCGGCGCAATCGCCGCCGCACGTGGATCACGGCGACGACGGTGGCGCTCGCCGTGCTGCTGGTGCAGGCCGCGATGTCCCTCCTGATCGGCATCGAGCAGCAGTCGTTCAACAATCTCATCAACTACCAGACCGGGCACGCAAAGCTCTACGCCGCCGGGTACTTCGAGAACCGGGATGAGCTGCCCCTCGAGCACGCACTGACCGATCTGTCTGCTCTCGAGGAGACGGTGCTGTCCGTTGGTGGCGTGGCCGCCGCGACGCCGCGAATTGTTTTTTCTGCGCAGTTATCGAATGGCGTGGATCAGATCGCGTGCCTTGGGGTGGGCATCGACGTGACCGGGAGCGACACGGACGTCTTTCGCATTCCCCAGACGGTGGTAGAGGGCCAGTACCTACGACCTTCGGAGGAAGGCCTGCTTCTCGGGAGCGGTCTGGCCGAGTTGTTCGGCGTTTCGCTGGGTGACTGGCTGACGGTGCTCGCGAAGACCCAAGCCGGGGCCTACGAGGCCATCGATCTGGAGATCGTTGGTGTCGTGGGGACGGGAAATCCGCTCATTGATCAGAACAGCTTTCTCCTCCCACTCGAGATGGCGCGATACATACTGGACATGGAGAGCGGGGCGACGGAACTCGCCCTGCGCTTCGCGACTACGGCCAACGAATCGGCCACGTTGCAGCGTCTTCAAGGGACCTTCGCGGAATCCCAGGAGGTCGAGGTCAAGGGGTGGCGGGACATGGAGGAGGATTTCATGTCCTTGGTCAAATTGAAGCGCGTGGGCCAGGGCATCTTCCTTGCCATCTTCGTGGTGCTGGCGGTAGTGGGTATCACGAATACGATCCTGATGGCGGCATTCGAGCGTACCACCGAGATCGGGATGATGATGGCCATGGGGCTGCGCAACGCGGGTATTCGGCGGCTGTTCCTCGCCGAGGGAGCGCTCACGGGTCTCATAGGAGCGGCGGTCGGATCCGTCGTAGGCGTCGCGATCATCGCGTACTTTGCCGTTCAGGGCATCGACATCAGTGCGATGTACGGGGACATGGACATCGGGTATCCGGTCAAAGACACGATCTATCCAGGGATGAACGTCGCCGTGATCGTCGGGAGCTGGCTCTTGACGGGCGTGCTGGCGGCCATCGCCTCGCTCTATCCAGCCGCTCGAGCGAGCAGGATGCAACCAGTGGAGGCACTGCGCCATGTCTAAACAAAAGCGCAACATTCCGCTGGCGCGAATGGCGTGGCGCAACACCCGCCGTCACACTCGCCGGACGCTGCTCACCGCCATGGCGGTGACCGTCGCGGTGGCGGCGGTGACCTACAGCTTTGCGCATCTCACAGGACTCCTGGGAGACATGGTGGACGCCTACGCGAAGACGGAGTCGGGCCACGTGCGGATCAGGCGCGACGGCTACACCGAACGCGAGCGCCTGCTGCCGGTGCACATGAACGTGCGGCGGCTGTCCGAGGTGTTGTCCACGATCAGAGGCCATCCCGGTGTAGAGGATGCCATTCCTCGGATTCGCTCCATGGTTCTCGTGGACGGGACCGCCTCCAACAAGCCGGGCTTGTTGTTGGGCGTGGATTTGGAGCGTGAGGAGAGCTACTTGAGCCCCTCGTCGATCACCGAGGACGGCCGTCTGCCTCGTGCGGGCCGGGCGGAAGTACTCGTGGGGAAGGGATTCGCCGACAAGTTGGGTGTCGGCGTCGGGGACTCGCTCACGGTATTGGGGCAAACGGCGTACCGGTCGTTGGGTGGGATGCGGCTGGTCGTCGCAGGCCTGGCGGTCACGGGCTTCGCCTATCTGGACAACACCATTCTGATCCTACCCCTCGATCAAGCACAGATCTTGGCAGACCTTCCGGACGCGGCCACCGAGGTGCTGGTGTTCGCAGACGATCCCGAGGAGGCCGATCCCCTTGCCACAAATCTGCGGAGCCAGCTGGCGGCCCTCGGCGACCTCGAGGTTCTCTCCTGGAAGGACCAAGGACCGCTGATTCGCTTGCTCGAGATGATGCGGCCGATCATGGGAATCGTCATGGGGCTGCTCTTCATCATGGCGAGTCTCATTATCGTGAACACGATGCTCATGACCGTGATGGAGCGCACGCGGGAGTTTGGAATGCAGGCCGCCCTGGGGATGCGACCCAGCGACATCGTGCGGTTGATCGTGGCAGAGGGCCTGGCCATCGGGGTGATCGGGACCGTTGTTGGTGGAGCGTTGGGAACAGGTTTAGCGGTGTGGCTGGAGACCACGGGCATCAACATCGGAGCCGCCGCAGGAGCCGTGGCGGGGTTGCCGTTTCAGCAGGTCCTCTATCCCGATTGGAAGCTGTTGTTCACAGTGTACGGCGCCGTCGTCGGTCTGGTGACGGCGGGCGTCGCGACCCTCTATCCGGCCTTCCGTGCCATACGACTCACGCCGGCCGAGGCATTGAGAACATGAAAAGGCAAACGCGTTTGGGCGCATTCGGATTGCTGCTGATGGCAGCGAGCGCGCCCGAGGCCGTCGCGCAGCTGTCACCGCGGGATATCCTCGAGCGTATCGATGCGAACATGACCATCCAAACGTCGCGGTCGCGGGCAGAGATGACGATCACGTACCGCGATGGAGACCCCCGTCGTCTCGAGTTCGACTCCTGGGCCCGAGGAACGGACCAATCCTTCCTGGAGTTCACGTCGCCGGCACGGGACGCGGGCAGTCGATTTCTCCGGCGGGAGGACGCCATGTGGATCTTCCTGCCTCGCGTGGGCAAGAGCGTGCGCATCCAGGGGCACATGCTGCGACAGGGATTGATGGGCAGCGATTTTTCCTACGGTGACGCCAGCGAGAACCCCAGCATGGCGGAGGATTACGAAGCCGTGATGGAGGGCGAAGAGACGCTGGACGGCCGGCCGACCTACGTACTGTACCTCACGGCCAGACGCAGGGACTTGGCGTATCCGGGCATCCGCCTCTGGGTGGACGCTGAGCGGTGGATTCCCCTCAAGGAGGAGCGCTTCGCCCGGAGCGGCAAGCTGTTGAAGACCGCATTGCTCAGTGATGTCCGCCAGGTGGGCGACCGATGGTATCCGTTCCGCGTCGAGATGAACAATGCGCTTCAGACCGACACGCGGACGTCACTGCAGTTCCTGGAGCTCGAGTTTGATGTGACCGTTCCGGACGACCTCTTCACATTGCGCCATCTCGAAAGCGGGTTCTGAGGACACGAAAGTGCAGAGCGCTTCCCGAATCGCGACCGCCCTTCTTGTGTGTGGAGCCCTCACCATGCTGCCCGGCCGCTCCGCCGCGCAGCAGCAAGTGCGGTTCACGGGTTACCTCGAACACCAATTCGCCGTCAACCGAGCCGGAGACGAATGGCGGATGCTCGACTACGACCGGCTGCGCGTCGATGTCAACGCGCGGGCGGGTCGGGGGACCCGCGCTTCCGCCGCGGTGGTCTACCAGCTCTTTCGGGGTGATACCGAAATCGACTTGCGGAGCTTCCTGCCCGACGACTTGGCGGCGGCGCTGGAATCCACGTCCGTCGAGATCGAAGACATCCACTTGCTGAATCACGCGTATGTGCGGCTCGACCCCGGCCCCGTCGAGATCACGGCGGGCAAACAATACCTCACCTGGGGTGCGGCGTTTGCGTTCAATCCCACGGAGCTGTTTCGACCCAAGGACCTGTTCCAGCCCTCCTACGATCGAGAGGGCGTCGGGGGCCTGAGCGCCAAGGTGCCCCTGGCATCGTTGAGCGACGTCATGGTCGCCCTCGTTCCGGAGGGTGGATTCGGCGAGGCCGGCAAGGTGCTCCGCGTACGCCATCACCTGGCCGGCTTCGACATCTCGGCGCTCGGGGCGGAAGTGTACGAGTCACCGGTCCCGGACGGGTTGGGGATACCGGAACAGGAGCTGGAACGGAGGGTCGTGGTGGGGGGCGACATCTCCGGTGAGATCCTCGGCCTGGGGGTGTGGGTGGAGGCCACCTGGTCGGATCGCGCGGATGAGCGCTGGGTGGAGACCACCGTGGGGGGCAACTACACCCTCGCCGACGGCACGCTCCTCATGGTGGAGGGGTATTACAACGGCCGGGGTGAGGGGGATGACCCCTACTCCATGGAGCTCTGGTTGCAGCGGCTCAGTGGCGATCTGCGGTCCCTTGGGAAGGGGATGGCGTATGGGGTGGTCAGCCGTCCCTTCGGGGAGCTCTGGACCGGGGGGCTTTCCACCCTGGCCAATGTGAGTGACGGCAGCTTCGTGCTCATCCCCGCGGTGTCCTACGCCTTTGCCCAGAATGTGGATCTGGTCTTCAATGGGGCGCTCTACGTGGGAGGAGAGGGCACGGAATTCGGCAGCGACAACCACGGAGGGTTCCTGCGGGGCAGGGTGTACTTTTGAACTTGGGTGACGGCTTGATACATTAGTAGTCATGAAATCCGTGTACTATCTCAGCGCGCTCTTGGCGTTTCCCCTCCTCGCGACGACTGCCCCTGGGGAGCCGGTGATCGTCCAGGAACCGGTGGTGCGGACGGTGTTCTTCTTCTCGCCCCTGTGCCGGCACTGCGAAGAGGTCATGTCGCAGCACCTGCCGATTTTCTTCCAGATCTACGGCGGGACCCCGGACGTATGGATGAACGATTCCGTTCCGGAAAACCGGCGGGCGTTCTACCTCATGTCGAACGGGCAGCTCGAGATGCTGCTGGTGGACGCCACCAAGCCGGATGGCGGTCTGTTGTACGAGGCCTCGATGGTGACCCACCCCGTCGAGGAGCGACGGAGGGGGGTGCCCCGGTTGATCCTGGGTGACAGTGTCCTCGTCGGCGAGACGGAGATTCCCGGCAGCTTCCACCGGTTCGTGCGCCGGGCTCTGGCAGAGAGTGGTCTCGACTGGCCGGAAATCCCGGGGCTTCCGGAGGCGTTGGCCGCCATCCCCGAGGCCGCCACACGCAACTAGCGGGTCCTCCCCCGGAAGGATGAAGGGATCTTCCGGCATCCTGTGACTTCACGATCCCAATGACTGCAATGGACTGGCAGGAACGTTACTCGTCAAAAGTGGTTACCGCAGAAGAGGCCGTGCGCTTCATTCCGCCCGGCCGTCGGATTCTCATCGGTACCGGTGCCGCCGAGCCGCATCACCTGGTCGAGGCGATGGTCACCCATGGCACCCACCTCGCCGACAACCACGTCGTACACCTGCTCACGCTCGGTCCGGCACCCTACGTGCAACCCGGGATGGAAGAGCGCTTTCGCCACACGGCATTCTTCATAGGCAAGAACGTGCGCGAAGCGGTGCATCAGGGTCGCGCGGACTTCATGCCGGTGTTCCTCTCGGAGATCCCGAATCTGATCCGCACTCGTCGGGTGCGCATCGACGTTGCCGTCATTCAGGTCTCCCCGCCGGACCGGCACGGATGCGTGAGCCTCGGCGTGTCGGTGGACATCGTGCGGGCCGCGGTGGACACGGCGGATGTGGTCCTGGCCGAGGTGAATCCCCGCATGCCCCGGACCCACGGCGATTCGTTCTTACACATCGATAACATTGCGGCCCTGGTCCCGGCGGAGTACGAGCTGCCGGAGCTCGAAGCCCACGGTACGGACGAGGTGTCGACGGAGATCGCGTCTCACGTTGCGAAGCTGATCCCCGATGGCAGCACTTTGCAGATGGGCATTGGCAAGATCCCCGACGCCGTGCTGGCGGCGTTGACGGAACGCCGCGAACTGGGGGTGCACTCGGAGATGATCTCCGATGGGGTCATGAAGCTGGTGGACGCCGGGGCGATCACGGGTCGCCGGAAGAGCCTCCTGCCGGGGAAGGTGGTGACCTCGTTCATGATGGGCAGTCGGGCGCTGTACGATTGGTCGGACGACAACCCCATACTGGAGATGCGTCCCAGCAACTTCACGAACGATCCCTTCATCATTGCCCGCAACGAGAACATGATGGCCATCAACTCGGCCCTCGGCGTGGATCTGACGGGTCAGGTTGCCGCCGACACCCTCATGGGGCGGTTCTTCTCCGGGATCGGCGGACAGGTGGATTTCATTCGGGGGGCGGCGCGGAGCCCTGGCGGCAAACCCATCATCGCCCTTCCGTCGGTCGCAAAAGGTGGAACGGTGAGCCGCATCCAACCAGTGCTGGAGGAGGGCGCCGGAGTGGTCACGAGTCGTGGGGATGTCCGCTACGTGGTCACGGAGTACGGCATTGCCCATCTGTGGGGCAAGAACATCCGGCAGCGCACGATGGCACTCATCGAGATCGCCCACCCGGACTTTCGTGCGGAGCTGCTCGCCGCCGCGAAGGAGCGGCACTACGTGTTCCCCGATCAGATCGTGTCGCGAAGGGCGTATCCCTGGGAGGAGGCAGGCCACGAATCTTTGCCGGGTGGAGACCAGGTACTCGTCCGACCCGCTCGCCTCACCGACGAGGAGCCGCTCCAGGACCTGTTCTACCGGCTATCCGACGACAGCACCTACCGCCGTTTCATGGCGTTCAAGAGCGTCCACCCGCACTCCGAGATGCAGGAATTGGTGAACTCGGACTACGAGCACAACATGGCGCTCCTGGTCACCGTTCGCGGTGAGGGGGGCGAGGAGATCCTTGCCATGGCGCGGTACGACGTAGACCCGGCAACGCGGTTGGCCGACATTGCGTTCGTGGTGCGAGATGAGTGGCAGGGGAAGGGGCTGGGAACGCTCTTGATGCGGCGTATGGGCGAGATCGGCCGGGCGCGGGGCTTGACGGGATTCACCGCCGACGTGCTCGCCACGAACAAGCCGATGATGATGGTCTTCCACAAGAGCGGGCTCGAGGTGCGGAGCGAGCTCGACGGCGAATCGTACCACCTCACCATGTTGTTCGATGAGCGGGACACGGGAGAGTGGCCCATCCCCGCGCCCGGCGCGGAGTCCGCGGCGGCCCGGTAGGATCTCTGCGTCACACCACCGGGTCGTCGAAGATCACCGCGTGGACCGATCCCGGGCCGTGCACCCCGAGCGTGAGCTGCAGCTCGATGTCCGCGGACTTGCTCGGTCCGGTGACGAAGACGACCTGTCCTGCCCGTGTGACGAGATCGTCGAGCCCACCGTCCCCCCGCTCCGTGGCGAGCCAGCTCTCGAAGGTCGGAAAAAGCCGGCGCATCGGAACCAGGAGTACATGGTGGAGGGGTAGGAGGCTGGCCGCCCGACTCCTGCCGGCCCCCGACGTCAACACCACCGAACCCGTACTGGCAAACGCCGCATCGACACCGGTGATGCCCACGTTCAGGGCAGCCGCGCGGTCGCGCGACTCGCGGTCGTGGAGGTCGTCCGGAACGACGAGGGAGATACCCGCGTCACGCAACTGTGGCCCGAGACCGGGCAAGGGGAGCTGAGCCGGATCCCAACTCAGGACGCCCTCGGCTTCGGTCATGGGATCGGATGTGCGACCCCTCCAGTCAACGATGCGTCCCACGACATGGCGCGCGACATCGGTGGCTTCCACGACCTCGTAGCTTCCCTGAACGCCCTCGAGCCTCTTGCCAAAGAGATGCGCCAGCGCCACGGGGTCCCCTTGTGCATCCGTCACGGCCGTTGGAATCGGCGGGGGGGTGTCTCGCCGAGCGCCGTCCCGAAATATCGAGTTGTGTGCGGACAGCGGGCCTCGCAGACGATCCAGGATCTCGCTCCGTGCGTTCGACGTGGGGTCAGCCATTCCGCTCGCTCCAAAGCTTGCGAAAGCTCTTCGAGGCCATGCGCGGGAATGCGCGGGTCTTGGTCCACGCGCTCAACGGCGGCGGCAGCGTGTCGACGGTCTCGCTGTTGCGGCGGGAGAAGACGGAGGTCACGAGACGTGCCACCGACGCCATCCACCGGTAGCGCCGCGGGCGCCGGGCGGTGGCAGCGAAGGCTCGCGCGGCCATCCGTTCGGTTCCGCCACCGGCGCCGCCCTCGGTCATGTCCGCGCGGAGATCGAGGAGGAGACCTGGCAAGTCGATCTTCACCGGGCACACGTCTCGACACGCCCCACACAGTGTGCTGGCGAACGGGAGTTCACACGCCGAGAGCGGGTCTTCCGCCAGGAGGGGAGTGATCACCGCGCCGATCGGGCCATTGTACGCCGTCTCCCCGTAGGCGTGCCCGCCGATTTCTCGGTAGACGGGACACTCGTTGATACATGCGCTGCATCGGATGCAGAGGAGTGCATCGCCATACCCACGCTCCAAGATGCGCGATCGACCGTTGTCGACCAGCACGACGTGCATCTCGTCAGGGCCGTCCGCGTGTCCGGGCCGGCGCGGGCCGCTGCTGAGCGAGAAATAGACCGATACGTCCTGGCCCGTGGCGTTCCGGGAGGCGGCCTGCCACATGAGGACCGCGTCCTCGATCCGGGGCACGATCCGCTCGATGCCTGCGATCGCGACGTACACGGGCGGCATGCTCGTCACCATCCGCCCGTTGCCCTCGTTGGTGATGACGCAGACGGTGCCCGTGTCCGCGACGGCGAAGTTGCATCCACTGACGCCCATCTCTGCACCAAGGAATTGGTACCGTAACTCGCGACGGGCGACGGCGCACATATGTGCCGGGTCGTTGGACGGCGCCATACCAAGCTTTTGCTGGAACAACTCACTGATGTCCTCGGCCCGCTTGTGGATGGCCGGTGCGAGAATGTGGCTCGGTGGCTCTTCCGCGAGTTGAATGATGTACTCTCCCAGATCGGTCTCGACGACTTTCACTCCCGCCCGACCGAGGGCCTCGTTGAGGCCGATCTCTTCGGTCACCATGGACTTCGATTTGACGACGTTCCGCACGTCGTGTTGGCGGGCGATCTGACACACGATGTCCGTCGCCTCCCCGGCGTCCCGCGCCCAATGCACGTGGCACCCGTTGCGGCGGAGGTTGTGCTCCAACTGCTCCAATAGGGTGGGAAGATGCTGGACCGTGTATTCCCGAACCGCCCGGGCTTCGTTGCGGAACCGGTCGTTGTCCACCGCGGCGATGGCGGCTGCCCGGCGTTCCACCAGGCGTCCGGTGGCACGCTCGAGGGCGAGTCGCAAACGCTCGTCGTCGAGCGCCTGTCGGACACGGGTGTCGTACGTTGCGCCGACGTCAATCTTCATGGCGGCGCAGGATCTCGGCAATGTGAACCGCGCGGCAGTGACTTTGCTCCCGCGCAAGAAGGCCGTTCAAATGTGTCATGCAGCTCACGTCGTTTACCGCGACGATATCCGCTCCGCTGGCGGCCACATGCTCCAGCTTGCGCCGCCCCATCGCCGTGCTGATGGCGGCGTTCTTGATGGCGAACAGGCCACCGAAGCCGCAGCACTCCTTGGCCGCGGGCAGCTCGACCACCTCCGCTCCGCGGATCTTGTCGATCAACGCCCGAGGTTGCGCATCGACCCCCAGCTCACGCAGGAGATGACAACAGGGGTGATAGGTCAGCTTGCCGGTGAGCGCGGCGCCGGTGTCCTCCACGCCGAGCACGTCCACGAGGTATTGTGTCAGTTCGTACGTGTGCCGGCTCAGCTGCCGGACCCTACCCAGCTCCGTGGCATCGGCGGCGTTCTCGAACAACGTCTCGTAGTGGTGCCGCACCATGGCGACACAACTCCCGCTCGGCGCGACGATGGCATCGACTGCGCTACTGTCCACCAGTGGCCAGAACACGTCGAGGAAGTGCCGGGCCACCTGCCGCGCAGCTTTGCGGTGTCCCGCGTTGAAGAGCGGCTGTCCGCAGCATGTTTGGGCCTCCGGGAACAGCACTTCCACGCCATGATTCCGGAGGAGTCCGGCGGTGGCCAGTCCCACCTTGGGATACAGTGTATCGACCATGCACGTGACGAACAGCGCTACGCGGTGGGGAGACGCCGGCGGGGCCTGGCCTTGGGGAGTGTCGGACATGGACTTGTAAGATGCGGCGAGACGTGAGAAGATGCGAGAGTGTACAGATGAAGCTGGATGAAGAGTCTCTGGGAGGATTATGACACAACCGAGAGTGCGCCTCCGTCCGATCGCCCTTCCTGCCGAGCACGGAAGTTGGGGCCTGGTGCTGGAGCCGGTGGTGTTGGGCCTGTTGGTCGCGGGGTCGTGGGGCGGGCTGATGTTGGCCGTGGGCGTCGTCGCCGCATTTCTGACCCGCCGACCGTTCAAGGTGATTCAGGTAGAGTGGGGTCGGGCGCGGTCTAGGCGGTGGACGATTGCGTGGGCGTTCGGGTTGGCCTACGGCGCGACGGCGGTGCTGGGAATCGGAGGTGCCGCGTTGCTGGTGGGTCTCGGTCCGCTGGTGCCCCTCATGGCTGCCGTCCCGCTGCTCGTAGTGTTCTTGATATACGACTTCACGCGACAGAGCCGCAGTTGGCAGGCCGAGATGGCGGGGTCGGTGGCGTTTGCGGCGGTGGCCGCAACCATACCCATGATTGGGGGATGGCCGCTCGATCTGTCGCTGGCACTGTCGGTGGTGATCGTCGCCCGCGCCGTGCCGTCGGTCCTTTACGTCCGCGCGCGACTACGACTCGAGAAGAACAAGCCGCACAGCGTCCCCTTGGTCGTCGGGTCTCACGTCCTCGGTTTGGGGGTGGTGTGGCTGTTCGTGGGGACGGGATTGTTGCCGGCGTTGGTCCTTGCGGCGTTCGTCATCCTGCTAGGGCGGGCGGCTCTGGGCCTTTCGCCGATGCGGCGGCGCGTGCGCGTCAACACGATTGGGTTTATGGAGATCGGATTCGGTCTGTTGACGATCTTAACGGTGGTGTTCGGCGTGTCGTAAGCCCGGTCGATGTCAGTCTGAGCGCACCATGGCCTTCCCGTCGAAGGGGAAGTTGGCGGGGAGGTCCTCGTAGTCCTCCAAATCGAAACAGGTCTGACACACGCGGCGGAAGCTGCGGAACCCCAGCAGCGTGACATCCGGACTCATGAAGCCGTCCTCGACCGGCTCCTCGCCGAAGAGGTCGGTGCTCAAATACTTCTTGTTGGAATCCGGGAAGACGGTGACGATGACGGCGTCGGGGCCGAGCTGTTCCTGAACGTCGATCGCGGCCAAGAAATTACATCCCGAGGATATCCCCACGCCGAGCCCGAGCTGGCTTGCCAGTTTCTGTGCCATCAAAATGGAGTCGCCGTCGTCAATGGCGATCACGTCGTCCAACTCGTCCAGGTGGACGATGGGGGGAATGAACTCGTCCGAGATTCCTTGAATCCGGTGTTTTCCGACTCGATGACCCGTTGACATCGTGGGCGAATTGCTCGGCTCGACGGGATGGAGCTTCACGGGTGGATGGTGCTCACGGAGGAAGCGACCGACGCCCATGATCGTCCCTCCGGTCCCGACGCCCGCAACGAACGCATCCGGTATGAGTGCGCGTGTACGCAGCTGGTACCAGATCTCGGTTGCCGTGCCATGGTAATGGGCGGCAATGTTGTCCTCGTTGGCGAACTGCTTGGGGAGAAAGGCCCGCTCCGTGCCCGCCGCGAGAGCGTCGGCACGCTCGATACTGCCTAGGAATCCACCTTCCTCTTTGCTGATCAAGTGGATTCGCGACCCGAAACTCTTGATCAGTTTGATCCGCTCGGGGCTCATCCAATCGGGCATGAAGATGGCGACAGGATGTCCCAACGCCCGGCCGATGGCCGAAAACGAAATGCCGGTGTTGCCGCTGGTGGCTTCGACGATCAGGTCTCCCGGATGAAGCACTTCCCTCTCATAGGCCTTGGCCAGGATGTGCACCGCCATGCGGTCCTTGATACTGCCGGTCATGTTCAGGTTCTCGGCTTTGGTGTAGAGCACCCGCTGCTGGCCTCGGTAGGTGTAGTCGATGGCCAGGAGTGGGGTGTTGCCTATTAAGGACTGCAATCCGCGGATTCGCTGGCGAGGGTCTGTCGGTTCCACTATGCACTCCGTGATGCGGCACCGTGGACTCGGTGCCGAGGTAAGGTGATCCGAGTTGTGTGAAGAATCCTTAAATGAAGGGACAAGCTTCGCTCAGCCCAGTTGGTGGGCCTTCGACCGGTCCACGAGATACGTCTCGAACCAACCGGCCGTGAGGTCGGCCACATGGTCCAACGCTCCGGGCTCGGAGAAAAAGTGAGTGGCCCCAGGGACGATCACCAACTTGGTGAAACCGCTCAGGTGTGCCTGCGCCGAGTGGTTGAGTTCCAGGACTGCGTTGTCCGCGCCGCCGACGATGAGCAACGTAGGGGACGTGATGTGTGGCAGGTATCGCTTCGCGAGATCCGGTCTGCCGCCGCGAGAAACGATGGCGCGGGGCGGGTGATGCCCCCTCGCCGCGTGGACGAGGGCGGCGGCGACTCCCGTGCTGGCACCAAAGTATCCGACAGGCAGGCGATGGGTGTCGAAATGGTCTTCGGCCCAAATCGCCGCGTGGCCGAAACGCTCGGCGAGCAGTCCGATGTCAAACGTGGTTGATGGTTGCAGCATCTCGCTGTCCGTCAGGAGATCGAACAGCAGCGTGCCGAAGCCTCGATGGCGCAGTTCTTTGGCGACCGCACGATTCCGCTGACTGAACCGGTTGCTGCCGGTTCCGTGGGCCAGGATCACGAGCCCCTTCGGGTCGGGAGGAACCTCGAGCGATCCCATCAGCATGATTCTGCCAGCGGGGATCGGGACCTGGTGCTCAGTCGAGTGTGTTCGTGTACGGCCGCTCATACGAAGGTCAATTTACCACGTTGGATCGCGTCGCGCTCCACCTCAACGCGTTCGGGTAGTGTTAGAACTTCTTCATCGGTCGTCTGTGTAAAGTCCACACACCAACAGTCTGAAACAAAGGTGGCATGTCAACGCAGACGACGGCGTCGACGTGTTCGTTTAACGCGATTGAATGTTTCCGGTGCACACACGGGTGCGGGCACGATGGTCGCGGGCACTCCGCGTCGGCCGGAGAGTCGCAGGCCGCGAGGATCGTGGAGACCCCGCCGGTTACCACGGAATTGCCGCCGGCCCTCTTGGGTTCCTTTGAGGGTGGCGGTCCCAAATCTACTAGGGTATGGCGGTAAACTCACAGATCAATTGTGTTGACACTCAATACCATACCAGGGTATAGTATAAACATGCAACACCCTACTCACACCGAGCAGCTCGACCGCCTGCGCCGCATCGAAGGGCAGGTGAAGGGGCTGATCCGCATGGTCAACGACGAGCGGTACTGCGTCGACATCCTCACCCAGATCCGCGCGGTCCGCGCGGCACTCAAGAAGGTGGAGGGCGCCATTTTGCGGCAGCACGTCGAGCACTGCGTGGTGGGCGCCTTCAAGGGCGGCGACCGCGAAGAGGAGCGTGCCAAGGTCGACGAGCTCCTGACGGTGTTTAGCCGCTACACGGATTGATGTTGTTATGACTTCCCAAACGAAAGACCCCGTGTGCGGCATGACGGTCGCAGCAGACGGCGACGTTCGCGAAACCCGCGATGGTGTCGACTACGTGTTTTGTTGTCCGCACTGCCGGCAGAAGTTCCGCGATGATCCCCGGCGGTACACGACCCTAACGGATCCGGTGTGTGGTATGTCCGTGGACGCCGCGACCGAGCTGCGCGAGGAATACGACGATACGACGTACGGATTCTGCTGCGGTCACTGTCGGGAGAAGTTTCGTGCGGATCCGGGACGGTACGTCGGCGAGCAGGTTCCGGAACCGGAGCCCACGCCGGAGGGCACCGCGTACATCTGTCCCATGTGTCCGGAGGTCCGGGAGCTCGGGCCCGCATCGTGCCCGAAGTGTGGCATGGCGCTCGAGCCGGAAGTCCCCCTCGGTCCTGCCACGCGCACCGAGTACACCTGTCCGATGCATGCAGAGGTCGTCAGCGACGAACCGGGATCGTGTCCGATCTGCGGCATGGCGTTGGAGCCCGTGACCGTAACACTCGAGGAAGAAGCGAACCCCGAGTTGCTCGACATGACCCGACGCTTCTGGGTCAGCGTGGCGCTCTCGCTCCCGGTGTTGATCATCGCCATGGGCGGCATGATTCCCGGGAATCCCCTGACCGATCTCATCCCACACCGCATGTCGTCGTGGATCGAGTTTGCGCTGGCTACTCCGGTCGTGCTGTGGGCTGGATGGCCGTTCTTCGTGCGCGGGTGGCAGTCCATTGTCACACGCAATCTGAACATGTTCACGTTGATCGGACTGGGAGTGGCGGTCGGGTTCGGATACAGTGTCGTCGCCACGCTCCTGCCACAGATCTTCCCCGATTCGTTCCGTAACGAGATGGGCGAGGTCGGAGTGTATTTCGAAGCGGCCGCGGTGATCGTGACGCTGGTGCTGTTGGGCCAGGTGATGGAGCTGCGCGCCCGACACCGAACGGGCGCCGCCATCAAGGCGCTGCTCGGCTTGGCGCCCGCGACGGCCCGCCGGCTCCGGGATGATGGCACCGAAGAGGACATTCCCTTGGATCAGGTGCATCCGGGCGACCGCCTTCGGGTGCGCCCGGGAGAGCGGGTCCCCACGGACGGCGTCGTGGTCGAGGGAGCGAGCGCGCTCGACGAATCGATGATCACCGGCGAGCCGATTCCCGTCGAGAAGACGGCGGGCGACACCGTGGTGGGCGCTACGGTGAACGGGACTGGAATGCTGGTGATGCGCGCGGAGCGGGTGGGGGCAGAGACTCTGTTGTCGCAAATCGTGCAGATGGTTGCCGAGGCCCAACGGAGCCGGGCGCCGATCCAGCGGCTGGCAGACGTCGTGGCGGGATACTTCGTACCCGCCGTCGTCCTCGCAGCCGCCTCGGCGTTCGTGGTCTGGGCGATGGTCGGTCCGGAGCCCCGCATGGCCTACGCCCTCATCAACGCGGTGGCGGTGCTCATCATCGCCTGTCCCTGCGCCTTGGGGTTGGCGACACCCATGTCGATCATGGTGGCGGCGGGGAAGGGGGCCTCCCTCGGGGTGTTGTTCAGGAACGCCGAGGCCATCGAGATCATGCGGGATGTCGATACGCTCGTGGTGGACAAGACGGGAACGCTCACGCTCGGCAAACCCGAGCTCGTCCGTGTCGTAGTGGCGGAGGGGTGGACTGACGCCGAACTGCTGCGGCTGTCGGCAAGCCTCGAGCGCGGGAGCGAACACCCCCTCGCCGCGGCGATCGTGGCGGGTGCACAAGATCGTGGAATCGCCCTCGCGCCGCCGGAGGCTTTCGAGTCGGCGACCGGGATGGGTGTTCGTGGAACGGTGGACGGCCGCAATGTCGTCCTCGGCACCCACGACTACCTGAGCGGGCTCGGTGTGGACGCGGGAACGTTGGATGAACCCGCCGGCGCAATGCGAGAAGAAGGACAGACCGTGATGTTGGTGGCGGTCGACGGCAAACCGGCCGGACTCCTCGGTGTGGCCGATCCGGTCAAGGACACGACGGCGCAAGCGCTGCGGCACCTGCATCAGGAAGGCGTTCGCGTCACCATGTTGACCGGCGACAATCGGGCCACGGCGGAGGCGGTGAGCCGCCGACTCGAGATTGACGACGTAGTGGCGGAGGTGTTGCCGGATCAGAAGGCGGATGTCGTCAAGCGGTTGCAGGGTGAGGGCCGCGTGGTGGCCATGGCCGGCGACGGCATCAACGACGCACCGGCGTTGGCCCAGGCCCATGTAGGCATTGCCATGGGAACCGGCACGGACGTGGCGATGGAGAGTGCCGGTGTGACCCTCGTGAAAGGTGATCTCCGAGGGATCGTCCGGGCCCGGCGCCTGAGTCGCGCCACCATGAGGAACATCAAGCAGAACCTGTTCTTCGCGTTCGTCTACAACAGTGTGGGAGTGCCCATTGCGGCGGGAGTGCTGTATCCAGTTTTTGGCCTCCTCCTGAGCCCCATGATCGCCGCCGCCGCCATGAGCTTCAGCTCGGTATCGGTGATCACCAACGCCTTGCGTTTGCGGGGCGTCCGGGTATGATGATGAAGTTTCCTTCAGATGCGATTGCCCCTTAGTTCACTGGTGGTAGGGCAGGGTTCAAGCGTGGAAAAGCACCGATTCGGACGACTACTCACTGCCGCGCTGACGGTTGGCATGCTGGTTGTGCCCTATGCGAAGCCGGCGGTCTGCGCCATGGGCGGTGAAGGAGCCATGTCGCAAGAGTGCGGCAAATGCGATGAGCCGGCCCCCCGCGACGACCAGGGCTGTGATGAATTCGCGAGCTGCTGTATGGCCGTCATCGCGTTGAGCACAAACCGGCCGACGGCGGTGCCGACACTCCCGGTGTCGGGACAGTACGAGGTCCGCCTGCATCAGTTGGTCCTGGGCAATCCCCAACGTCCCCTCACGCCTCCTCCCAGACCGTAGCCACTCCTTAGGCGAAGTGCGCGCACGATCCCGCGTTGACGCGGGGGCGTGCAGTGCTGTGAACTGACTTTCCGTAGGGGAGGGTACATGCGAACGCTCAAGGGCGCCTTGGTGCTTGCCGAGGTCACTGCCCTGGCGATGGCGATCCTGGCCAGTCCAGGAAACGTCGTTGCCCAACAGGCTCGAGACACGCTGACAATTTCGCAAGCACTCGAGATTGCACGAACGGCCAATCCCGCGCTCCAGGCGGTCCGGCTCAGCGCCGATGCATCGGCGGAGCGGATCGCGCCGGCGGGGGCGTGGCCCGATCCGCAATTGTCCTTCGGCCTCATGAACCACTCGCTGGACTTGGGCGCCGATCAAATGATGGCAATGAATTCCGTGCAGTTGGTCCAGCGGTTTCCATGGCCGGGGAAGCTGGGGTTCGCGGAGCAACAGGCGCGCTCCTTGGCCGAAGCAGCCCGGTGGGAATCGGCGGAGTCCGAGGCCGCCCTCTTGGCTCGGGTGAAGGCGATGTATTACCAAGTGGCCTTCATGGACCGGGCCCTGGCTGTGATGACCAACACGCGGCTTCTGCTGCGTGAGTTTCACCAAGCCTCGTCGGCGCTGTATGCCGTGGGCACCGGCCTCCAGCAGGATGTGCTCCAGGCCCAGGTCGCCATCGCGAGCATGACGGAGGACATCACCGTCATGAGCCAGAACCGTGTCGCGATGACGGCCCGGTTGAATGGCCTTCTGGGTAGACCTCCCACAGTGGAGGTGGATGCGCTGCAGTTGCCTCCTCCAGGGGGCGGCCTGCCGTCGGTGGATTCCCTCATGGGGATCGCCGTCGAGCAGCGACCTGCTCTGCACGCCGCGCGGGCCCGCGCAGAGGCGGCGGAAGCGGGATATCGGGCGGCGCGCCGCGCCGTGTACCCGGACTTTGCCGTCACCTTGGGGTACGGGCAACGACCGCAGTACGACGACCTCGCCACCATCATGGTCGGAATCAGCATTCCTCTCTGGGCCGGCTCTCGCCACATGCCGCTGCGTCGTGAGATGGAAGCGGTGCAGGCCATGGAGACAGGTGTACACGACGTCGGTGTTGCCGCAGGCCCAGGCGGCGGTGGAGTCGGCTCTCTCGGCCTATCAAGTCGGCAACGTGGATTACATGACATTGGTGCAAAACGAACTCACGGTGAATCGCTACGAGATCGAAGGGATTCGCTTGACAGCGGAGTACCACCAGGCCTTGGCACGAGTCGAGGCCCTCGTGGGCGTGCCGCTCGGAGGTGAACGATGAAATCGATTACCGGCCTACCGGTGTTGTTGATCGGCCTGCTCGTGGCGTGCGGCTCGTCCGAAGAAGAGCCAGCCATGGAGGGAATGTCGGCCGAGGAGCACGCCATGATGATGGCGGGTGGCACGCAGGGCGAAATGGACTCGACAGGAGCGATGGTGCGCCAGTCCGTCCAACTCAGTGCAGCCCAGGAGCGCGCGCTCGGTGTGGTGTACACGCGAGTGCGACGGGGCACGTTGACCAGGACCATCCGAACCGTCGGTGTCGTGGGAGCCGCGGAGCCGAACATTGCGGACATTACGCCGAAGATCGATGGGTTCGTCGAGGAGCTGCTCGTCGACTACACCGGGGAAACCGTGCGACGGGGGCAACCGCTGCTGACGCTGTACAGCCCGACCCTCGTGGCGGCCCAGGAGGAGCTGCTCACGGCCATGCGCCTGGCATCACAGGTCGCGGCGAACGCGGGAGAGGCGTGGAGCAATGCGCAGAGCATGCTGGAAGCCGCGAGACGGCGCCTGGCCTACTTCGACATCACGCCCGAGCAGATCGAGCAAGTCGAGACCACGGGCCGCGCGACCAAGACCCTGACCCTGGTGGCGCCGTTCACGGGCATTGTGCTCGAGAAGCACGTGGTCGAGGGGCAGCGGGTCATGTCCGGGATGCAGCTCTATCAACTGGCGGACCTCTCGACCGTTTGGGTCGAGGGCGACGTCTTCGAGCAGGATCTCCAGTTCGTAAAGATCGGCGCGCAGGCCCACATCGAGGTGGCGGCGTATCCCGGCGAGCACCTGATGGGGAACGTGTCGTTCGTGTATCCAACCGTCGATGTGCAGAGTCGGACCAATCGCATGCGCGTCACAATTCGCAACCGGGATCTGCGGCTCAAGCCGGGAATGTTCGTGACCGTCTTCTTCGATGCCACGGTCGGGAACGGTGTATTGATCGTTCCCCTCGAGGCCGTCATCGTCACCGGTGTTCGCAACCTCGTGTTCGTCCGTGGAGACGGAGGCGTTTTGATCCCTACCGAAGTGGTCTTGGGTGCGCGGGCCGGCGACGACGTGCAGATCATGGACGGCCTGGAGGAGGGCCAGGCAATCGTGTCGTCGGCCAACTTCCTGGTCGACGCGGAGTCGCGTCTAGGCGCTACCGGGGGCAGTATGCCGGGCATGCAGCACGGTCCGGACACGACAGCGTCACAGCAGCAAACGACAGAGCATATCCATGATTAGCGCAATCATTGCGTGGTCGCTGCGCAACCGCTTTCTCGTCCTGCTGGTCGCGGGTGTCGTCATCGGCGGCGGCGTGTTGTCCATGCTGCAAACGCCCGTCGACGCGATTCCCGATTTGTCGGACGTCCAGGTCATCATCCAGACCGACTTCAAGGAGCAGGCGCCGCAGATCGTCGAAGACCAGGTCACCTATCCCATCGCGTCCGAGATGTTGAAGGTGCCCGGCGCGCGCGTCGTGCGGGGATACTCGTTCTTCGGGTTGAGCATGGTGTACGTGATCTTCGAAGACGGGACGGACATCTACTGGGCCCGCTCCCGCGTGTTGGAGTATATGAGCGGACTGCGGCCCAATCTGCCCGCCGGTGTCGAGCCGACCCTGGGGCCGGACGCCACGGGGGTTGGGTGGGTGTTCCAATACACCCTCGAGTCGGACAGTCTCGACCTGGCCGAGCTGCGCACGCTACAGGATTGGTACATCCGGTATCAGCTCACGGCGGTACCCGGAGTCTCCGAGGTGGCTTCTGTCGGAGGGTTCACAAAGCAGTATCAGGTGGAGGTGGACCCCGAGAGGCTCCGGGCCTTCAACATCCCTGTGACCCGGGTGGCGCAGGCCATTGGTGCACACAACGTGGACATCGGGGCGCGGGTGCTGGAAATGGGGGGCCGCGAATACATGATTCGCGGCTTGGGATACCTCGAGAATGTCGACGACATCGAGAACGTGGCGGTGGGAGCGACTCCCACCGGGACGCCGATCCGAGTGGCGGATGTCGCCACCGTGCAGATCGGCCCGGCGCCCCGCCGCGGCGCCGCCGATCTGGACGGCAAAGGGGAAGTGGTTGCCGGCATCGTGGTGATGCGGTTCGGATCTGATGCCTTGAAAACGATCGAGGCCATCAAGGACCGGTTGGAAGAAGTACAGCGTGGATTGCCGGCGGGTGTGCGTCTTCGCACGGTGTATGATCGCAGCGATCTCATCCATGAGGCCATCAGCACGCTTCGCGAGAAGCTCGTCGAGGAATCCCTCATCGTCGCGGCAGTGGCCGTGCTCTTCTTGCTGCACGTGCGATCGGCTCTGGTGGCGATCGTCACGCTCCCCCTCGGCATTCTCATCTCGTTCATCGTCATGCGGGCTATTGGTGTGAATGCCAACATCATGAGCTTGGGTGGCATTGCCATCGCCATCGGTGCGATGGTGGATGGTGCCATCGTGATGATCGAGAACATGCACAAGCATCTCGAGCGGGATGAAGGGAGATCGGACCGATGGGACATCGTCCTCAAGAGTGCCAAGCAAGTCGGCCCAGCCCTGTTCTTCTCGCTGCTCATCATCACGTTCAGTTTTCTCCCGGTGTTTGCCCTGGAGCAACAGGAAGGTCGGCTTTTCAAACCGCTTGCCTACACCAAGACATTCGCCATGGGCGGTGCAGCGCTTCTATCCATTACGCTCGTGCCGGTATTGATGGGGTATCTGATCCGAGGCAAGATCAAGTCCGAGCGGCAGAACCCCATTTCGCGGGTTTTGCGATGGGTGTACGAACCGATCATCCGTCTTGCCACCAGGTATCCGTGGACCGTGGTCGCCGGTGCGGTCGCAGTCGTCGCCGTCACCGTGTTACCGTGGCGGCGACTAGGTTCGGAGTTCATGCCCCCGCTCCACGAGGGGTCCGTGCTGTATATGCCGACCACCATTCCGGGCGTATCGATCGGACAGGCACGTGAGATCTTGCGATACCAGGACAGTGTGTTGGCTTCGTTTCCAGAAGTCGATGTGGTGTTCGGCAAGGCAGGGCGCGCCAACACGGCGACTGACCCAGCACCGTTGGACATGTTCGAGACGACGATCACGCTGAAACCCAAAGACGAGTGGCGAGCCGGGATGACGTACAATCAGCTCATCGCTGAGATGGACGATGCCGTGCGCCTGCCGGGTGTCACCAACGCGTGGACGATGCCCATCAAGGGACGCATTGACATGCTGGCGACGGGAATCAGAACTCCGGTGGGTATCAAGATCTTCGGCCCGGATCTTGATACGCTGCAGATGCTGGGGGAGCGGGTCGAGCGGGTCATGCAGCAGATCCCGGGCACCCGAAGCTCGTTCGCCGAGCGCGGCGTGTCGGGGTATTACGTGGACATCGACATTGATCGAGCCGAAGCGGCGCGGTACGGACTGAACGTCGGGGACGTGCATCAAGCCATCCAGGCCACCGTTGGGGGACTGAGCGCGGCGGTGACAGTTGAGGGGCGGGAGCGCTACGCGGTCAACGTTCGATATCCGCGAGAATTGCGTGACGATATTGACAAGCTTCGCGAAGTACTGATTCCCACGATGGGGGGAGCGCAAATCCCGCTGGGGCAAGTCGCCACGGTGGAAGCCGTGCAGGGGCCGATGGCGGTCAAGACGGAGAACGCCTTCCCGGTGACCACGGTGTTCGTAGACATCGGTGAACGGGACGTCGGCGGGTATGTCCGCGAGGGACAAGCACTAGTCGCCCAGCAGGTCTCCCTGCCGACTGGGTACACCCTCTCGTGGAGCGGGCAGTACGAGTTCATGCAGCGTGTGGCGCAGAAGCTGCGTGTGGTGATCCCGGTGACATTGGCGATCATCTTCTTCCTGCTGTATCTCAACTTCCGCTCTGTGGCAGAGTCGCTCATCGTCATGATTGCCCTGCCGTTCTCGATGGTGGGTGGTGTGTGGTTCCTGTGGCTGTTGGGGTACAACACGAGCGTGGCGGTGTGGGTCGGGTTCATCGCGCTTGCCGGGGTGGCAGCCGAAACCGGCGTGGTGATGGTGCTCTATCTCGACGAGGCATTCCAGCGCCGGAGCCTGGAAGGGAGGATCACCAGCTTCCAGGACGTGCGGGATGCCGTGCGGGAAGGCGCCCTGGAGCGGCTGCGGCCGGTGGTCATGACGGTGACCGCTACCATCGCCGGGTTGCTGCCGATTCTGTGGAGTGCCGGAACGGGGGCTGATGTGACGAAACGCGTCGCGGCGCCCATGGTGGGCGGCATGATCACGGCGACCGTTCTCACATTGGTGGTGATCCCGGCCATCTACCAGCTCTGGCGCGGCGTGCAGGTTGCGAGGAGCGGGTCGGCATCGGTGCCTACTGAACACGAAGGGAACATGGTCCTGGCGCAGCAGTCCTGAGGGGCACAACATTGTTGGGACACTTCGGGAAGGGTTCATGGCGGGGGAAACGTTGGCCTTCACGTACCTGGCAGCCGGCAGGTGGCTCGCCTATCTGTGCAGCCTCGCCCTCATTGGAACGGTGAGCTATCGGTTCGTCGTGCTGTCTTTGGTGAAATGGCAGCGGGACGGCAATGCCGATTGGATGGCAGCGGCCGAGCGCCGGGCCGCAACGGTTGGAATCGCGGCGGCGGGGTTGTTGGCTGCCGTGCAACTGTGGAGGCTCTACGCTCAGGCGTATTCGATATTCGGTCTGGACGAACCGGTCACGTGGAGTGTCATCCGTATCGTCGTGCGGGATACGCAGTGGGGGGCCGGCTGGACGATCCAGCTTGGGGTGGCCGTGTTTGCCATCACGGTGTGCGTAGCCGCCAAGGTGCGCCCCCGGCCCGGGTGGGCTCTCGCCGTCGTCGCGGCGTTCGGGGTGGGGGCCGCGCTCCCGCTCACCGGACACGCCGTGTCTCAGGCATCGCCAGTATGGGCCAGCGTGGCCGTGCAGGTTGGGCACGTGCTGGGCGCCGGAGTCTGGCTCGGGACCTTGTTCGTGCTCGCTGTGCTGGGCCTGTCCGGCCGCGACGCCGACGCGAAACAGAGAATCCGCGCGATGGTAGAGGCGTTTTCTCCCGTGGCGTTGCTGGGAGGCGGCATCCTCGCCGCCACAGGTTTGATCACCGCGGTTCTCTACCTCGATGCCGTCGGCGACTTGTGGGGGACGACCTACGGCCTGACGTTGCTCCTCAAGATCCTGCTCGTGGGAAGCGTCGCGGGTGTGGGCGCCTACAACTGGCGCAAGGTGAAGCCGACGCTGGGTGAGGGTCCCAATCGCCTGAAGCGCTCCGCTGGTCTCGAACTCGCCCTCGCCGGGGTCGTCTTGGCGGTGACGGCGGTGTTGGTGGCGCTGGCGCTGGAGTAAACCGGTCCGAACGACTTGTAACGAAAGGGGCGCGAACCCGTGTGGATCCGCGCCCCTTGTCGTGTGTCGCCGAACGGCGGAATGAGACTACTGTGACTCGCGGCGCAGATACTCGAACAGGGCCACGGCTTCTGCCTGGGTCACACCCAGGGGTGCCATCGGCGTCCCGTACTCCGCCAGGAGCGCCTTGGCCGCGTCGTCGTCACGAAGCATGGAATCCGGCCGGGTCACCATGCCGACGATCCAGGCGAACTCTCGTCGGCCCGTCACGCCGTCGAGGTCGGGACCGGCCAGCCGTCCGCCGCCTACCGTGTGGCATCCCATGCACGCCTTGGTTTGGAACAGGGATTCGCCCTGGGTGGCCAGATCGGCGTCGATCTCCCCGGTGGGCTCCGCCACCACTGCCTGTGCAGCAGGTGCCGCCTCGGCCGCGGGTTGCGCCGCCGGCTCCTCCGTGTCTCCGCCCGAACAAGCTCCGGCAAGGGCGACGGCCGCCATGAGGGATAGGATGTGGGCTTTCGTCATTCGTTTCATCTCCCGGCAAGGAGCGGGTGCGAGCCCCGACTCCTCACCCCAACTCCAGCTGTGAGAAATCGCGTCTACAGGATCACGAATAGTGTACGTAGTTGCGCCGAAATTGGGAGGGGTGACTTACGAAGAAATCTTCACCCGATTGTGCGATTCATTGTACTCGGGAGGGGCTTCGATGATCACGCCGGACAGGGGCAGGTGCATGGTGACTTTGAGCCCTCCCATCTCGCTCGTCCCTGCAGCCACTGAACCGGCGTGGGCTTCGGCGACGGCGGCGGCGATGGTGAGGCCCAGTCCCGGCCCGCTGCCACGGGTCCGCGAGGGGTCGGCCTGCCAGAAGCGGTCGAACAGATGGGGGAGGGCTGTTTCGGGAATCCCCGGGCCGTCGTCTTCGATGGTCAGCACGAATTCGGTGGTCAGGCACTCGACGATGGCCCGCACGCGAGTCCCCGGGGGCGTGTGTTTGACGGAGTTGTCGAGGAGTTGGTCCACGACGAGGCGCACGAGCTTCGAGTCGGCGAGCACCGTCGGGGTGTCGCAGCAGGGCGAGAACTCAAACGTGTGAGACGGTGCGCTGGCCCGGGCCAGGGCGATGCACTGCTCCACGAGGTCGCACACCTGCACGGGGATCGGGTCCGCTTGATGCTCCCCCGCCTCGAGGCGGGCCAGCAGGAGGAGGGATTCGTCGATGTCGCTGAGATGCTGCGCCTCTTCGAGACAGCTCTGCAGCACCGTGCGATACTCCTCCGGCGTCCGCTTTCCGCGGAGGGCGATTTCGAGCTCACCCTGCATGGCGGTGATGGGGGTGCGCAGCTCGTGGCCGACGTCGGCGATTATGCGCCGTTGCGCCGTCAGGGCCCGATCGAGTCGATCGAGCATGGAGTTGAGGACCCCCACGAGGCCGTGGAACTCCACGGTGTCGGCGTGGGCTGAGATGCGCCGCTTCAGCGTACCGGCGTGGATGGCCTTGGCCCGTTCCGTGATCAGGGTGACCGGGGCCACGGCGGATTTGGCCAGCCATCCGGCGCCCAGCGCGGTTCCGGCCGTGGCCATGATCACGATGCCGAAAATGAGCAAGAACACCGCGCGATCGGTTCGGGCCATCGGGCTGAGAGACGCGGAGACCTGCAGCACTGCGAATCCCGGGTGGCTTCCCGGGGGTGTTGGGGAATACAGCGAGCGAATCTGGCCGTCAGCCCACCGCTCCGTCGAGAAGGACCTGCGGCCGTTCAGCGCTTCCTGGAAGGCCGCACTGTTCAGCGGCAGGCCGGATGCCAGGGGGGTGTTGCGCACCACGATCTGGCCGCTGGCCTCGCGGACCACGACGAAGCGGTTGATTCCCTCGACAAAGGCCGTGATATCGCTCTGATAGGGGCTCTGAGCGACGGACCGACCCAGAGCCAGCACGTCGGATTCCAGCTCGAGTGCGGAGATGAGCGACTGGTCCGTCAGCCGGTTTAGCGTCCGGCTGACTCCAACGAAGGCCCCCATGCCAATGAGCATGAGGGCGACGAACATGGTGAGGGAGAACCGCACACTGAGCGTGCGGCGCAACGAGTACATCTCAGGCCGGAGCTGTCTCCAGCCGCTTCAGGCAGAAGCCTACCCCGCGGACCGTCTGGATCAGACCGTCGCATCCGGCTTCGCGAAGTTTGCGGCGGAGGTTGCCGACGTGGACGTCCACGACGTTGCTGCCCGGATCGAAGTGCATGTCCCACACCTTCTCGAGCAACTCGGTCCGGCGAACGACTTCTTCCGGATGGAGCAGGAAATGCTCCAGGAGGTTGAACTCGCGGGGGGTGATGTCCAGCAGCACCCCATTGGCGCGAGCCTGGTGCTTGAGCCGATCCAGCTCGAGGGGCCCGTATGACAGCCGCTCCAGCCGCGCGGCTCCACCGCGCCGCAGCAGGGCACGGATCCGAGCCAGCAGCTCGTCGAACTTGAACGGTTTGGTCAGATAGTCATCAGCGCCGGCGTTGAGACCGCGCACCACGTCTTCTGTGGCGTCTCTCGCCGTGAGCATGAGGATCGGCGTGTGCCGTCCCTCACGACGCAGTTCCGTGGCTACCTGAATCCCGTTTTTCTTAGGCAGCATGAGGTCGAGCAGAATGGCATCGTACTCGTTGACGTGGGCGAGCATCGTCGCCTCGTCACCGTCCCGAGCCACGTCCACAGCGTAGCCTTCCTCACGAAGGCCCAATTCGATAAAGCCCGCGACCTTGCGGTCGTCTTCCACTACGAGAATTTTCATAATCTCACAATTGGACGAAGTTTTCCACGCGGTAGAATATCAATTCTCAAATTATCTTTAATTGAAGTGATAATGAAGGGATCTTTAGAAATCTGTCAATCATGTTGCAAACTGCAACGCCAATCCCGAGCGCCGGGTTTTGAACATGGCTAACTTATGGACGCTGTTGGGTTTGCCGAGCGTTTCACCCGGAAGGATCCCCCCAAGGCACAGTCGGTCCCGGGATTGGAGAGGAAAGTCCAGTGGGGCAGCAGCTGGAGAGAACACCACCAAATACTGAGCCGTTCGCCACCGGCCTCCTGGAGATCACGGCCGATCCCACGACCTCCTTCGAGCGGAAGGTGCAAGATCTCCTGGTGCTGGGCTGCGAACAGTTTGGCCTCGAGATCGGCATCCTCGCGGAAATCGAAGGGCAGAAGTACACGATCCGGCAGGTCAACGCCCCGGACGACTCCCTCCAACCGGGCGAGTCCTTCGATCTCTCCAACACCTACTGTGAGCAGACGGTCGCCGCGGCGGGCCCCATCGGGTTCGGCAGCGTGTTGAACACCGAGCGCCAGCGGCATCCGGCCTACGCCACGTTCGGGCTAGAGGCGTATCTCGGCGTGCCGGTGCGGATCGACGATCTGGTCTATGGGACGTTGAACTTCTCCAGCAAATGCGCCCGGGGGCATGAGTTCTCCGTGCAGGAGGTCACGCTCATTCGGTTGATGGGGCTCTGGGTGGCGCACGAGCTCGCGCGACAGCGCACGGAGCAGGCGCTGCGACGGAAGGATCGCCAGCTCGAGCGTCTCCTCGAGGCGACCAACCGGATGCATACCGACCTTTCCCTCGATCGGGTGCTCCGTCACGTCACCGACAGCGCCATTCAGCTCCTGGGGTGCCGCTACGCGGCATTGGGTGTGCTCAATACCGAGGGGAAGGGATTGTCGGAGTTCGAATCCAGCGGGATGTCGGCGGACGTGCGGCGCCACATTACGTCGCTGCCGGTTGGCAAGGGTTTGCTGGGGTTGATTACCGAAGACCCTAGGCCTCACCGGGTGGCCGACCTCACCCAGCATCCCAAATCCGTGGGCTTTCCCGAAAACCACCCGCCGATGAAGTCCTTTCTGGGCGTGCCGATTCTCGGGGTGGACGGGCCGATCGGGAACCTGTACTGCGCGGACAAACTGACGGCCGACGAGTTCAGCGTCGAGGATGAGGAGATCGCGCAGGGGTTGGCCGCCGAGGCGGCGATCGCGATCGAGAACGCCCGGCTCGTCAAGAAGCTCCGCACCCTGCAGGTGACGAGAAACCGGTTCTACGCAATGGTGAACCACGAGCTTCGCAACGCGTTGACCGGCGTGTACGGATGGGCGGAGCTCTTGCTGCGAAAGTCGGGGGACGATCCGCCGCGGCCGGTGGTGGAGACTTTCGAGTCCGCCGAGTATGCCCTCGAGCTACTCAACGACCTTCTCGACCTGAGCCGCTTCGACGCGAACCGCATCGAGCCGGAGGTCATCGAGGCCGACGCCTTCGAGATCGTGCAGGAAGCGGTGGCCACGGTGCAGCCGTCGGCCCGGGATGCGGGCGTCGACATCCATATCCTCGGCCAACGGTACCTGCCCTGCCGGACCGACCCGAAGCGTGTGCGCCAGATTCTCATCAATCTTCTGCGAAACGCCGTCCGGCACAGCGGCGACGACTCAGTGAGTATCGAGATGGATGGAGGTGACTCTCAGCTGTCCTTCGCCGTCGTGGATCAGGGCGAGGGCATCAGTCCCGAGCAGCAGGACATCATCTTCGATGCGTTTGCCAGAGCCAACTCGAAGGTAGGTGGCGGGACGGGTCTCGGCCTCACCCTCTCTCGCCGATTGGCAGTGATGTTAGGTGGAGACATTACCGTACAGAGTAAGCTGAACGCGGGTGCGCGGTTCACCGTCGCCATTCAACGGTATTTGTCGTAAACGGCTACGCTCGCAACGTGGAGTGGTGGGGTTCGGCGAATTGTTCAGCCGGGGCGGACGCCAAGGGAACGATGAGCAGCGACGTCGGCAGGTCGTTGAGCAGTGCCTCGGTCGTACTTCCCAGTACACGGCTCTGAATCCAACCTTTCCCGTGCGATCCCACGATGAGTAGGTCCGCTCCCCAGTCGTGGACCTCCTGGGCAATGGTTGGTAGGATGTGGCCCTGACGCACCACGCGATCGGCGGCGGGAAGGCTCACACTCTGCCATACCGACTCGTCCAGAATCTCCTCCGATAGTGCGAAGAACCCTTTCTGGCTGAGACCCAACGGGTGTTCCGTCCCCGAGGGCAGTAGCTCCACCACGTGCAAGACCCGCAACGAGGCATCGAGTAGCCGGGCGTATTGCTCCGCAACTCGTACGGCAGAGGGCGCACCTTCGGAGAAATCCACGGCGACCATGATGCGGTTGATAGAGGATGAGGCGTTCCCTGTTACGAGAACGGCGGTGTCCATCGAGTGCAGGAGGTGGTGGGCCGTTCCGCCGCCGAGCCACCGTCCGAGCGCCTTGTGGTGCTTGCCCCCGACGACAATCAGTCCCGCGTTGACGCTTCTGGCCTTCCGCTCGATGACCGTCGCGGCACGCCCGATCTGCACGTGCAATAGGTCGGGTGCGGCGGCGAGCAGGCTCTCGTTCAGCAGCGCTCCGATTCGGGAGCGCGCTGCAGTAACCATTTTTTGGTCGAGGTGTGACAGGTCTTCCAGAGGGGAGGGAGCAGCGCGAGTCGCTGCCTTGTGGGAGATGTGCTTGATCGCCCGCCAAAGGTCTTTGGTGGCGTGGACGAGGTGGACCTCCACACCGGACGCTTCGCCGAGGTCACACGCAAGGGCTGCCGCATGGATGGACTCCTGCGACCCATCCACACCTGCGACTATTGAGTTCCACACCATCACCTACCCCTTGCCGAACGAGTCTCGCACGAAGGCTTGCAGCAATATTGACCGAGTGGCGTGAGAACAAACTGAAGCACTTCTCAAGGTTCGCTTACGAAATCGTTAGTGGAACGTGAATTATTAGTGAGCCTTCACGTAACTTCCTTCAACGACGATTCAGCGTGTCTTCAGGTGGAATGCTCTAGGTTCGCGGTGTTGACGCTCCTACCGTTCGACTCCACGCGTCAACAGGTTGGTGAGAGGGGATGAAGTGAGAAGGCACAAGGAACCCTGGTCTCTTCACAAAATCCAGTTCCTGTTTCATAAATCAAATCCTTGTACTTCTCACTTCATCCCGGCCCGCCTCACGGCGGGCTAAAACGTTCTGAACCCTCCCGCTCCGAATCGCTCCATGCCGAGATGCTGTATTAACGGGAACGCGTAGGCGATTACGACGAGAATCACGGCAACAATAATGAGCATCTTGAAACGGTCGAAGACCAAGCGCGTGGTGGGCGCGCCTTCGAGCGGTTCGGCGAATTCGATCTCACCTTGAGCCGTTCGCTTCCCTGCCAACACCGTTCCCAACATCACCAGGAGAAAGAACACCGCGCTGACGAATAAGAGGACCCCTCCAATGGCGGAGAGCAGCGTGAACCCCTCCCACTGCTGGGCCACCGCGCTGCCGCCGTAGCTGGCCTCGAACACGCGCCGCGGCATTCCCTGGAGGCCGGTGATGTGGTTGATGACCGCAAACAGGAGCATGCCAAGGAACCACAGGTACGGCTGCACCTTGGCCAACAGGTCCAATTCGAGCTGCCGTCCCACCAACTTCGGCACAATCCAGTACGCGGCACCCATGAACGTCAGTGCCGCCGCCGAACCTACGGTGAGATGGAAGTGTCCGTGAATCCATGCAGTGTTATGTACGACCGCGTTCATGCTGAACGCCGCGTTGACCGCCCCACCCCAGCCACCGATGGCAAACAGAATCATGGCGAGGATCACGCTGGCAACGAGGGGGTCGTCCCACGGCAGGCGACGCAACCATCCAAAGAGGCCGGTTCCACCCCGCATACGACCAGCGACCTCGAGTGACGCCACGATCGTGAACGCAGTAACGAAGCTGGGAAAGAGGATGCCAAACGTGTTGATCGTGTGCAGCATCTTCCATCCCGAGCTGATTCCCGGGTCCATGAACTGGTGATGGAAGCCCACCGGCGTCGACAGCACGATGAACAAGGCGAACACCATGCGCCCGAGCGGATCGCTGAACAGCTTGCCACCGGCGACCCGCGGTAGGACGGTGTACCAGATAACGTAGGCCGGGAGGAGCCAGAAATAGACCAGCGGGTGCCCGAAATACCAAAAGAGCATCCGTGCCAGAATCGGGTCGATTTTGTCGGACCAGCCGAGGGACCAGGGAATGAGCTGCAGCAGCATCTCGGCGGCAACACCGATGGTGGCGAAGAGCCAGACGATGATGGTTGCCAAGATCCCGTGCACCGCGAGCGGGACCGGTCGATCGGGGTGGTCGGCACGCCAGCCGCGATAGGTGGCGATGACCGTCCCGCCCCAGATCCACGTGCCCACGACGACGAGTGTGAGGCCGATGTAGAAGATCGCGTGCGCCTGCATCGGGGGATAAAACGTGTATAACACCGACGCTTTGCCCCACAGGATCGCCCACGCCGTGCCGACTGTCCCGATCGTCGCGAGCCAGAAGGCCGCCCAGCCCAGGCGGGGAGCGGCCATCGGCCGTTCGAGGGCCCTACTCGTCAGAGCGTTACTCAATCCCATGATGAAGAACGTCGTGAACACGAGGGCCATGAGCACGCCATGGGCCGTGACCGACAGGTAGTAAATCTGAGCCGAACGGAACGGCAGATCGAGACTGGCGCGGGAAAGGGCCTGCATGAACGCCATGGCGGAGGCAACGCCGAAGGCCCCCACCGCGACCCCGATGTGTGCGGCCGCAAGACGGCGAGTCGAGGTCATTGTCCCTCCTCGCCCGCAATGAGCGTGGCAAACATGTTGTGGTGGTTCAGGCCACAGTATTCGTTGCACACGATCAGGTATTCACCCGGCTCGTCGAATGTCATGGTGAATTGGCTGACGTAGCCCGGAGCCACCATCGTATTGCCGTTCGTCCCGACGATCTGGAATCCGTGCATCACGTCGGTGCTCGTGATCCGGAAGGTCACCGGCCGCCCCACGGGCACGCGGAGCTCTCGTGGAAGAAAAGTGAACATCATGGCGATGACACGAGCCTCGACGGATCCGTCCGGGTTTTCCACCACCCCTTGAGGTGTGAACCGCGAGTCGGCAAAGACGCTCTGGGGATCGATCGTCTCGACGTGGCTGGGCGGCATGCGGCCTTGGGATATCGTTGCGATTCCCGTCAGCCCTAGGAACGCGACGATAATGGCGGCGGCACCCCACATCCAGAGGCGCTCATAGTAGTTCACATGCATGGCTTACCTCGTGACTGCGCCGCGGGGGAGGTACACGAAGAAGAACACCGCCAACCATCCGACCACGAACAGGACGCCGTACAGTGCAATCACTGCGATGGTGCCCCGTGGGTGCTTTCCCAGATCGGGGTCTTGATCTGCCATGAAACGCTCCACAGAAAAGTGATGGAACACGGTCACCGCGGAGCAATCCTAAGTGAGGAGTCACTCCGCACGAGAGAAAATGGCCGCAAGGAGCGGTTGAGAAATAGTAAAGTCCTGTGGGGTTGGCAAGGCGGCTATGCCGCTTCGACGACTCCCTCGAGGACTCGCTGAATTCGGGCTCGCACTTCGTCGGCCAGCGGCGCCAGGTCCTCGTTGGCGGCGATACCCAGCTGAGCGACGGGGTCGATCGCCGCGATGGTACTGGTGGTGGGGGAGTCCCCGGAATACACAACGACATTACAGGGTAGCAGCAGCCCGATACCGGGCTCCTCGGTGAGCGCGCGATGCGCCAGGGGAGGATTGCAGGCTCCGAGGATTACGTACGGCCGAAAATCCACGTCGAGCTTCTTCTTCAGCGTCGCCCGGACATCGATCTCCGTGAGAACTCCGAAACCTTCCTTGCTCAACTCCTCGCGTATTCGCTCGACGGCCGCTTCGTACGGAAGGGGGACCTCGACACTGAGCCCGTACGGTGTGTTCTGCTCGATTTTGCCTGTCATGTCATTCCTCGAACCGAATGTTTTGTGCAAGCCGTGGTGCCACTTAGAGGAATGAGCATGGGCGATCGTTCCGCAACACCGGGTGAGACAGGCGTGAAGAAGTCTTCACTCTCCACTCACCGGTCGTTTACCTCGTGCCTCACACATTCCGGGCGTCGGCGCACGGCTCGTTACCAGGCGGGACACCATGACAACAGCGAGAATTCTCCTTCCACTCGACGGTTCGCGGTTCGGTGAGTTTGCCGTGCCGGCGGCGATGAGTATTGCGCGGCGGCTGGAAGCTCAAATCGAGCTCTTCTCCGTGTTCGAAGACGTGTCGGCGCTCGCTGCATCCGAAGAAACGAGCCAGAAGTTCAAGGAGTGGCTCGAAGGCTATCTCCAGGAGCTTGGAGCCCGCATCACCAAGTTGGCGGGGGTGCCCACGACGCGCACGATCATCGATGGATCGCCCGCCGACCGCCTCATCGAGTATGCACAGCGGACGCAAGTGGAGATGATCGTCATGTCCACGCACGGCCGTGGACCAATGAGTAGGGCGTGGATGGGGAGCGTGGCCGATCGCGTTGTGCGTCACGTCGATGTTCCGGTGATTCTGGTCCGCGCGGAGGAGGATGCCGAAGTCGATCTGCACCGGGAGTACGGGTTCGAGCAGATTCTCGTTGCCCTCGACGGGTCTGCGAGGGCGGAAAAGAGCTTGGAGCTGACGACGCGGATTGCCAAGGCCACCAATGCGACCATTACGTTGCTGCAAGCCGTCGAGCCACCTGTTCCGTTTTCCTCGCCGTATCTACCGCATGCGGTCGAGGATTCCCAGACCGCTCTCGAAGATGGGCGAGAAGCGTCGTTGGCCTATCTCGATGCGATGCGGGTCCGGTTGGAGGAACAGGGCCTTCGGGTGGAGACGGAGTCGCTCCTCGGTGCACACCCGGCGCCCGGGATCCTCGGCTATGCGGAGGAGCACCCGGTGGACCTGATTGCCGTGGCGACCCACGGGCGAGGGGGGTTACCACGTCTCTTCCTCGGCAGCGTGGCCGACAAGGTTCTGCGGGCCGCCACCGTTCCCATCCTCGTGGTCCGGCCGGCAACAGCCAAGAATCCAGGCGAAGTATCCGATTCTTCACGAGGCCGAACATGACTGGCAGCCGCAAGCGTAGAAGTCGGTCTGGGACTGCCGAGTCCCCCCGGCGGACGTCTTGGACCGAAGACGAACGCCTTTTTCAAGCCCCCCAGCCCCCGAGACCTCAGGACTACATGCTCGGCGAGCCCTGGCGCGTCATGCGGATCATGGGGGAGTTCGTCGAGGGGTTTGAAGGGTTGTCCGACGTCACCCGCGCTGTGGCCATGTTCGGGTCACACTGTCTTCCGGAAGACAGTCCGTGGTATGGGTTGGCCAGAGAGACAGCCAACCAGTTCGCGAAGGCGGAGTGGACGGTGCTGACGGGAGGCGGTCCGGGAATCATGGAGGCGGCCAACCGCGGTGCGGCCGAGGGCGGTGCGCTGTCGGTGGGTCTCAACATCGAGCTGCCCAACCAGCAGGAAGCCGAAAACCACTATGCCACTCGGGCGCTCAACTTCCGGTATTTCTTTGTCCGGAAGACGATGCTCGTCAAGTACTCGTCGGCGTTTGTGTTCTTCCCGGGGGGATACGGCACGCTGGACGAGCTCTTCGAGGCGCTGACCCTGATCCAAACCGCGAAGATCCAGGACTTTCCGGTCGTTCTCATGGGCGCCGCGTTTTGGGAAGGTCTGATTGACTGGATGCAGCAGGCTATGGTCGGGGGAGACACCCTCGATCCGACGGATCTCGACATGTTTCAGGTAACTGACGATCCGGAAAAGGCCCTTGACTACGTGACCCGCAAGCTGTTGGGCGATATCGTTTCGGGGTAACCTCACCGCTCATCAGGTCCAGGGCGCGACGAGGGCACCGACGCCGTACGAGACCGCCGCGGCCAGCACACCCACCGTGAGCATCTCCACGCCGTTCTTGAGCCAACCCCCATCGCTCACGGTGGCCCGCAATGCCCCCACCACGAACAACGCCACCAGCGTGAGCACCACCGCCACACGGAACGACGCATCCCCGAGATCGATCAAATACGTCAACAAGGGGATGGTACCGGCAACCACAAACGCTCCAAACGTCACCGCGCCGTGCCTCACCGGAAACGGCTCCGCCAACCCGAGCCCGTCCGCACGCCGGATGGATTCGACGGATCTGATGGAGAGGAAGTTGCTCGCCCCCATGGAAAAACCGTCTGCCAATAGATTCGCCATCCCGAGGATGAGAACGATTCTCGGGTGGAGCGCTGCGCCCGTGACCGCCGTGACGACGGCGAACGTGGTGATGATGCCGTCGTTGGCTCCGTAGACGAGGTCCTTCATGTAGTGTTTGAGCAACCCTCGCGCCTCGCGCGGTTCGTGGTGCAGTGTGTGATCCATCGAGCTATCCTGTGGTGGTTTGGAGGGGCGGCGCTCCCGTGCCGCGGGTCGGCATCGAATATTGGAATTCCTTGGGCGGCGGGCAACCGCGAAGAGCATGGTGTGTTACGCACCACGACACCGGCGACCCTATAATAAGGATAGCAACCAGGCCATGAGAGGGTTCGAGGAGGATCATGCCCCTGACACCGCAACACGTCGAGCGGCTCCGAGCGGAGACCCCTGGCTGCGCCGAACGCATCCACCTTGACAACGCCGGCGCCGGGTTGATGCCCAGGGTGGTGTCGGATGCCATCAAATCTCACATCGATCTGGAAGGCAACATCGGGGGATACGAGGCCGCCGACGCGTGTCGCGAGGCGATCCGATCTTCCTATACCGCCGTCGCGGATCTCATCGGCTGCCAATCCCGCAACGTGGCGTTCGTCGAGAACGCCACCGTGGGCTACGCCCAGGCCCTGTCGGCGATTCCGTTCGAGAAGGGCGACACCGTCCTCACCAGCACCAGCGACTACATCTCGAATCAGATCATGTTCCTGTCACTGGCGCGACGGATGGGTGTCGAGATCCTTCGGGTACCAAATGCGCCGGAGGGTGGGGTGGATATTGAGGCGATGTGCGCGACGATTCGCAACGATCGTCCGCGGCTGGTTGCCCTCACGCACGTCCCAACCAACTCGGGTCTCGTGCAACCCGTAGCGGACATCGGGCGGGTTTGTCGCGAGAACGACGTGCTCTACCTGGTAGATGCCTGCCAGTCGGTGGGCCAGCTTCCCATCGGCGTCCATGAGATCGGTTGTGATTTTCTGAGCGCCACAAGTCGCAAGTTCCTGCGCGGGCCCCGAGGATCGGGGTTTTTGTTTGTCGCTGACCGTGTGCTGAAGATGGGTTTGGAGCCCCTCTTCATCGACATGCAGGGGGCCGAGTGGCGGGAGGCGGATTCCTATGTGCCGTTTGACACCGCGGCGCGTTTCGAGAATTGGGAGTTCGCGTACGCGCTGGTGCTGGGCAGCGGTGCAGCCGCCCGATACGCCACGGCCGTTGGCGTGAGCGACATTGCGGCGCGCACGAGTAGTCTGGCAGATCTCCTGCGGCAAGAGCTGGGCAACGCAGACCTTCGCGTCTTGGATCGTGGACCGGAATTGTGCGGCATCGTCACCGTGGAGATTCCGGGGCTGGACGCGACGGCCTTTCACGACGCCCTCCAGCACCGCGGCGTCAACAGTTCCGTCAGCATCCGGGCCTACGGTGTGATTGATTTCGACGAGCAGGATGTTGCGTGGGCCCTCAGGCTCTCTCCCCACTACTACAACACCGAGCAAGAGATCGAGGCAGCCGTCGCGGCGGTCTGCGAGGTGGCCGGCGCGTCTGCGTGAGGTGTCCGGGGCGGCGACAGGGTTGAATATGGATCAGCTCGTGGTGACCTTTGGTGTTCCATAGAACCCAGCGTATCCGCGGCGACTACGTGAACCAATTTCTCAACCCAGCATCACTCGTGCACGGACGAGCAGCGTTCGTGGCCGGATCGCTCGTCCTGGCGAGCATGGCTCCCGCCTCCGCCGCCGGACAAGACGACACAATTCGTCCGTCGACGACGGCCCGCCGCATCACGACGGCCGAGCCGATTCAGGTTGACGGCATCCTCGACGAGGCGTCGTGGCGCGGGGCCCCGGCGGCCTCGGGGTTTCGCCAGCAGGAGCCTGTCGACGGGGCGCCGGCGACGGAGCGCACCGAGGTGCGCGTGCTCTATGACGGGACGACGCTGTACGTGGGCGTCATGGCATTCGACTCCGATCCGGACGCCGTCATTGCCCGGGTGCTGCAGCGGGACAGGGTGATGCAGGGGGCGGAGTTCGGTCGCTTCCAGTTCACCAGCGATGACGGGATCGCCATCCTGTTCGACACGTTCCACGACCACCGCAACGCGATGATCTTCGCCACCAATCCCAACGGTGCCGAGTTCGATGCCCTCCTCACGGATGAAGGGAATGAGGTCAACGTGGATTGGCGGGCCGTGTGGCGGGTGGCGGCTGCACGGACATCAGAAGGGTGGTCTGCCGAATTCGCCATCCCGTTCCGCACGCTGCGTTATCCGGACAACGGAGAGGAGGCGGTGTGGGGCTTCAACATCTTTCGCTCGATCCGCAGGAAGAACGAGGACGTGTTGTGGAGCGCGTGGTCCCGGGACAACGAGGGGTTCAACCGGGTGAGTCGCGCCGGACACCTCGAGGGTCTCACCAACCTTCCCCGTGGGGGAATGAACCTGGAGTTCAAGCCGTACGTCCTCGCCGGTACGACGAACGAGCCGGGAGCCGATCCCGGGTCCACCACGGACCAACAATTCGATGCCGGGTTCGACGCGAAGTATGAGATCCGGCCGGGCCTCGTTCTCGATGCCACGGTCAACACCGATTTCGCCCAGGTAGAAGCCGACAACGAACAGGTGAACCTGACCCGGTTCAGTCTCTTCTTCCCCGAGAAGCGCGATTTCTTCCTGGAGAACTCGGGAATCTTCGAATTCGGCGAACGCGGGTTTTTCGAACCGCCCCCCTACCTCCTCTTCTTCTCACGACGCATCGGCATCGCCCCGGAGGGAGAAGTACCGGTCCTGGGAGGCGTGCGTCTCACGGGAAGAATCGGGCGCCAGCAGGTCGGGCTCCTGAACGTGGTGACCGACGCGGCCTACGGGGAGCCGGCGACGAACTTCGCGGTGGCCACCGTGAAACAAGACATCGGCACCAACAACGTGATCGGCGCCATGGTCGCCGACCGACGCACCAAGGATGAGTGGAACACCGCCGGCGGTGTCGACTGGTCGGTCTGGCCCACATCCCGGCTGAATTTCCAGGGGTTTGTCTCGGCGACCACGACCAAGGGCGATGGTGGGGAAGGCACTGCGTTCCAGGGCCAGGCCGACTACACCAGCAATTACTTCGGCTTCAACATCTCGCATCTGTCCATCAGCCCGGATGCCAGGGCGGATATGGGGTTCATCACGAGGACCGACATCCGGAGATCCCAGGCGTTCTTTCGCGTCACGCCGCGTCCCCGCGTGCTGGATCTCCGTAAGGTGGACTTCCACTGGCAGAGCCAGTTGATCACCCGCACCGATGGTACGCTTCAGGACTGGAGTGTGGGGCCGTCCATGAGCCCCGAATGGAACAGCGGTGAAAATTTCCGTCTGGAGTATTCAGTCGGATTCACCCGGTTGGATGAGGGATTCGAGCTGGGCGGGGAGGTGCCCGTGCTCGCAGGGGACTACGACACGTGGCAGTTGAATTTCCATGGCCGGACCAGCTCCAACCGGCCCGTCGTGCTGGGCGCCAACGCGCGGTATGAGAGTATTTACGATGGGGACATCACATCGGTGGGCGGCTCGCTCATGGTGAACCCCACCGCCAACGTGTCGGCCGTCGTGGGCTACAACCACAACAGCGTCGATCTCCCCAACGGCGCGTTCGATGCCGACATCGCGAGTCTGCAGCTCACGCTGGCCTTCACCACGCAGATGACGCTCAATGCCCTGATCCAATACAACGAGAGTGAGGACGAGCTGTCGGGCAACATCCGCTTCAACTTCATCCACACGCCGGGGAGCGATCTGTTCCTGGTCCTCAACGAGCAGCGGGGGACGCCGGATGACCTGTGGGCTCTCGACAGCCGGTCGGCGGTGGCCAAGCTCACCTATTTGGCCAGGTTGTAGCGCAAAACGGCCCAGGGGGTGGGCCGGAGTCCGATGGACTCCAACCCACCCCCTGTGTGCCGCTACTGGTGGACCGGCGGCTAGTCGTCTTCCTCGCCGTCCCGGTCCTTGTCCTCGAAGGCCTCGATCGCCTGCTTGATGTTCTCCTTGATGAGGCTTTCGTTCTCCCCGCCCTTGTTGCCCGTGTTGGGGTCCAGCACGTTGCCCCCCGCATCCAGGAACCACTGTGACAGGCCCAGGCTCACGGTGACATTGGAGCTTCCCGTGTTTTCGGTGATCTCGATGGCCGGGACGAGGTCGTGCTCCTGCTCCACGTCCAGGTCGGTGGTGAAGGTAAAGGGCACGCCGTCGAAGGTTCCCTCGACCCGTATGCTGAGGTCGGCCATCTGCGGGTGCGCTGCCACGAACACGGCATCCTCCTCGTCGCTGCCGCTCACCTTGTGAATCTCGAACTCCAGCTCGTCGTACAGGCCGGGCTCGATGTCGATGGCGACCTCCGTGGCCGTGGTGCCGTCCACCGGCACGTCGATCAACACGGGTCCCACCTCAAACTCCTCGCAGCCCTCGGGCTCGGGCACCACGTCGCAGTTGACAATCTCCACGCGCTTGAGCTCGATCTCCCGCAACACGACCTCGGCCTTGGTGATGACCAGAGCGGCTGCGCCGGCCGACGCCGCGGCGGAGAAGCCTGGGTTCGGGCTGGCCGCGGCCAGTCCGCCTGAGAATGAGAGGGAGACCTGGCTCCCGGGGGCCACGCTGTCGCTACAGCCGGCCACGAGGGCCGCCGCTGTCAGCAGTGAAAGGATATTGCGATTCATGTCCGTGCTCCTTGAGGGTGTCAGTGGCGAATCGGTTGAGTTCTGACATCTGCTGGAAGCAAGAGGAGGGCCACGTTTTGCTGTCGGCTAAGATGCTGTAGTACAAAGAGTTATGTGATTTGTGACGGATGACCGGGGTCGAGAATCCACCACAAAACAGCGCAGGCATGTATCGATTCGTTGCAGGTCCCCCGGGCTGTTGGTGTTGATCGGAACACGGTCCTACTATGTGATCGTTTCAAGTGCAAACGCCCGGACCCTCGGTGGGCCCGGGTTGGTGGACGGACAAAAGCGGAGGACTCATGATCTGGCTCATTCTTGCGGCCTTGGCTCTCGTCGCCGCCACGTTGCTGTATCTCCGCCGGGCCTACTGGGCTTGGGTCGTCCCAGGCGGGTTGGCACTGGCCTGGTGGGGTGTGGAGCGCGGGGTGGAGGCAACGGCCTTTCGGGGATTGGCGGTGGCCTTCGTGGTCGTTGCGGTGATCTTCGGCCTCCGATTCCTCCGCCGCATTCTGCTCACCTCGTGGCTCATCAAGCTGGTCAAGCCGCTCCTCCCGCGGATGGGGGAGACCGAGCGCGTTGCCCTGGAGGCAGGAACGGTGTGGTGGGACGGCGAGTTGTTCTCCGGCGATCCCGACTGGCGGAAGCTCCTCGACTTCGAGGTTCAGCCCCTCTCCGACAAGGAACGCGGCTTTCTCGATGGGCCGGTGGAAGAGGCCTGCGCCATGCTCAAGGAGTGGGAGATCGTCCAGCACGGCGACCTCACGGATGAGATGTGGGCGTTCCTCAAGCAGCATGGTTTTTTCGGGATGATCATCCCGGAGAAGTATGGCGGGTTGGGCTTTTCCGCCGCCGCTCACTCGGCCGTCATCGTCAAACTCGCGAGCCGGAGTATCACGGCGGCAGTCACCGCGATGGTGCCCAACTCCTTGGGACCCGCCGAATTGATCCTCCACTACGGCACCGACCACCAGAAGAACCACTACCTGCCGCGGCTGGCCACCGGCGAGGAGATCCCGTGTTTCGCCTTGACGGGTCCGGAGGCAGGGAGCGACGCCGCCGCCACGCAGAGTGAGGGCGTCGTGTGCAAAGGCGCCTTCGAGGGACGGGAGGTGCTGGGCATGCGCCTCAACTGGCGCAAGCGGTATATCACCCTCGGTCCGGTGGCCACGCTGGTCGGCCTCGCGTTTCGGATGCGTGACCCCGACGGACTGCTCGGGGACAAGAAGGATCTCGGGATCACTTGCGCGCTGATACCGGCGGACCTGCCGGGAATCGACATCGGGTCACGGCACGACCCCATGGGGATTCCGTTCCACAACGGTCCCACCACCGGCACCGATGTGTTCGTGCCCTTGGATTTCATCATTGGCGGGCGAGAGCGGGCGGGCGACGGGTGGCGGATGTTGATGGCCAGTCTCGCCACGGGCCGCTCCATCTCCCTGCCGGCGTTGTCCGTTGCCTCGGCGGAAATCGCGACCCGGCTGGTTGGGGCCTACGCCACCGTGCGAGAGCAGTTCGACACGCCCATCGGCCGGTTCGAGGGCATCGAGGAACCCCTGGCCCGCATCGGCGGCATCACCTATCTCATGAACGCCGCGCGCACGATGACGGCGGGCGCCGTCGACGCGGGAGAGAGTCCGGCCGTTCCCTCCGCCATCGTCAAGGCGTACCTCACCGAGTGCATGCGGCACGTGATCAACAACGCCATGGACATTCGGGCGGGCGCCGCCATCAGCCGTGGGCCGCGCAACATGCTGGCCTACGCCTATCAGGCGGTCCCCATCGGGATCACCGTCGAGGGCGCGAACATCCTCACCCGCTCGATGATCATCTACGGTCAGGGCGCGATCCGCTGCCACCCCTACGTGCAAGACGAGATCCGCGCGGCCGGGGACGGCGATCTCTCAATGTTCGACCGAGCATTCTTTGGACACGTGGGGTACGTGATCGCAAATGCCACCCGGGCGCTGATCCTCGGGCTGACGAATGCTCGCTTGGTGCGGGCACCGGTGAATGGGAAGGGTGCCCCTTTCTTTGGCAAGTTCACGCGCATGAGCACCGCGTTCGCGCTCATCTCCGACGTGGCGATGGGCACTCTGGGGGGTCGTCTCAAGCGGCGCGAGAAGATCACGGGTCGGTTGGCCGACGCGTTGGCATGGATGTACTTGGGCTCCTCGACCCTAAAGCGATTTGTCGACGAGGGCCAACCGGCCGGCGACTACTGTTTCGTGAAGTACGCCTGTGTGGAAGCGCTGTACCGGATCCAGTCGGCACTGGCAGGGGTGCTGGAGAATCTTCCGAACCGTCCCGCGGCTTGGGCTTTGCGGGCGCTGATCTTCCCGTTGGGTGCACGGTACCGTCCACCCAACGACAAAGTGGGAGGGGCTGTGGCGCGTGAGCTCCTCGAGGATCGTGCGGCGCGACTCCACCTCACCACCGACATCTACATTCCCTCCCACGACGAGCCCGGGTTGGGACGATTGGAGCACGCGTTGGACCATGCGGTGGCCGCCCTCGCGGTAGAGACCAAGATTCGCGATGCCGTGCGCGCCGGGCGGCTCGACCGGGCCCCGGGTGACGTGCTGCTGGAGCGGGCCCTCGCCGACGGTATCATCACGGAGGAGGAACGCCAGACGGTGCTCGACGCGGACGAGGTGCGGGACGAAGTGATTCAGGTGGACGCGTTCGGGTCCGAGGCGTTTCAGGCGCTGCGGGGGTAGCGGACGGTTACGCCCGGCGGGAAAGAGGGCGGAGGTTGCGCCGCATGATCGGCCGGTGCGACGAGCGCCGGGCGACCTCGGAAAAGCCGGCCTTCCGAAAGGCCGACGCCACACCGGTCCACGCGAAGGCGTCCGGCATCTTGGCGTCGGGATCGTTGGGGTACCCCTCGACGGCCGGGGCGCCCTGGCGCCGGGCGAAGTCGATCGCGGCTTTGAGGAGCCGCACCGATATTCCCTGACCACGATACGGGCGAAGCACGAACAGGCACGACACCGACCACACCGGTTTGTCGTCGACAGGCTTGAGAACCCGGGAGCGCTCGAGGAAGGAAAAGGCCGCGCGGGGGGCAACGGAGCACCAGCCTACGGGCTCATCGTTGGCGTACGCGAGGAGGCCCGGTGCGTCTCCGGACATCACGATCTTCTTGAAAGCCCGCTTGTTGTTGCTGCCCTTGTTGCGCTCGTAAACCGCATGCGAGAGCCGCCACGCCATACACCAGCAGCCGCCACATGCCCCCCGGTCCCCGAAGAGACGTTCTAGGTCGGGCCAGCGGTCTGGCGTAGCCGGAACGATCTCGATCGCCGTCGCTCGCCGCGCGGTCACAAGTCTGCGGCGACTACGGCGTCGGACTGCCAGCCGATTCCGGCTCGCCGGCATCCTGGCGCGCCACGGTGCCCGAGCCCATGGTGCGGAACGCCACGTCCCACACCGGGGAGCTGACGCCGTAGTCCCTCGTGGAGTCCAGGTAGTGGTGGCGGAAGTGGTGCCTCTTCACGTAGCGACCGATCCGGGTACGCATCGGAAAATGGTGAATCGCAAAGTGGGTCGTGTCGTACACCAGGTATCCGAGGACGAGTCCTGCGAACAGGGCCGGCGTGTAGATCGGGCCGAAAACGGCGTCGAAGAGGAAGTAGAACAGGAAGGCCAGCGGGATGCTCACCGAGGGCGGCATCACCAGCCGCCTCGAGTCGTTGGGGAAATCGTGGTGAACGCCGTGGGCAATAAAGTACCGCAGCTGCTGGAACCCCTGGAGGGCCGGTATGGTGGGGCCGTCCGGCCCCACCGCCTCGACCCGCCTGTGTACTTCTTCCTGTACTCGCGTTGGGACATGGAATACGAACCGATGCATGAGGTATTCCGTGAAACTCCAAAAAGCGAGTCCGGCAAGCAGGAGTAGGGCGGTGGTGCCGAGCGATAGGCCTCGCGTGCTGGCGTAGAGCATGTAGCCGATGACGGGGAGGAAGATCACGTGCGGCACCGCTGGATGGACCTTGGTAAACTTCTCGAGGAAGTCGCTTCGGAACATCCGCGCGGACACGTCCTCGTTGCTTACATACCGCTTCGCCATCGTTGTACCCCCCGTCTGGCACCGGCCCGAATCGCTCCGGCGCTTGTCCTCTATGGGCCCTGTGTGAAGCAGCTTCCCGGGCCTGCTCGGGAAGCCGATTGCATCAATAATAGCACCAGCAACCCGTTCGACGGTGCTCCCGACGTTCGGTTCCTGCAAGTCGGTTCAGCCGCTTGGCCGAGTAAAAATTGTTTTATTCTTGCGGTAAATTTCATACTGGTTAAATGAATTCCTTCTCAACTAATCTTCATCGCAGTGCCGTGTCAATTCCCAAACCCGCCTTGACACGGGGCTCACGAGAGGGGAATTTGCTTCCTGGCCCGGAGATTGTGACGGCGTCCTTAAGACAACCCAGCCAAGGTCCCGCAGCGACGACTGGAGCCATGTCTCGAGATTCGCGCACCAGCTTCCAGTGTCCTTTTTGCTCCCCGTGTTACGGCGCCTGCGGGGAGCCTTTTCCATCGTACCGGGCGGCTCACGATGCGGTCGCCCGGTACTGTTTCCGTACTCTGGCGGCCCAGCGCCTCCGGACCCGTTTTCGGGCCCTCGCGGAGGCGGGTTGAGCGGAGTGCCCCCCAGCTCACAAGGTTTCTCCACCGGCGGCCGCAAGGGCCTCATGGCCGTGCTCGTCACGATGTTTGCGCTGCAGACCTTCCTGGTGTACAGCGACCGCACCGGGCGAGAGATGTCCCCCCTATCCGAGTCGGCCATCGAAGGTCGTAACGTCTGGCTGCGTCACAACTGCCAGGCGTGCCATCAGTTCTACGGTTTCGGTGGTTTTCTGGGCCCCGACCTGACCAACGCCTCGAGTCGGTTGAGTCGCGACCGCCTCGACCAGGTGCTCACCTACGGGCTGGCGCAGATGCCGGCGTTCAATCTCTCTGAGGACGAGATCACCGCCGTTGCTGCGTTCTTGTTGGAGATGGATGCCACGGGCGTGGGCCAGGCCCGGGCACCCCAACCCGATCCGGCCGCCTTCGACACGGCGGTTCGGGACCTCCTGGCCGGGGAGGAAGCGCCGGCCGCCGCGGTCGCCGGGGCAAGCCGGTTTCTCGAGGGCCCGTGTACTGCCTGTCACGCACCGCTCACGCCGAAGCGCATCGGAACCTATGTGGCACCGGACCTCTCGAGCTCTGCAAACCAGTTGACGGACGACGAGGTCCTCACGGTGTTGGAAAGCGGCCGGCCGGCCAAGGGTATGCCACCCAGCGGACTCACCGCCAATCAGCGCCTCGAGGTCCGGGCGTTTCTGCGGTGGATGGGAGACCATCGCAGGGAACTGCTGGCCCGCACCCTCGAGGGAGATTCCGCCGGCATTCCCTGGTGGGAATTTCGTTGATGATCATCGGCCGGGATCAGATCGTCGCGACGCACCTACGCCTCGCGCTCATGGCCATTGGACTCGCCCTCACCTTCGGGGCCTTGAGCGTGTTGCACTACCTGCCGGCGGCGTCACCGGTCCTCCAGGCCCTCGGGTTGGGGCTGCCGTCTACGCGGCCGCTCCACACCACGTTCGCCCACACGTGGATCTACGCCGCCAACCTGGCGTTGATCTACGCCTTCCTCGCCGCGCAGCGACCCGGCGGGTTCGACGCCAACGACACGCGGCGGTTCGTCTTCCATACAGTCTGCTGGGTCGTGGGCGGCGGCGGCGTGCTGGTCACGCTCTTATTGGGTGTGACGTCGGGCCGCGAGTACGTGGGCTTCCATCCCACGTTCTCGGTGATGTTCTTCGCGGGGTGGATCGCGTTTGCCTGGACGTTCCTCAAACGCATCCTGCCGGGCTTTTGGCGCCGTCCCGTCTACGTGTACATGTGGACCATCGGCATTCTGTATTTCATGTACACCTTCGCGGAGGCCCACGCGTACCTCCTGCCGTTCGTGCACCAGTATCCCGTGGCCGATCTCCAGCTGCAGTGGAAGGCGTCGGGAACGCTGGTGGGCTCGTTCAACTTCCTGGTGTACGGATCGCTGATCTACCTTGGCGAGCGGCTGTCGGGTGACGAGTCCTACGGGCAGTCGCGCATTGCCTTTGCGCTGTTCGGTGTGGGGTGTCTGAACTCGTTCGCCAATTTCGCCCACCACACCTACCACGTCCCCCAGACCCACATCGTCAAGTGGATTGCCTTTACCGTCAGCATGCTGGAGATCATCATCGTGCTGCGCGTGCTGAGCGACATCGTGAAGATGAAGGGCGTGAAGAACGAGGGCTCGTCCTACGCCGCCACCTCAGGGTTCATCAGATCGGCCCGCTGGTGGACGTTTGCCATGGTCTTCGGGGGCGTCGTGATCTCCATCCCCTCGTGGAACTCCCTCATCCACGGGACGCACGTGGTGGTGGGGCACGCCATGGGCGCCGAGCTGGGCATCGACAGCATGGTGTTGTTCGGTGTGGTGACCTATCTCGTGATGACGCTCTACCCGGATGTGGCTGCCGTGCGCGAGCGCGTGAACGGGGTGGGGATGCGAGGTGTGATCGTCATGTTGAACGTGTCCATGGCCGCGCTGGTGACGTGGCTCATGGCTTCGGGCACCGTCACCGGGGTGCTGCGCTACTTCCAGCGGCCCGTGCCCGCGTGGCTCACGAACGGTCGCTGGGTCTTGGTGGCGTCCGGGTTATTCGTGGCGGTGTCCCTCGTGCTGCTACTCACCCGATGGACACCGCTCCTCTTCGGGGTGGCCCGGCGCCGCGTGGCGGCGAACGCTGCAATCCCCGCCATGGTCCGGCCAGAGACTGGCGGACGAGATCGGGACGACGGGTGACCGACACTTGTCGCTCCAGACCGTTGCATCCATAACCCACACAATCACTTACGAGTTTCGCCAGCAAGCGTCACCCAGCGTACTCTGGCCTTGTCCGGGACAGCGTCCTATTGTACAGGCCCATTGGCCAGGGGGCGCGTCGTGTCAGACCATTTCGCCCATTTGCGCGCAGCCGTGGAAGACCAGTACGCTGTCGAGCGGGAGCTCGGGGAGGGGGGCATGGCTCATGTCTACCTCGCTCGGGACCTGCGGCACAATCGCCAAGTTGCTCTCAAGGTTCTCCGTCCGGAAATAGCCAGCTCCGTCGGCGCGGATCGCTTCCTCCGGGAAATCCAGATCGCGGCATCGCTGCAGCATCCCAACATCCTTCCCCTGTACGACTCCGGACGGGCGGACGGGTTGCTGTTTTACACCATGCCGTATATCGAAGAAGAATCGCTGCGGCAGCGCCTCGTCCGTGAAAAGCAGCTACCACTGGAGGACATCGTTGCCGTCGGTCGAGATGTGGCGGAAGCGCTGTCCTATGCGCACAGTCGCGGCGTCGTCCACCGTGACATCAAGCCCGAGAACGTGCTGCTCTCCGGAGAGCATGCCCTCGTAGCCGACTTCGGCATCGCACGGGCGGTGACGGAGGCCGGGGGCGAGCGACTCACCACCGCCGGGATCGCCGTGGGGACGCCGGCGTACATGAGTCCGGAGCAGGCGACCGGCGAGACCGCCATCGACGCTCGCAGCGACATCTACTCGCTCGGGATTGTGGTCTACGAGATGGTCACCGGCGAACCGCCTTTCACCGGGGTGACGGCGGGGGCCATTCTGGCCCGACAGGCCAGCGAGCGTGTGCCGTCCATCGAGGTCGTGAGACCGAATGTCCCCCACGAGATGGTGGAGGTGGTCGAGAAGGCGCTGGCCAAGGTGCCGGCCGATCGATACCGGACGGCCCAGGCATTTTCCGATGCGCTGTCCAAGGGGGCGACCGGGAAGGTGCGACTATTCCGACCGCTGTTGCGCAGGCGACGGGCGCGGACCGTGGGTGCGGCGCTCGTGCTGGTCGCTCTACTGATTCTCTATCAGCTCGTTGCGCGTTGGCCGACGGGGCTCGATCCCAATGTCATCGTCTCCTTTCCCCTCGAGTGGGGTGGCGGAGCCGCCCAAGTCAGTGCCGGCATCGATCGGCTAATCGAATGGCGGGGGATCAGTTCCGTCATTAAGGACAGGAACACGAGCAATCCCCCCAACGGTGAGGACGCGGCGTATTTCATTGTCGCTCGGCTGAATGGGGAGGGGGACTTCACGTGGGTATACGCCGGGGACTTTCTGGAGGATCGGTACCGCGATGACATTGGTTCGCTACGTCCTGCGGAAAAGAGTGCTTTGGCAAGAAGCCAGCGGGCGGCCCACTACGTGGACGGCAGGATAGTCCCTGTTGGATCAGACAGCGTGACGGTGGTGCTGGAGCTTCATCGAACGGCACGTCCTCGTACGGTGGATTTTGTGGAGACGGAGGGGTCGATCGATCTCGTCATCCAGCTTGCGGTGCAAGCCGCGGCGGAGTTGCTGCTAGCGCTGTTGCCGGAAGACGCGTACGTCGACGTGTCGGACGTGGGAGAAATACATCCCCAGGCGATCCAAATCATGGTGCAGGCCGAGCGGGAGTTTCACGCCGGTCGGTTCGAGAACGCACTGGAACTCTATCGGGCGGCGGTGCAGGCCGACTCCGGATTCGCTCTCGCCGGGGCGAGGGGAGCACAGGCGGCGAGCTGGAACCACCGCTATGAAGAAGCCCGTGATCTGATCGGGGTCGCGACGAGGAACTTGGAACCCCTTACCCCAGGATTGGCTCACTTCGCGCTCGGATTCGAGGCTTACCTCAACGGCCAGGCGGATTCCGCTGTTGCGCACTTCGAGGGTGCCATCGAGTCGAACCCACGAGGGCGTGAGGGTTGGATGGGTCTGGGAGAGACCTATCAGCATATGCTCCCCAGTTCGCCGTCACCGGACTCCCTGGCTCGAGACGCCTTCGAGCAGGTGTACACCCTCACCGACGGTTTTGCCCCCGGGCTCTATCACCTTGTCGAGTTCGCCATCAGGGATGGAGACCTGACGCGTGCGGCCGCACTGCTGGAGGAGGCCCGACGTGGGGAGCCGGACTCCCTCGCGTTCGCCAATCTCGAATTGGCCCTTAACTGCGCCGAAAACGGACCGGACGCCATCGATTGGCGGAGTCGTGTGCTCGGGAATATCAGGTCGGTCTTTCAGGAGGCCATGCTCCTCGGCGTCGGCGGAGCGCGCTCGGACTGTGCCATGGCAGGGTGGCGAGCGGTGTTGGACCACGACACCTCAACGGGCATGTGGGATTTCAGCTCATTGGTGGGTTTGCAGAGCCTGTTAGCCGCAACGGGACGTTCCGAGGAGCTGACCGCGCTGTTGGACTCGGCAGCGGCGACCGGTACGGGCGCCGGTTTGCTGGGCAGGTTGTATTACATCCTCGACGCGCTTGCAGGGGCCGATGTCGAGGTTCAGGCGACGGCTGCGGCCGCCTCTCTCCGCGCCATGTTGCCTGACATGCGCGAGAATCGACTCTGGCTACTGGGGATCTGGGACGTGCATCGCGACCGAGTGGAGGAAGCCCGCGCCATTCGAGACACGTTGAGATCCCGCTTTCCCGGCAATCGGAGTGCCGCTCTTATGGCGGACGCGCTCACCGCTCACATCACCCTCGCCGACGGTGACACCGTTGAAGCAATCAGACAGTTGCAGGCGTTGGTGCCCAATGCGCCATACCGCAACCTGGTCTACCCCTGGGAATCATTGGGTCTCCAACGTCTCAAGCTGGCGGAGGTTCTCATCGCGCGGGGTGACCATGCCGAGGCGTATCGCGTGGCGACCACCTTTGACACCCCGGGCGCGGCGAGCCCGGTCGAGCCGGTGTTCCTGCCAGCGAGTTTGGCGTTGCGGCTGAGGGTGGCGACGGAGTTGGGGAACGAGGAGCTGGTGGAGCGGCTGCAGGAGCGGTTGAGGGGGCTGGGGAGGGATGATCTGGTGGATGAGACCATGCGGGAGTCGAAGTAGAAGGACGGGAGTTCAAAGGGCCGGACGCCCGGTTTGCGGATGTGCCGCGATTTGCTTCTTAAACGCACGACACGGGAGGGACGAATGGGCTCAGCAACTGATGAGGAGCTTTACCTTTGGTTCCTGAAGGTGCGCAGGGACATCCTTGCCCACGAGAAGTACCTTGGTTCGAAATGGACCAATTGGGTGGGTGACTTGCCGGTCACCCTAGGCAAAGATGACGACCTGGATACGGTGAGAAGGGCAATTGCGCATTTAGAGTCATTGGATGAGATGGGAGATCCCGGCAATCCCCCGATGCCGCCGTACTAGGAAGGCATGGCGCTGCCCCCCGGCCATGCCGGGGGGCAGCGTTTCATTCTACTTATGCCCCACGTGGCACGTGAGACAGTTCATCGTCCCGTGGGTGAACTGGCCCGCGGCAAAATCCGGGCCCATGTAGTGGCAGCTCCGGCACGCGGCCTTCTCCGCCGGGACCTCGAGCCCTAGGCGTCCGCCGTTCAACATCTCCACCGCTTTGGCGGCCACGTCCCCCGACAACCGCGCGCAGCGCTCGGCGCGTTCCGGTGATCCGCTGGCGAAGCCTGACGACTGGCACCAGCGCGTGAGTGACACGTGACAGAGATTGCTCTCCGCTTTGCTCTGTGGCAGATCGCCGGTTGGCGCGAACTCGTTCGTCGGCAGCTCCGTGTCGGAGTACCACGTCATGAGATCACTGATGAAGCCTCGGGCATCCCGACCGTCGCAGATCAACCCGATGGCCGCGGCGGCGCCGTTCAACGTGCCGCACAGGGTTCCGAATCCCACCACCCCTGCGCCACCCCAATCCATCATCTGGAGGGGGATAGTCGTGTAGGGAGCGCCGACCACCTCGGCGAGCTGGCCGAGAATGGCATTGAAGGACCCGAAGGCACAGCCGCCGTGTCGTGTACCGTCGGCCAACATGATCCCCTTAAATCCCTGGTGGCCCAGCTCCCGGGTCTTCTCGACATCGAGACCGTCCTCCGGATAGCCGAAGGGATGCGTGGCTTGCGTCGCGATGGTGCCGGGCTTGCCGAAACCGAGGCCGCCGACCAGGCCAACGCCCGCAACGGTGCCGTACGCACCGGCATTCTTGAGGAAGTCCCGTCTCGTCGTGTCGGACATCGTGTCTCCTTTTGTTTCATCCCCATACGTCTGCGCGAGCCGTCGTGCATCGGACTAAACCTATCTCTCGCGGCCGGGGCCTTTTCGAGACTAAAGGTTTCTAAACGGACTGCTTGAAGATTGCAAGAGACGGCATGCATGTTGCGGTTTCATGCGACACCGAACAGGAACGCAGATTATTCGCGAGATGTTGTCCCCACGAGATGACGGTGTGATCTCGAATGAGGGCGAACAACGCCGCACGTCCATGAAGCAACTGTCACTGAAGCTCGTGTCCCTCCTCCTCTTGTCCGTGGCCCAGCCGGCCGTGGGCCAGGTCGTCCGGGGTACGGTGAGGGACTCGAGCACTGGCCGGGTGATCGAGGGCGCCAGAATAGCACTCCTCAACCAAACCGGGGACATGACAGCGAGTGTCCTCACGGGCGACGACGGAGCGTTTCGCGTTGACGCACCGGCACCCGGCGTGTTCGTCGTGGCTGTCCTCAGCATCGGGTATGAGCCCTTCGAGACGAATCCCATGATCCTGCTCCCCGCGGACACGGTGGAGCAGGATTACCTCATGCAGCCCCTCCCGTTCATGCTGGACCCGGTGGTCGTCAAGGCAGAGGCATACGTCCGGTATCTCGAGGAGAACGGATTCTATCAGAGGCAGAAGATGGGGTTTGGGCACCACGTCAACCCGGAGTGGATCGAGCGACGGCAGAACGCATCTACTAAGGTCGCGGATCTGGTGTCCCACTTGCCGGGCGTGAGTGTGGATGGAAGGCGGGTGCGGTTAGGCTGCGGCAACCCGCGCCTCTTCGTGGACGACGTCCCAATCTTCGGTGGCCGGATCGACGATTGGGTGGATGGGTGGAACGTGCTGGCCATCGAGATCTACAGACGGTGGACCGAGGCCGAGGCCCGCTACGGGAGCTGTGCCGTCGTCATCTGGACGCGCCACAAGGCCGAACGACGAATGATCCGATAGGCACCGCGTCGGACTCTTGAGTCGGGTGCGGGGCCCAGTTATGGTGACTTACCAGGAGGCGACAATGAACCGTTACCTAACCGTCAGCCCGTTCGCCGTCGCTGCAGGACTCCTCTTCCTCCCTTCTTCGGCCGCGGCGCAGGAAGAGTACGTCGTCCGGCTGTCGTGGCTGATGCCCAGTGACATTTCGTGGGAAGTCGTCGGTCCGAGGCAGTGCAAGCACCTGCTCGTAGAGACGGCAGAGCCGGCATATGTCGCCGTGTTCGAGTGGACGCCCGACGATGATTTGATCCTGCTACAGCCATTCCACCCCGACCAACCTGTCCGGTTCGCCGGTGCCACGCCGGAACCGATACGGACCTCACCCTACGACGCCTACTGCTGGAGCGCCGGCTCCGACCGGCCGTTTGGTCCAGGTTTGGGCTACCTCGTCGCGATTGCGTCTCCCGAGCCCCTCGATTTGTACGCGGGCCTGGACGCACTGGGCATCCCCCGCCGGTGGGGCGGCGAGCGGTTCAGTGCCAGGGGCGTGACGTTCAACCCCGATCACGCCTTTGATATTCTGCTGGAGGCGATGGGAGCGGACGAAGAGTCGACCTGGGTGTTGGGCTACGCCATCGAGCGATGATGACTCCTGACGAACTGCGGGCGATCATGGACTTCTTGAGGGGGGAAGTCCATCTGAAGGATCAGGGAACCGGTGACGAGATCGTCGTTGCCTTCCGCGTGCCGACAGCCGAAGACATGGCCCGGGCGGGTCTCAACCTCGAAGGCTGTCGGCAGATCCTCGATGCATCGTGGTGGGACGAGATGGTGACCGACATCGTCGAGACGCCGGAGATGTGTGATCCCGACGACCGGCCGGAGGATGTACTCGGGTACGCCAGGGACGTGGTTTCCGAGTACGTGCGGAAGCGGGCCACGCTGTAGGGGTTTCAGTGATTCAGCGCCTCGATGACACGTGCATCGACCCAATAGATGTCTCCGAGTCCGTTCTGGGGGGTCGAGTAGAGCCGTTCCAGTTGGTCGTAGCTCTGAATGTTCGGCGTGGCGTAGTCGCGGGGCGGTTGCCTATAGCTGGTGAAGAACAGGTATCGGCCGTCCGGTGAGACCTGTGGGGTGTATTCGATGGTGGCGGAATTGACCGCCTCCCCTAGGTTTCGGGCCTCGGTCCATGAGCCATCCGAGCGTCGAAAGCTCACATACAGATCATCCCTGCCGTAACCGTCCGCACGGCTGCCGGAGAATACGATATACCGCTCGTCCGGAGCGACGAACACATCGCCTTCGCCACGCGGTGTGTTGACCGCGGCGCCGAGGTTCTCGGGCTCGCCGTAAACGCCGTCCACGAATCGCGACCGATAGATGTCGAACGCTCCGTATCCCCCCGTGCGGTTGGACGAGAAGTAGAGCGTGCCGTCCCGCGTAAAGGAGGGATGAATCTCGTGCTGGTCGGTGTTGATCGGCCCCCCAAGCACCTGCGGCTCGCCCCAACCACCTGCGGTCCTGTCAACGGTCCAGATGTCCCAGTCCTTGGGATCGCCGGTTCCACCAAGTGGTCGCCGGGATACGAAGAACAATCGATTCCCGTCTGGTGAGAACGCAGGGTCCGCCTCCGCATACCGGCCCGAGAAGGGGAGGACCTCAGGGGCCGTCCAGTGTCCGTCGACCTGAGCCATGGCCATCATGGTGTGTCGGCCCTCTCCCGGTAGTTTGACGGAGAAGAAGAACTCGTCTCCGTTGGGCGCGAACACGGCGTTCAACTCGTCGAGGCCTGTTGAGACGACGCCTGGGGCGAACAGCCTTGGTTCGGGTCCCGGGAATTCTTGACCCAGGTAGGGCCCCTCGATCCGCGTGTGCGTCTCGTCACGCACGCATGCGGTTTGTAGGGAAACGGCGATTGTGACAAGGCCCAGGACGGCTCTGCGTGACTCGATCGACAATTGGGTTTCTCTTGGCTGGTGGTGGGGATCGACTGCTCGTAACCACACAAACCATTCTACCTGGGATGCATGTCTTTGTTTCCTGAAGATCACTTGGCCGCCGCGCGCGAAGACGCGCAGCGCCCCCTCTCCGCTCAGAACTGCTTCGCTCCAGGGTGTTCGTCTAGCCGCTCATCCGAGATAGCGGTCCTTACTGAAGGGAAATGGTGCAGGGCGGTGATGACCAACGCCGCGAGGTTACCTGTGGTCACAACCCGTCTCACGACAACTTTGCGAGCACCGCCTCCGGATGTTCCTCCACAATCTCCAGTAGGCGCCGCGACGGCCCGTCGGGCTGACGAACGCCCTGCTCCCAGCTCCGCACCGTGGCTGGGCTGACGTTCAGCACAGCAGCGAACACCGACTGCGAGAGCTTGAGCCGCCGGCGCAAGGCCCTTACGCGCCGTGCGTCATACACAGGAGGCGGCACGGCGTCTGCGTCCCGCGCGGTGACGTGGTAGCGGCGCAGCCGGGCGGGCTTCGTGCGACCCTGTTTGATCGCCACGGCCTGCCGCAGGCCTTCGGTCAGCAGCTCCCCGAACGTCGGATCGTCCCGTCGCTTCGACATCGCGTCACTCCCTCAGTCGGTCGATCAGTCTCCGCACGTCCTGACTTCTTCCGGCCTCAAGTCTTCTTTTCGACTCTTTGCCAATGCGGTTAGGAGGTAAACACGGGAGGCGGCTACATCATAGACGTAAAACACCCGCCCTCCACCTCGTTTCCCCCGGCCCAGTAGGCGGATGCGCAACTTCCGGAGCCCGGGCAAACCGGGCACCGCCGCTCCTGCCCGTGGATTCGCCACCAGCGTCCGCTCGAGTTCTAGTAGTGTCGACTCATTGAGCCAGCCAGCCCCGGTTCGGACGAACAGCGCCGTATACACGAACTCCATGAACCGCGGTGGACCGTCCATGTAGTGTATTACTCAGTCATATAGTTGGCAAGCCACCTCCATCCTATGTCCAGGGTTCCAAAGTGCATCATGATTTCCTTGTCCCTTGTGGCACACGGACGCCGGCTTCCTAAGAAGATCTTCAGATCACGATAGCCACCACAACATGGCTGAGTAGCGCCGTGGGCCGTATAGTAGGGTGGTCGTCAGCGAGTTCAAAAGACGATGCACGGCGTGTTCGACCGTCTCAAAACCGCCCTCGCTGACCGCTACACCATCGAGCGTGAGGTGGGTAGCGGTGGGATGGCCACGGTCTATCTGGCCCGGGATCTCAAGCACGAGCGCCAAGTTGCCGTGAAGGTCCTCCGGCCCGAGATCGCCGCCGCCGTGGGGTCCGAGCGGTTCCTCCGCGAAATCAAGATCACCGCCAATCTGAATCATCCTCACATCCTGCCCCTGCTGGATTCAGGGGAGGCAGACGGGTTCTTGTTCTATGTGATGCCGTACGTGGAAGGGGAGTCGCTCCGGGATCGTTTTGTGCGGGACAAGCAACTTCCCATTGATGACGCCCTAGAGATCGCCAGCGAAGTCGCCGACGCCTTGAGCTTCGCTCATGCCCATAATGTCATCCACCGGGACATCAAGCCCGAGAACATCCTCCTGGAAGCGAAACACGCTGTGGTGGCGGACTTCGGCGTGGCGCGGGCCATCGAGGAAGCCGGAGAGACGAGACTCACGGAGACCGGCATCGCCCTTGGCACACCGGCGTACTTAAGTCCCGAGCAGGCTGCGGGTGAACGCCAGTTGGATGGCCGAAGCGACATCTACGCCCTCGGCTGTGTTTTGTACGAGATGCTGGCTGGGCAGCCTCCCTTCAGCGGCCCGACAGTCGAGAGTATGGTTCACCAGCACTTGACGGCGGAGCCACACTCGGTGACAGAGGTGCGGCCAACGGTACCCAGTGAGGTAGAGGCGGCTGTGACAAAGGCGTTGGCCAAGGCACCGGCGGATCGGTATCAATCCGCCGAGGGGCTTGCTACCGCGTTGAGTGCGGTCTCCAGCGCGGCACCAGGTATTGCACTGCCCGGCATCGCACCGCCCTGGAGCCATCCTGTGCCAGTAGCAGCACTGTTCGGCGTTGGAGCGGTGGCGGTGCTGGGCGTGGTCTACGTCCTCATGATCCAGCTCGGTCTGCCCGACTGGGTCTTGGTAGCTGCTGCCGTGCTCCTGGTCGTGATCCTGCCGTTCGCACTAGGTACGTCATTGGTCGAGCGCCAGCGGGTGACGAGCACTGTGCCAACACCTTCATCCGGCCTCGGCAGTGTGGCGCACCACTGGCTGAGATGGCGCAAGGCCGCGCAGGGAAGCGTCATTGCTTTTGCTGGTCTCGGCGTCGTGACCACCGGCTACATGGCCATGAGGACTATGGGCATCGGCCCCCTGGGAACGGTGATGGCGAGAGGCGTGCTGGAAGAGCAAGACGAGATCATCCTGGCCGATTTCGAGAATCGTACTGCGGACTCGACGCTTGGTGTCACGATCACCGAAGCTCTGCGAATCGACTTGTCTCAGTCACAGGTCGTACGACTCTTAAGACCGGCCACGATTGAGGCGGCCCGGGAGCGGATGGAGGTTGACCCGGCCTCCTTGCTTGACGATGCGCTTGCCCGCGAAGTGGCCCTTCGTGAGGGCATCAAGGCAGTCATCGTGGGTGAGGTTGGCCAGCTTGGCCAGGGCTACATGCTATCGGCGAGCCTGATCGCCCCATCAGGCGGATATGTGCTGACAGCGGTACGTGTGCGGGCGGACAGCGATGACCGGCTCCATGATGCCGTAGACCGGCTTTCGCGGCAGCTCAGGGAGCGGATTGGTGAATCCCTGCGACATGTCAGGGCCAGTGCGCCGCTGGAACGAGTCACCACGTCATCGCTCGATGCTTTACGTGTGTATTCCCTGGCCAGACCCCTCCCACAGGAGCAACTGATTGAGCGCCTGGAGGAGGCAGTCCGTATCGACTCGACTTTTGCCATGGCATATTGGCTCCTGGCTGGAACATACCGCAACGCGGGTCGGATTCGCGAGCGAAATGCCGCCGCCCGGAGGGCATTCCGATACCGTGACCGGCTGCCCCTCGTCCAGCGCTATCACGTAGAGGCCTTGTACTACTCCTATGTGGAGGGCGACGCCGACAAACGGATTTCGGCATTACGCTCAGTCCTGGAGCTGGACCCATACAACACGTCAGCTATGACCAACCTCGGGAACTCGTTGCAGGGGAGACGCCGGTTTGCTGAAGCCGAGAGCCTCTACATCCGAGCGCGTACTATCCGCCCATTTGACGTGCATTTCGTGGGCGCTGTGCGCGCCCAAGTCGGCCAGGGGAAGTACGAGGAGGCAGAGACTACGCTCGATCTCTTCGCCGAGCGTTTTCCTGGTCGCCCACTGTACTTCGATACCAGGGTCACCTACGCAGCCGCCCGGCATGACCTGGAAGCCGCCGTGCTGTATCTCGATTCGCTGGAGCTGACACAGCGAGAGAGCCCGCTCTGGAGGTACCGGGCCAGCCTGAATAGGGCATGGATGGCCTTGAGAGGAGGCAAGCTCTCCGAAGCCGGAGACTACCTCCGGCAGGCGATAAGTCTCCAGGAGCAGCGAGGACTGCCTGGGGCGTGCCTGGATCTAGCGGCGTTCCATCTCGGTAGAGTGGAAATAGTCTACCGAGGCAATCCGACTGGCGGCTGGCGGAAGGTCGAGGAAGCCTTGGAGCTGTACCCGCTGGATTCAATGGCTCCCGAAGAGAGACCATACGAGAATCTTGCGATTGCTGCAGCTATGGCGGGCAGAGCCGACCAGGCGCGAGCATGGCTCACAGAGCGGCTCGCGCTTGGGGAGTCAGGGGACCTTGGCAGGCTGCAGTCGCATGAGGAAGGTCGGGTCAGCGGCCAAATCGCCCTCGCAGAGCGACGACTGGATGACGCAATCTCGGCCTACCGTGCATACCATGAAGGGACCGGCTGCACCATCTGCGCATTCCCGTCCCTAGCCCACGCCTACGCCCTCGCCGATCAGCCGGATCCCGCAATTGCTTTCTACGAACGCTATCTGAGCACACCGTACGGCGCGTTTTTTTGGCCGTCCAACCGGTTGGAAGAAGACGCCTGGAACCTACCCGGCACGCTGAAGCGCCTGGGCGAACTCTACGAGCAACGCGGTGACCACGACAACGCGGTGCGCTACTACAACGAGTTCGTGGATTTATGGAGGGACGCTGATCCCGAGCTGCAGCCGCAGGTGGAGGAGGTGCGGCAGCGGCTGGCGCTGTTGGTTGGGGAGCCGGGGCGCAACTAGCGTCGCCGCGGTGAGATTGCCCCCAATTCACATTGACCGGGCCGACGGGGTATGGGAAAGCTGCTGCGAAAGGGGAGGCCGCATCGAAGTCCGACCTCCCCTTTTGGCTACCAGCCCACACAAGCTGGTCTAGTGTGCCTTCAGTGTGCCCGACTCATCGGTATTCCGTAGGGCTCACTACTCACTCTGCAACACCTCCAACAGACTCACCCGACTTGCCCGCACCGCGGGAATGATGCACGCGGCGACGGCGACAGCCCCCAGGACGATCGCGACGGTTGCGAACGTGAGTGGGTCCCTGGCGTTCACCTCGAACAGCAGGGAGTCCAACACCCGGGTGGACGCCAGCCCCGCCACGAGACCAAACCCCCAACCGACCGCCGCCAATCGCATGCCCTTGCGGACCACGAGGTGCACCACCGCTCGCCCGCTTGCCCCAAGCGCACTCCGAATGCCCATCTCGTGCGACCGCTGGCTCACGAAGTACGCCAACGTGCCGTACAGTCCAATGGAGGAGAGGATCACCGCCACGGCGGCAAAGATCCCCAACAGCGTGCTCATGAATTTTGCCCCCGCCGCGGAGCGGGTCACCCGTTGATCCATGGTGCCGAGCTGTGACACGGGGATGTTCGAATCCATGTCCCCCACGATGCCCCGGAGGGCCGTGGCCAGAGCCAGCGGTTCGCCTGCGGTCCGGATCAGGATTTGCATCGTGCTGGTGATGCCGAACTGGGCGTATGGCACATAGGTCGTCGGCCTGGGCGGGGCCGCCAGGCCCGTTTGGCGCACGTCACCCACCACGCCGATGACCTCCATGTGGAGGTCGTCCCGGAACGTGTGAACGACCTGCTTGCCCAGGGCGTCCTCTCCCGGCCACAGCGCATTGGCCATCGCCTCGTTGATGATGACCACCGGGGCGTTTCCCATCCTGGTCGTGTTGTCGAAGGGGCGGCCCGACCGGAACGGAATCCCCATGGTCGAGAAGTAGTCGGCCGTGGCGTATCGACGCTGCGTGCGGAGCCGGTCGCCGTCGGAGACCGGAGGACGATCCGCGGCCCAGGTATAGTTCCACGTACCGCCCCCGCCCATGGGGAGCTGGTCGATGGCTCCCGCCGCCTCGACACCGGGAAGGGTCCGCACCTGGTCGAGCAACGTGGCAAAGAACTGCTGCCGCTGTTCTTCGGTTCCGTAACTGCCTTGCGACAGCTGGATCTGGCTCGTCATGACGTTGGTCGGATCGAAGCCGGGATCGACGTTCTGGAGCTTCACCAGGCTCTGGATGAGGAGGCTCGCCCCCAGGAGCAGCACGCACGAGACGGCGAACTGCGCCGCCACGAGGATGCCCTGGATCCTGATGCCCGACGATCCGCTCGCGGTCCGTCCACCGGCCTTGAGGGTCTGGGACAGGTCGATCTTGGTGCTCTTGAGTGCCGGCGCGATGCCGAACAGCAGACCCGTGAGCAGCGATGCCACCAGCGCGAAGGACAGGGTGGGGACGTCGATGCCCACCGTCTGCAGTCGCGGGATGTTGGGTCCCAGTGCCCGCAACGCCACCAACCCGAAGCGCGCCAGCAAGAGACCCAGCGCTCCGCCCGCCACGGCGAGGAGCGTACTTTCGGTGAGCAACTGGTTGATGAGTCTCGTGCGGGATCCACCCAACGCCGTGCGCACGGCGAACTCGGCCTTGCGAGCGTTCCCCCTGGCCAGGAGCAGCGACGCCACGTTGCCGCAGGCGATCAGGAGCACGAGGCCCACGGCGCCCATGAGGATGAAGAGCGCCGCGCTGGTGTTTCCCACCATGACTTCGTGGAGCGTCACCAGGCGCAATCCCCAACCCTGGTTGGTTTCGGGATACGCATCGGCGAGTTGCAGGCCGATGCCATCCACTTCCGCCTGCGCCTGTGTGAGCGGCACGCCGTCGGCGAGGCGACCGATCATGAAGAAGTCGTTGGACCCTCGCACAGCCGCAGCCTGGTCGCTCATCACGACCCACAGGTCGACACCTCGAGGAACGTCGAAGTCGGTGGGCATCACGCCGATGATCTCGTAGGGCGTCCCGTCGACGGTCAGGCTGGTCCCCAGGATGCCGTCGCGCCCGCCGTACCGCCGTTGCCAGTACCCGTCGCTGATGATGACCACAGATCCCACGAAGCCAACCCCACTTCGCCTGTCGTCGGCGGTGAAGTGGCGTCCGAGCTGCGGATCGATCCCCAGGGTGGGAAAGAGGTCCTCCGAGACGATGCTTCCCCGCACCCGCTCGGCTTCGGCTCCCCCGGTGACGGTCATCTGTGGCCGGAAGACGTAGTACGCTCCCATGGATTGGAAGCTTGCGCTCTGGTCCCGGTAATCCACGAAGTTGGCGGCGGCCACGGAGTTGGACACGACGTCCGGGGACTTGGCGCCCCACGCCCACACGAGGCGGCCAGGATCGTGGAAGGGGAGGGGGCGCAACACCGAACCGTACACGGTGCTGAAGATGGCGGTGTTGGCGCCGATCCCCAGCGCCAACGTGAGCAGGATGACCAGCGTGAAGCCGGGCTGGTTCTTGAATGTGCGCAGCGCGTACGCCGCGTCCGAGAAGAGTGTTCCGAACATTTCCTTGCGCTCCGTCCGCCGGTAATCCGCGGTTCGCTTGTTCCAGTTGCGTGTTCTCGAGAACCAGTTGGAGACGATGGCCTTGACGATGTGGATCCAGAGCCACACGCGAGCCCCTCGGGGTCCGAAGCGGGGCAGGGCGTGGGCGAAGTAGTCCTCGGCCAGATCACCGAGGACGTGGTCGCGGTGATGACGGGGGAGGGCCCGTGCGATGAAGGGCGGGAATGGCGGTTCATGACGCATGACGACTCATTCCTCCCGTAGAGCCACGACCGGGTCGAGGCGCGCGATGCGCAACGCCGGCACGAGGCATGACAGGAGTGCGGTTCCCAGGAGGACGAGGGTAACCGTGTACCAGGCAGTCGGATCGAAGGCCGTGACCTCAAATAGCATTGCCTCCATGAACCGTGTCAGCGCGACGGATGCGACAATACCGGCGCCGGCGCCCACCATCGCCCATCGCATGCCTTGGCCCACGATGAGGCGGACCACGCCGGAGGGAAGCCCACCGAGGGCCATCCGCACGGCGATCTCCGGGGTGCGTCGTGAGACGGAATACGCCATCACGCCGTAGAGTCCCGTGCATGCCAGCACGAGGGCCACGAAGGCAAATGCCAGAAAGATGAAGGTCAACAGGCTTCGTCTCGCTGTATTGCTGCTGACGATTTCGTCGAGGGTTCGTGCGTTGGAGACAGGCAGTTTGGGATCGATCTCTCGCAGCACGCCGCGAATGCCGGCGAGAACTGTGGCGGGTGCCGCGGCGGCATGGACGATGAAGGTCACCGGACTTCGAAGCCCCCAGCCGTAGGAGTAGAACACCATGTTCATTGAACCGCGTTCGAGTCCACGATCCACTTGATCCGACACGACGCCGATCACGTGCGTCGCGAGGGCGGGGTTGCCACGGAGAAAGGCGCGCTTCCCGACGGGTTCGTCGTCACCCCATAGTTGCTGCGCCAGGTTCTGCGAGATGACCACCCCGGCTCGGTACTCCTCGTTGCTCATGTCGTCCCAGACCCGTCCGCCCAAGAGAGTCAGTCCCATGGCGCGGAAATACCCTGGCGACGCAAACCGCCATTCGGTAATGGGGGTTCGCTGTCCTTCTCCCAGAACCTGTCCTTCGGCCAGAATGGGCATGTTAGTGTTGCGCTGTGCCATCGGCGCAACGCTGACGGCCCCCACCGCATCCACGGGCGGCAATGCCTCGATCCCTTCTACGAAACGTTCGACGAATCCCGCGAAAGCGTCCCGTTCACCATAGGTGGATGGGGGAAGCTCGATGTCGAACAGCACCCTCCCTTCCGTGGCGAAACCGGTCTCGACGCGCTGCAACCGCAGGAAGCTCCGAATCATGAGACCGGCACCGATCAGCAGCACGAGGGACAGCGCCATCTGAGCCACCACGAGTGCACTCCGGGAGGTGCCCTGCCATCCGCCTACCGTGTGGGCACGTCCACCCT
>JBDHHA010000017.1:0-43517 GCA_039589615.1 Gemmatimonadota bacterium
GGAGCGCAGCAGACCCACATAGTGTTCCACCACCCTGGAGCGAAACTCCTCCGGGTCCTCGAGCCAAAAGAGGCTCGGATCGAGCGCCAGGAGGGCGAAGAATCGCTGCTGCGTGTTTTGGGTACATGTCCGAATCAGATCGCGCAACGGTTTGGCGAGCTGGCGATCCTGCAATCCTTCGAGAATCGTCTCCAGGCCGGTTTCGTCGCCCAAGAGCGCCAGACCGATCAACGCTGCAGCCTGGGCGATGGGGTCGATGGCTCGGGCGTGGAAGCGTTGGACATACGTGATCCCCGCTGGATGGCCCAGTTGTCCGATGGCCAACGCGGCCTGGCGACCAACGGCGACGTCGGGATCGTCCAGCAAGGGGACGAGCGGGTTTGCCAGCTCTGCGTCCTCGCACCGGCCCAGGCTCGCCACCGCTGCGGCACGGACCCGGGCATCGGGATCCTCGAGGAAGGGCAGCAGGAGCGCGCCCGTCTCAGGGGAGGGGAATTCGCCCAGCGCGCGTGCCGCGCTCGAGCGCACGAGAGGCTCCTCGTCCTTGAGGAACGTTTCCAACAGGCGCAGGGCCCGTTGGTCGCGCCTCAGCCCGAGCGCCCAGGCCACTCCGGCACGGGCCTCCGCCGAGCGCAACCCCATGAGCAAGTCCGTGAGGGCGAGCACGTCGTCCTGCTTCATGGCGGCCAGCGCCCGGGCGATGTCGTCGCGGTAGCTCTCGTCAGCGTTCTCGAACGCCTGGGCGAGTGCTGGAATGGAGGTGGAGTCCTTGATCTTGCCCAAGGCGCGCACCGCGGTCCCCCGCACGAGGGACTCGGGGTCCTTGAGACACACTTCCAGAGCTCGCACGGCTTCTTGTTGGGAGAAGCGGCCCAACATGCTTGCGGCCTGCGCTCTCACGTCGGTTGCCGAGTCCTTGAGGGACTCGATGAGCGCCCGCACGACCTTTTCCGAGCGCACCGAGCCAATGAGCGCGACCATCAACATTCGGATCTTGAGATTGGGATCGTGGAGATAGGGCAGCAGATCCGGCAGCATTGGTTCCAGCACGCTGGGGGAGAGCCCGCGCATCGACTCCAGGATGCACTCCCGCACGTCTTCGTCTTCCTCCCGCAGGTGATCCAACCACAGCGCCTGTGTCTGGTCGTCGCCGATCCGGATGAGGGCCTCCAGGGCGCGGGCCCGCACTGCCCATTCGGAGTCATTTCGGGCCGTGTCGCTGAGAGGGTCCAACGCGGCCTTGCTACGGGCCTCGCCCAAGAGTTGGCAAACCCGCACGCGCACCCGCAGGTCCGGGTCCGAAAGCGCCTGAATGAGCGATTCGACGACGCCGGCTCGGGCAACCTTCAGCAGGAGTCGAAATGATGGCCCACTGGTGTTTCCGGGATCCTCCGCGAGACGCTCGATGAGCCGGGTGACATAGCCGTTGCGCTCGAGTGCGGTTGCGGCGTGCGTGCGCGTCCGATCATCGTCTTCGTCCAAGGCCTGGATAAAGAGCGGAACCGCCTCGTCACCCATCTTCTCCATGGCGGCCAGCGCGCCAGCTCGTACCTCGTATGGCAATTCGCCCAGGGCTTGCTTCAGCGCTTCCAAAGCGCGCTCATCGCCGATTTCGCCCAGCGCGCGCGCCGCTTCTTCCCGTACCGGCGCTCGGGGATCCCGCAGCAGTGTTTCGGTGAGTGGGTGAATGGCCTGGTGAGCCTTCAGCCTTCCGAGTGAGCGTGCGGCTTCGGCCCGGACTTTCTCACTGTGATCCTGCAGCGCGGCGATCAATGGCACGGCGGTTTGGGTGTCGGTGGATGCTCCGAGGATCCGAGCGGCCCAATACCGCTGGCTGTCCGTGTTGGAGTTTCGCAACACGTCGAGCAAGGGAGGCACCGCGTGCGGCCCAAATTCCTCGAGCACATCGGCGATGGGATGGCTGATGGCCGCATCATCCCGACCCAACGCCTCGACCAGCGGTTGGATGGCGCGGGGATCGCGGATTTTTCGCAGCGCCAAACTGGCGACGCTCTTGACCTGCTTGTCTTCGCTCTGGTCTTGGAGGACGGCGATGAGTGGCAACACGGCCCCCGAATGCCCGATGTGTCCCAGCCGTTCTGCCGCCGTGGCACGCTCGGGCCACGAGCTGGCGTTGCTCAGGGTATCGATGCGTGCCTGGACAATGCCGAGGTCCTGGCTGACTTGCAGCAACTTTTGACGCAGCGGTGTCGCCGATTGCTCGCCGAGTTGCTCGAGGCACATTTCAATGACGGGAAGGGGAAACGACTCTTGGAGCCGCGCGCCGAGTTCCTCAGCCTCCAAGTCCTTCAGCGTCTGCAACTGCTCGGTACATACCGTGCTCAGGCGATCAAAGTGCTTGCGTTCCCGGACGCGCCAGGTCTCCCGGAAGAGGACGCCGAGCAGCATCAGGCCGATGGCCGCGGCAAGAACGTACACCATCCCTTGCAGCATCACGAGTCCAGCAATCCCCCGATCTTCTCTATCAGATCTTCCATGTCAAAAGGCTTGGTGACATAGTCATCCGCCCCGGCCTCTTTTCCCCAGAATTTGTCACTCTCCTGGGACTTGGCGGTCAGCATCAGTATTGGGATGGGGCGTGTGTCGGCGTTTATCTTTAGTTCGCGGCACACCTGATAGCCGTTCATCGTCGGCATCATGACGTCCAACAGGATCAGGTCTGGTTTTTCGTCCGTGATCCGCTGCAAGGCCTCCTGTCCGTCCACAGCGGTCGTGACCACGTATCCTTCGAATTCGAGCCGCGACCTCAGGGTCGACACGAAGTCCAACTCATCATCCGCAATGAATATCGTTCTAGCCATTAGCCAGCTCCTCAACCAGGTTATCGATGGCGGTAACCAACGCGTCCGGGTTCTCCGCCTCCTCGGGACAGGAGATCGTGGTGAGCATGAATGGACAGCGTTTGTCAAACGGCGCGAGCGTGCTCGCGATCCGCTCCCGCACCAAGACTGTTCCCGACTTCGGTGTATCGCGTAAGAAGATGATCATGCGTCCGTCCCCGCACTGAATCACGGCATCATTCCTGTTGCACCGGACGACCTGCCGAATTTTCTTCTCAACGTCTTCCAGCATCTGCTTCCACTCGACGCCCCCTGCCTCCTTCAATGCCTCGAATTCAGCTTGCCTGAACGCAAGGATGACAAGGGAGAGATGATTGTTCTGGCGACACCTTCTGAATTGGGTGTGCACGGCCTCCTGCAGCAACGCGTCCATACTGTAGACGGGTAACGTGAAGCTGAACGTGCTGCCCATCTCCAGCTCACTCTGCACCGAGATCGTTCCGCCGTGGAGTTCCACAAGATCCTTTGCAATGGCCAGGCCGAGACCCGTGCCGTTCACTCCTCCGCCGTCCTCCCGATCGACCTGCTGAAACCGCTCGAAGATGCGCGCTTGGTTTTCCTCGGCGATGCCACCTCCCGTATCGGTTACCGAGATCAGGATGTCTTCACTTCCGTTGCGAATGGCGATGGAGATCGTTCCGCCCTCTTCGGTGAACTTGAGCGCGTTCCCCACCAAGTTCGTGACGACGCGCACGATCTTCATCGGATCGCAATAGACCAGCCCGAGGTCCGGATCGTGCGTCGCTTCGAGTGCGATGTCCTTTTCTCTTGCCTGTGCCTTGACCGATTCTATGACGCTGCGTATCAGCGCGGGCATGTCGACTTGCGACTTCTCGAGGGAGACGCGTCCCGCTCGGATCGTTGACATGTCGAGCAGGTTGGTGACCATGCTTGCCAGCCGCTTTGCGTTGCTGTGGCCAGTGTGCATCTCGCTGCGCGCCTCGTCACTGAGCGTCCCCCAAACGCCGGCCAACGCGTTGGCGAGCACGTTCGAGATGGTTGCCAGTGGTGTGCGGAGCTCGTGGGAAACGTTTGCGATGAAATCGTCCTTGACTTGATTTACTTGGCGCAGCTGCTCATTGATGCGCTTCGCTTCGGCCAGGAGCCGCTTGCGCTCCGTGACGTCCCGGAGCGTCGCCAGGTACGCATCCTCGCCGCGCCATTCCGTGTCGTCCAGGTGCATCTCGGCGAGGCACTTCTCATGGTCCATGCGAACGATCTCGAGCTCGGTGGTTTCGCCGGCCGTAAGAGAAAAGCCGAAGAGTTGATCCAACAGCTCCTTCTCATCGCGGCCGAACAGGGCTCCCGCAGCCGGATTGGCATAGAGGACGATACCTTCCTTGTCCAAGATCAGAAGGCCGTCTCTCGTCTTCTCGACGATACTGCTGAAGTTGGCTTTCGTGGCCTCCAGCTCCGTGGCTACGCTGCGCCGTTGGTGGATCTCGGCCTCGAGGGATTCATCCACCTTCTTGAGCTGCTCCTCGGTGAGCCTTTGCCGGCTCATATCCTGCGCGACCGCGACAATCCCTTGCTTTGCGCCGCTCTCGTCGGGCATCACGGAGCCGGACAACGTGACCGGCACACGCGTGCCATCCTTGGCGACGAAGTGGGTGTCAATGCCCCGAATCATGTCGTTGAGACGCATTCGACCGAAGAAGGAGAAGACGCTGTCTTTGCCTCCGAAAACGATGCTACCGGGCTGGCCGATCAGTTCGCTCCGCTCATAGCCCAGGAGATTGATCCCGGCTTGGTTCACCCGCTGAATCACGCCGTCCGGACTGATTACCACGAGGGTCTCGGCCATCGATTCGATGATATTGTCGACATACGCCTTTGAGACCGTGGTTGTCCGAAGGTCTTGCACCCGCTGCTCGAGCGCCGCATTGAGGACTTCCAACTGCACCTTCGAGCGCCCGCGCTCGATGGCGTACCGGATACTGCGCTTGAGGAAGTTCCCGTCGAGGTCGGCCTTGACCAGGTAATCCTGCGCGCCGGCCTGCATCGCCTTCACAGCATTCCCGTCGTCCTCGATAAGCGTCAGCACGACAATCGGCACACTCGGCGCCGCGCCAACGAGCGTCGTGAACGTGTCCTGGGCAGGGGAATCGGGAAGGGCGAGGTCGAGGAGTACTACGTCGACGCCGCCGTCCTCGATACGCTCGATGCCGGTCGACAACCGCTCCACCCACTCCAACTGGAAAGCGGCAGGGCCGCCGACGTCGGCAAGGATCTCCCGGATCAGACGCGCATCGCCCGGGTTGTCCTCGATAAGCAGGACGCGGATGGGGTCCGGGGGGTCCTTCTTCGCCACGGTTTGAGCCTCACTCCTGCGGCAGCTTGACGATCTGTACCCAAAAGTCCCCGACGGACTTTACCACCTCGATGAACTGCTCCAGATCGCCTGGTTTGGTGACATAGCAGTTCGCGTGCAGATCGTAGGAGTTGAGAACGTCTTCCTCCGCTTTCGAACTGGTGAGAATCACGACGGGGATCCTCCGGAGATCCGGATCCTCCTTGATCTCGGCCAACACCGCGCGCCCGTCCTTCTTCGGGAGGTTCAGATCGAGCAAGACGACATCCGGACGCGGTGCGTCCGCATATTCTCCTTCCTGGCGCAGGTACGCCATGGCCTCGACCCCGTCACGCGCAACCGAAAGGTTGTTGCGCATCTTCGCCTCCTTCATGGCCTCCTTGGTCAGGCGTACGTCACCGGGATTGTCCTCCACCAGCAGGATCTCGACCAGGCTGCCGCGCGACTCGTCATTCATGACTGCTATTCTCCTCGTTGACCGGCAGTGTGAAGTAGAAGGTCGAGCCTTCATCGGGGAGCGACGTTACCCAAATCCGCCCCCCGTGGCGCTCGACGATCTTCTTGCAGACCGCTAACCCAATACCTGTGCCACTGCGGTCTCCCTTACCGTGTAGCCGCTGAAAGACGACAAAGATCCGTTCGGCGTACTGCGGATCGATGCCGATGCCGTTGTCGCGCACGCTGATCACCCAGTTGCCATCCTGCCGCTCCGCCCCGACGTGAACGGTCAGCTGCTCGTCGTCGCGCCGAAACTTGATGGCGTTCCCGATCAGATTCTGAAACAACTGCCCCAACTGTGTTCCGTCTCCGATGACGGTCGGGAGCCGGTCATGCGTCACGAGTGCGTCGCTGTCGTCCACGAGCGCCTGCAGATTGACGAGTGTGCGGTCGTAGATGGCCTCGCAATCCGTGGCCTGGAAATCCTTCCCGCGCGTCCCAACCCGCGACAACTCCAATAGGTCATTGATCAAGCGCCGCATCCGAGCCGCTCCGTCGACCGCGAACTCGATGAACTCGTCGGCATCAGAATCCAGTTTTCCCTGGTACCGCTTGGCTAAAAGCTGCGTGTAACTCGCTACCATCCGCAGTGGTTCTTGGAGATCGTGCGATGCGACCCACGCGAACTGCTCCAGCTCGCTGTTCGAACGCGCCAGTTCCTCGGTCTGCCGCTCCAGCATCTCCAAGGCCTCCTTACGATCCGTGATGTCTTGTGCAACACAGACCATCCCTTGAATCTCGCCGTCGTCGTCGCGCATCACCGAGCCCGAGAGCGACACGGCCACGTCGCGGCCGTCCTTCGTGACGACGTTTGTGTCGATGCTCCGAATGACATCGTTCCCATCCGGCTGCTTGAACAAGGACAGAACGTCGATGCCCTCCTCAAACACGTCCGCAGCCGACCGGCCAACCAGCTCAACGCTTTCGTACCCCAGCAGACCGCTGGCCGCTTGGTTGACACGTTGAATGGTTCCGTCGGGATCGATCACCATCAGCGTCTGGGCCATCGATTTGAGGATGTTGTCGACGTATGACTTTGAAACAGTCGTGCTGATGAGGTCTTCTCGCGTCTCGAGAAGCTGCGATCGTAACTTTCGCGAGTGGGAGCTGCTCTGGAGGACGTACAGGCAGAAGAGCGAGACCAGCACGAAGAGACCTAAGAGATATGTCCAAACTTGTGCGCCGAGACCGTCGCTGGCATCGGAAGGCTCGGATACTTGAGAAACGATCAGCGTTGCGGTCAAGACGAGGATAACAAGAATCGCGATCCACCAGAGGTGACGATCGCGACGCTCGATCTGACGAATGCTCGCGGGAGTCTGTTTAATTGATGACCTCCACCGTCTTGAACCCGCCCAATCCGGAGGCGATGATCAGGTAATTGTTCTTGAATGCGACATGATTGACCGATTGGAGGTCGTCAAACTGGAGCTGGCCTAAGAGCGTGATCTGTTGTTGCTGCTCACTGCCGGTTTGGTCGAAGTCTTCGCTTCCCTGGGCGACATAGACGCCGGCTTCGCCGTTGGAGATGAACAGGAGATCACCGTCGACCGCGACCGCGTTGGTCACGACGACCGACGGATCGAGGCCGAGTGTGGCAGGATCGGGCAGCGGTACGTCTCCCACCACGGCTCCGGTGTTCACGCTCAGGATCTGGACCCCACCGGTGCCCGCCGCGATAAAGGCTTTTCCTCCGACCACTTCCACCGTGGACTTCGATTCCGCGATATCCGCGCCGGTGAACGGGTACTGACCCAGCAGCTCCAAGGTCAGCTCGTCGTAGACGGAGATCTGTCCCGGCGTCCCCTGCACCACAACCACCATGCCGTCGGCCGCGTCCACCCAGCGGGCATCGTGCAGATCGATGGAGCCGGTGGGTGTCATCGTGCTCGGGTCGACCGCGGTCAGCGCCCCGGCGTCCCCGGAGGTGGCGTAGAGCATGGCTGCGGGAATCGCCACGCTTGTTGCGGCATAGCTCGTGAGCGGCGTGCGTTGGTTGCCGTCCAGCACGAGCTTTCCGGTGCGCAAACCGATCACCTCAAGCACTGCTGGGAATGCATACGCGGGATCACCCGTTGCGGTGGCCACGTAGGCGTTCCCCCCGTCGATCGCCACCGAGTTGACGTCTGTATCGTTGAACAGCGCTTCCGACCTCAGCTTGGGTCTCGTCTTGTCGGAGATGTTGAAGACGTCGATGCCGCCGAGGTATTGCGCCCCCCGCATGTTGTAGCTCACGGTCGCCCGGTCACCCCGCATGGCGATCGCCGTGGCCTGCAAGACCTGGCCGTCGATGGACGGGGGCAAGACTTCGGCCCTGAGTCGTAACGAGAAGGTCCTCGGCGGTGCCGCAGCGAGCGCGCCTGCCGGGACCGCTCCCGTCGGCGGAATGACGGGGACATCGGCGTCGAGGTACCGGACCCGCACGTCGAGTTGGGTCTCGTCGTTGGTGATGGTGATGCGGCCATCGGACTGATTGCCCGGCTCATCGACGGGTGCCACCCCGTCGCCGCACGCCGGCAGCGCAAACGTAAGCGCAGAGACAGTCAGTACTTGTGCCATTCGCGTGATGTTCATGGGTGCTCTTCTCCCTCCGACGTACGGATACGTCACGATCAACGTAGCCAGTTGGCAGGGCGACAGCCGTGACCGAACTCACACTGTGACAGTCACTTACACCACACGAGCCGGCGGCAGCGGGCTTCGTGCAACGGGACGGGAATTGGAACGGCTCCAAGCATACTAGCATTGCTATTATCAGGCCGTCATTAATATCGGGTGGCGTTGATTTCCTTCTCTACCGGCTCACATCCCCAGCCCTACCACTCCCAATTCGAATCCCACCACGAGCACACCGGCTCCAGCCTTCCCAGCCAGTCCATTGCCGGCTCGCCGATGGGCGCGCCCGGCGGTGCGGTCATGTTCGTGGGCTGGCTGAACTCGGCTGCGGGGCGCTCGAGGAATCTGGCGATGTCCCGGACCAGCAGCATGAAGTGTGCGTCGTTCCCCCGGTCGGCCTCGGTGGGCTGGTTCCTGATCCTGTCGGTTCGCACACGCTCCGCGAGCTGATCCCTGGTGAGCTCCAGTCGCAGAGTGGCGATGGCCCGCACCTGGGGCATGGGCGCGCCTCCCGCAAGCTGCGCCAGCCGGTCAATGACGACGCGCTCCACGGCGCGTCCGATCTCCGCCTCGTAGGGATCCGCCGGCGACACGTCGAACGTCGCGGCGAACAGCGCATCGAGCACGTCGTCCAGCCCGGGGAGGGATGGATCGAGGGCATGCTGCTCGACGATGCGCGCCGTGCGCTGGGCATTGAGGATACTGGACACGACATGGTCCGCCGCCACCGCGGCCGGCGTGATGGCGTCGAACGTGGAGCCGGTGTAGCGGGGGAACAATTCCCGGCTGCGCCCGTAGCCGGACGGGCGCGGCGGCAACTGGTCGAGAAGTGACCGGGGAAGAGCGAGGGCCGACGGCTGGATGGTGGCCAGGAGGGCGTCGAGGGCGGCACGCTGGTCACCGGCCGACACCGGGGTCAGGGGGTCGCGGCCGTCGCCGCGCATGGCGTAGATGTAGTGCACGCCGCCCAGTGCCGATGCCGCGGCGTCCACCTGGTACCGGTGGTGCATGTAGAGGGGAACCAGCACTTCCTCCATCGTCGCCATCGGCGTGTTGCGCTTGATGGCATTTTCACCGAACCGAGACAGCGCGACGCTCCGGACCTCCATCATGCGGTTCAGCTCGGCTGCCGCGTCGGTGCCGTTGGACCACTGATCCACCTTGGGGTTGGCGCTCATGTCCTGATTCGACATGTACAGCACGTCCCGGTCCCACCCCTCGTCCAGAATCCGCCGCAGCGCCGCGTCCTCGTCGGTCCCGTCGGGGAAGTCCTGATACCCATAGGCGATGGTCACGCTGTCCCACTCACCGATGCCCCGCTCGTAAACCTGGGAGAGGTCGAAGCTCCCGTCTCGGTTCAGCGTGATGAGTGGATGGGGATAGTCCATCACGGAGATGCGCCCGGCACGGCTGTCGTAATAGTTGTGGCCCAGGCCGATGGTGTGACCCACCTCATGCGCGCTGAGTTGCCGTATGCGTGCCAACGCCCACGCGGCGAGCTCCGGCGGCGTCTCGTCGCCGTTCTCATAGGGCGAGAGCAAGCCTTCGGCGATCATGTAATCCTGGCGGATGCGGAGCGATCCCAGCGTCACGACGCCCTTGATGATCTCCCCCGTCCTCGGATCGGTGACCGATCCACCGTAGCTCCAACCGCGCGTGGAGCGGTGCGTCCAGTTGATGACGTTGTAGCGGATGTCCAGTTGGCTCGCCCCCTCGGGGAGCATCTCCACTTGAAACGCATTGCGATACCCGGCAGCCTCGAACGCCTGGTTCCACCAGCCCGCCCCTTCCAGCAGCGCCGACCGGATCGGCTCGGGCGTGCCGGGATCCAGGTAGTACACGATGGGCTCGACGGGATCGCTCACTGTCGCGGAGGGATTCCGCTTCTCCAGCCGGTGACGCCGGATGAACCGTTGGGTCATGGGCGTGCCCAACGGAGCCGAGTAGTCCTCGTATGACATCGCGCCGTACCCGGACCGGGGATCGAACGCCCGCGGCGTGTAGGTGTCGTCGGGAAGCTCCACCAACCCGTGATGCACCCGGACGCTGGCGGCCTCTCCCGCCGCCGCCACGCTGGAGACACCCTCGAAGGCGCCGCCGCCACCGAAGCCACCACCACCGCCGCCGCCCCCCGGCTGTTGGACGAACGTCAGCTCCACCTCCATCTCCGTGTTCTGGGGGAAGCCCTGCGTCATGGGCATGTAGATGGAGCTTCGGCCGGCGTCCAGCCTGTACGTGCCCGGACGCAACCTGGGCGCGATGCGGTTGGTGTCCCGTATCAAGAAGTTCGTCATGTCCACGAGCACCCGACCATCGGTCTCGGCGGCAGCCGTGAATCCCCAGAGCACGGACCGGGCAAAGGCGTCGGTGACTGCCTTCACCTCGGCGGGATTGTCGCTGCTCGCGCGATACCGATAGTTCGGCTGCACCATCAACACCTTGCGACCGACACGCTCGAACTCGACGATCCGCGAGCCCCCCATCTGTCCTCGGTCGAGGCCGATGTCATTGGATCCCAGGCCTGCGCCCAGGCCATTGAGGTGCAAGACCTCCGTGTCGAACCGGGAGATCTCCATCCAGAGCTGTCCTGCATCGTCGTCCCAAAAGAGGGGAAAGAACCCATCGATCCTCTGCATACCGGCCGTCTTCTCTTCGATGGAGGGGAGGGGGTCGGCTGCGGCGCCAGCCCGAGCCTGAGAAACGGCCGGCGTGCTGACGACTGCGAGGGCGAGGGCCAGCGCGATGGCTGCCGCCGCGGGTGACTTCCTGGACATCGAGACCTCCTTGGCACCGTGAGGCGCATTGAATCCTGTGAGCGATCTTCCGGCCGTAATCTGTCGGCCGCGCTGCGTTGCGCTAGGGACGTGCAGCGGTCAATCCCTCCCGTTCCTTGACCGAGTCCGCCCCATACACTATCATTGCTAGACATTTATCTAACACCGTTAGAGTTTGCCATGCCCACCACCGACATCCTGGGCGGGTTCGAGCACCGCGTGCTCCTGGCCACCCTCCACCTCCGGGCCGAGGCGTTTACGGCGAGCATCGTCGACGAACTGGAGAGCCGCTCCGGCCGCGAGGTCGCGCCGGCCGCCGTCTACATCGCCCTCAAGCGCCTCGAGAAGCGCGGCCTCGTGGCCTCGGAGGTTCGCAAGGAGGAGGGCTCCGGCACGGTGCGCCCAAGGCGCTATTTCGAGGTGACCTCGTCCGGTGTCGATCTCCTGCGTGAAACGCGGTCGGAATTGAACCGCCTCTGGAGCGGCTTAGAGGCTCTCGACTCCGGCTGATCTACCGATGCCCGCCTCCGCCTCCGCTCCCGGCCCCCGGCGGCCCAACCGCTGGTTGCGCCGCCTCGTGCGCATGGCGCTGCCCCGTGACGAGCGCAATGTCCTCATCCACGACCTGGACGACCTCTTCGCGCGCCGGGCGGAGCGAAGCGGTCGGGTGGGGGCCTCCCTCTGGTACCTCAAGCAGCCATTCAGCTTTACATCCCGCATCACCGCGGAAGGATCGAGGACCATGGGGAACCACACGATCGAACGGATCCGACACCTCGCGACCGAGTTGCACCACGCCGCCCGGAGGCTCCTCCGTGCGCCAACCTACCTCGTGGTCACGGCCCTCACCCTCGGCATCGGTGTTGGCGGTGTGCTCACGGTGTACGGCATCGCTGACTGGCTGCTCTTGCGAGAGGTTCCGGGCGTGCCCGATCCCGACCGGCTCGCCTGGCTGCGCCTGGAGAGCAAGGAGAACCCGGGAGCGTTCGCGTGGTCGCACTCGGACGTGGATCTCCGCACCATCGAGGGTCTCATGCCCTCGCTACAAGCCCTCAGCGGCAGCAAGGAGTGGGACATCCATCTGCGGCTCGACGGCCATACCGGGGCCGGGCGCATTCCTGCGGAACTGACGACCCCGAATTATTTCTCCGTGTTGGACTTGTCTCCCCACCTCGGCCGCTTCTTCGATGCGACCGTCCACCGGGGAAGCGCCGGCCCGGCCGTCGTCGTGATCTCCCACGACCTGTGGCGTTCGCATTGGGACTCGGAGCCGGCCGCGATTGGCGGTCGAGTGTGGATCAATGGAGAGCCGTTCACGGTCATCGGCGTTGCGCCGCCCGGGTTCCGAGGGGCGGAGCTTCCGGGTCACGCGAGAGCCTGGTTGCCCCCCAGCGCGATTCGCGCGTTGATGCCCGACCGGGGCCTGGAGTTCTTTGACAATCCCGCGGCGCCGGTCTGGGGCCGAACTGTCGGCCGCATGAAACCGGGTGCGACGATCGCCCAAGTACGACAGGAAGCCAACGCTGCGATCGAGATCGTGCGCGCAGAGAGCGGGCGGCGGCATTCGTTCGCGAACCAGGTGCAGACGTTCGTTGCGTACCAAGGCATTGGCCTCTCGCCGTGGGTCCGTCCCACCGTGAACCGCACCTTGCGAATCCTCGCCACGGCGACCGGCCTCCTTCTCCTGCTGGCAGTCTGCAACGTCGCGACCCTGAGCCTGGCCCGCGCCGCATCCAATCGAATCGACATCGCCGTGAGGCGCGCCCTCGGCGCCGGGCGATACCAAGTGCTCCAAATCCCGTTGTTGGAGGGTGCCCTGGTGGGTGTCCTCGCCGGCGCGAGCGCGTGGGGAATCGCCTCGCTGGCCATCCAGACGTTCGAGCAATCGAGCCTGTCGTCCCTGGGCGCCTCGTTGGAAGGGGTGAGACTTGCGCCGTCCCTTCTCGTGGGTTGCGTTGGGCTCGCCGTGTTCGCCGGTCTCTTCGCGGGCGCCGTGCCGGGTTGGTGGACCGCGACGCGGAGCGTGGACAGCGTGCTCAAGGCCAAAGGCAGCGGGAGGGTCGAGGCGACCCGGCTTCGCAACCTCTTCGTCGTCGCGCAAGTTGCGCTGTCGCTGGTATTGACGATCGCCGGAGGTCTTGCCGTCCGCACCGTGACCAACCTCGAGAACGTCGATCTCGGCGTGCACGCGACGGGCCGCTTGACGTGGAATCTCGACCCCGCCGACAACGGCTACTCCGGCGACGATATCCTGAATCTGATCTCCGAACTCGAAGGCGCGCTCGTTTCTGATCCTCAGGTGGCGTCGGTCGGGTTCATTTCGCCGGCGCCGTTCGCCGCGAGCGGCCGGGTCTATCGGTTTCGTCCGTCCAACGCCGACGAAGGCGCAGATCGCACGATGTACGCGTTTAGGGTCTCTCCCAATTTCTTTGCGACGCTCGATCTCCCGATCCTCTACGGACGGGGGTTCCGTCCGAGCGACCCCGTGGAGGGCATCGTGCTGTCGTCGAGCGCCGTCCCGCAGCTCTTCGGAGACATCCCTCCGGCGGACGCGATCGGCCGGTCGGTGCGCTGGCTTCCGGGCCAGGCCGCACCGGTCATCGGAGTCACGGACGACGTGCGACTCGTCGACGTGATCCTGACACCGTACCCGGTCGTCTTTCAGGCGTGGAATCACCGCAAGCCGGTGTCCGCGCTGACGGCGTACGCGGCCGGGACTCGGGGGGCGCGCCCCAGTGCCATCGGCGCCCTCGTCCGATCGGAACTCACCCGACTCGACCCAGAACTTCCGATGTACGACGTCCAAATGGGCGAAGACCTGGTGGCGACCCGATTCGCCGAGCAGCGGATCGTGGCCCGGTTGGCCTCGATCCTCGCGGCGATTGGGATCTTCCTCTGTTCGCTGGGATTGTTCGGTGTACTCAGCTACGCGGTCACCGCCCGTACTCGCGAGTTCGGCGTCAAGATCGCGCTCGGCGCCGACGCGGCCCACATCACAAGGAAAGTGATCGGGGGCGGACTGCGCCTCACCCTGCTCGGTCTGGTCGCTGGGCTTCCAGCTGCGTGGGCGTTGACCCGGCTCGCTTCCACTCATCTCTATGGCGTGGCCGCCTTCGATCCGGTCACCTATGTCGGCAGTGCGGCGGCCCTGGTGATGGTCAGCCTTGCTGCGGGAGTGCTGCCGGTGCGTCGGGCCACCCGGGTGTCGCCAGTGGAGGTGCTGCGGGAAGAGTAGGGGACGTCGCGGAAGAGGGTCGTGCGGACTAGACGAACAAGGCCGTCGAAGGAGTGGTCAACGAGGCACCTGCCCTTGTCGGGGATATGGCTCACCACGCGGGCCATGAACTCCAGGCCGGGTTGACACCCCCTTTGGGGCGTCTATGATCCAGGCCAGGGTGATGGTCCGCCGGTGACCAACGGGAAGAGGCTACCATAGACGACGTAGGAAGAAGCATCGCGCAGCAGGGACTCACCATCGGAGCGATCAAGCTCAATCCCGATGACCCGTTTCGGTGGGCGTCGGGCTATCGGATGCCGGTCTACAACGACAACAGGATGTTCCTGTTTCACCCCGAGACCAGGCGCCTCATTGCCCAGGGCCTCGCGGACATCGTCGAGAGGGAAGGCATCGCCCCGGAGGTCGTGGCAGGCACGGCAACGGCGGGCATCCCCCACGGCGCCCTCTTGGCCGATCTGCTCTCGCTTCCCTACATCTACATCCGGGACAAGCCCAAGGCCCACGGTCTGAGGAACCGCATCGAGGGTCTGGACGCCGATTCGGATCTCGACGGCCGCACCGTCGTCGTCATCGAAGACCTGATCTCCACCGGGGGCAGTTCCGCCCGGGCAGTGGAAGCGGTTCGCGAGGCGAACGGAACCGCCGACTGGTGCCTCTCCATCTTCAGCTACGGTCTCGAGAAGGCGGCTGAGCAGTTCGCGGGGCTCACACCTCCGTGCCACTTCACTTCACTCCTGACTTTCCCCCTGTTGATGGACGTCGCGCGCACCGGTGGATTCCTCACCGATTCCCAGATCGCGCTTCTGGAGGCTTGGCGGGAGGACCCGTTCGGTTGGGGGGCGGCGCACGGATTCCCCAAGGACGACTAGCGGCATGTACAACCTGCTAGGCAAAGAGATCCGGGGCCGGTTCGGCTTCCCCTCCGGGGTCATCACCACCAACAGTGATGTCGCCAAGTGGATGTTCGAGCACGTTCCGCAGTTCGGGTTCTACCAGGGGAAGAGCACCACCATCGAGCCCCGGGCGGGGAACCGGGAAGACATCCTCGCCCAGCCGTCGCCCGACTCGCTCTGGAACGCGGTGGGCTACACGAATCCCGGGCTGGACGCCACGGTCGAGGCCTTCCGGGAGCTCCGGGACGCCACGCCCGCCGACGTCTTCCTCATGGCGCAGATCGGCGAGAGCACCGGTGAGAAGTTCGCCCACTCGGTGGATGCCTTCGAGCAGGCCGGGGACATCGCCGATGGTTACGAGGTCAACGTCTCGTGCCCCCACGCCGACAAGGGCGGCATTCTCATCGGCTCCGATCCCGACAGCGTTCGCTCCATCACGGCGGCCACCCGGGCCGCGACGAAGAGGCCCATCATCGTGAAGCTCAACGCCGGCGTGGTCGGCCTCGAGGAGATCGCCATGGCCGCCGTCGAGGGGGGTGCCGACGCCATCTCGGCCATCAACACCATCGGCGGGCCCAACCCCGAACTCAGCAACATGTTCGGCGGGCTGTCCGGCGCTCAGATCTTCCCGGTTACGGTGGACTCCATCGCACGCCTGCGCAGGGTCGTGGACGTGCCCATCGTCGCCATGGGCGGCATCAGGGGGGCGGGGGACATCCGGCAGTTGGAAGCCATCGATCCCGCGCTCTTCTACGCCATCGGCACGGCGCTGGGCGGTTTGGACTCCGAGGAGATCCGCGACTACTTCGCGCAGCTCGAGAGGGACCTGGCCGAGGGCACCGACGTGGCCACCGGGTGGACCATGAACCAGATGCTGATGGAGTACCGCCCCTTCGTGGTCTCCGCCGTGGATCACTACAGCGACGCGGTGAAGGTCATCAAGTTCCGCGAGAAGATCGAAGGCCCCATCGACGTAGGGCAGTTCGTCTTCGTGAAGGTCAGCAACACCGACTCGAAGCCCTTCTCGGTGGCGGCCAACGAAAACGGCCTCGAGATCCTGGTGAGGGACGTCGGTCCCATGACGTCCAAGGCCTGCCAGCTGAAGGAGAACGACGTGGTGCGGGTCAGGGGACCATACGGCCACAGGTTCTCGCTTCCGGAAGACAGGACCGTCGTGTTCGTGGGGGCGGGTGTGGGCATCGCGCCGATTCACTACGGCGCCCAGATCCACCGGGGTCCCAAGCGCGTCTTCATCGGTGGGCGCACGGCCGCCGAGCTGGCCTACCACGACGCCTTTCGGGCGATGGGCGATGTGTCCGTTTCCACCGACGACGGCTCCGCGGGTCACGAGGGCTACATCGCCGAGTTGGTGGACAAGGCCCTGGCCGAAGAGGGGCTCGAGAACCCGGTCTTCATCAACTGCGGGCCGGAGCTCGCGCTGCGCGCCCTGGACGAGGTGGAGCGGAAGTACGCCCCGCCCGAGGACATCTGGCACGTGGTGGAGCGGTACACGAGCTGCGGCATCGGCATCTGCGGGAAGTGCTCCATTTCAACGGGAGAGCGAACCTGCGTGGACGGTCCGGTTTGCTCGGCCACGAAGTTCACACCTGGAGACTGGCACAGAGACCTTACGGGAAAGAAAGTCCGGTATGACTGACCTGGGAGGCACGGCGATGACGGGACGTGTGGTGGTGGGGATGGTGGTTCTGGCGGTCGTGCATCAACAGCCTCTCTCCTTTGACGATGGCCGTCACGAATTGGGAGATTTCCGGACGTTCGCCTTCAGGCTCGGTGACCTGGACGGGGATGGCGACTACGACGCCTTCGTCACTGACTTCCTGGGACCCAGCACAGTCTGGATGAACACGGGGCAGGGCCACTTCGTCGACACGCATCAGCGTCTGGGAGGCGAGGGAGGGCACGGAGCCGGCCTAGGCGACCTCGATGGGGACGGCGATCTGGACGCCTATCTCGTGCACAACGGGGCCCCGGATCGCGTGTTTTTGAACGACGGCGCCGGCACCCTCATCGACAGCGGGCAGGAGCTGGGGCTGGATGGCGAATGGAGCACCTCCGTGGCTCTCGCCGACGTGGACGACGACGGTGATCTGGACGCGCTCGTACCCCACTACCAGGGTGCGATCAAGTTCTGGGTCAATGATGGGAACGGCCGTTTCAGCGAGGGCACGGGTGGGTTCGGCGATGCCCGCGGCACGGCGCTGGCCATCGGCGACGTGGACCGGGACGGCGACCTGGACGTGCTCGTCACCTACTCCGAGTCGGCGAACCGGATATGGCTGAACGACGGCGGCGGACACTTCGTCGACAGCGGCCAGAGGCTGGGTGAGCTACAGGGCTACGGTTTCGCGGCGCTGGGCGACCTGGACCGGGATGGCGACCTGGATGCCTTGGTCACGAACTCCGAGTTGGGCACCAGCGCCTGGCTCAATGACGGGCGCGGTGTGTTCACTACTCCCGGGGTGCGGTTCGGGAGCGGTATCAGGGTGGTCCTGGGTGACCTCGACGCCGACGGAGATCTGGATGCCGTGGCGACGAACCACAGGCAGGACAGCCGGATTTGGCTGAACGATGGGCGCGGTGGATTCACAGACAGCGGCATCAAGCTGGGGGAGCATGGCGGCCTTTCCTCGGCCGTCGAGGACGTGGACGGGGACGGTGATCCGGACGTGCTGATTGGGCAGCTGGAGGGTCGTGGGGGAAACCGCGTCTACCTGAACCGGTCCGCCACTTCACCGGCGCCTTCCCTCAACAGTTCGATGAGCCCCCCTTTCTCGCCGCTCCCCTAAGTGGACCGTAGCAGCAGTTCCACGTCGCCCATACCGTCCATCAACCGATCGATCCGATCACCCACCTCGGCGGCGGCCGAGAGATCGGTGGTGAACCGTTCGGCGGTGCCGGCGCCGGTGGTGAGGCGAAGCAATCCCAATCTTATGGTCTCTAACGACGCGACGGCTTCGGCGAGATGCCGCTCGGTCTCTTCGCGCGCTTCCTTCAAGTCGGGCGGGACATCGCCACCCGCCGCGCGCGCAGCAGCGTGGGCATCGTTGAGCATTTCAAGGGTCTGGCGCAGCCCTTGCGCATCCGATTCCAATTGTCGCACCACCAAAGGCACGTCGCCAAAATCTGCTCTCACCGTCTTGGGCAGTTGTTCGTACAGTGCATCCACGGCGAAGCCAATCTGCAGCTCTGTGGGACGGTGCGTGGGGCGTATGGGGAACGCCTTCTTCTTGAGGAACACTCCGCTCAGCTTGAAGAGCCACTTGGCAACCTTGCTCTTCCAGAACCAGAGACGGCGTTCGGCTTTCTGATCGACCCGCCGTCCCCTGAGTGCGCCGCGCACACCGATTGCAACCGCCGTGGCCAGGCCCGACCCCACGAGAATCCCAGCGTGGAGTGCCGACGGCTCGTATCCGAACATTGCGGCAAACAGACCCACGAAGCTCACGACCACCGTCACGCCGGCCACTTTGACAGACTGTGTCGCAACTCGCTCGGGCAAGCCGGCCTCGGCGCCGTACGCGTGGGCCAACTCTTCCCGGCGGCGTTGCGCTTCAGCCCGGAGTGCCGCCTCGAGATCTGCCTGGGTGTGACCCGCCGCCAGCAGCCTCCGGATCCGCTGGATCACGAGGAGAATGGGGGCCGAAAGGGCCGCCGTAAGTCCCCAGAAGAGGGGCCACCCCCGGGGGTCATTCGAGGCGGCAAAGAGCAGTACGAAGAACTGCACCACCCCCGCTGCCGACAAATACACCGGTCCGTCCCCAGGAAGATCGATGGGATCGGTGATGAAGTTGCGCACCGCCACTGGCACATCGCGCTGCCCCCTCATGGCGTCGTCAATGGCCTCGGAAAACGCCGAGGCGACATCGAATCTGGCGGCCGCGTCCTTTGCCAGGCAGCGATCGATACATCGTGCCATGCGGCTTGGCACGTGCGGAGCCACCGTCTTAACCGGCGGCGACGGTTCCTCTCGGTGCCGCCGCAACACCTCGGCGGCGCTCACGTCGTGAAACGGAAGCGTGCCCGACACGGTGTAAAAGGCCACCACGCCCATCGAGTAGATGTCGCTCCGCTCGTCCACACCCTGCCCGCTGGCTTGCTCGGGGCTCATGAACTCGGCCGTGCCGATGATCTCACCGACACCGGTCGCACCGGTGACCTCCAACAGGCCTGCTATGCCGAAGTCGGCCACGAGCGCGCGACCGCTACCCTCTTCCAGCAAGATGTTGTCCGGCTTGATGTCGCGATGCACCACACCCTGCGAGTGCGCGTACGCCAACGCCCATCCGACTTCTTTGAGAACGCGTGCGCTCTCGGAGGGCGCCAGTGGTCCCCGCGTTTGGACGCGCTGGCCGAGCGTCTCACCGGCAACGTACGCCATGACGTAGTAGACGAACTCGCCGGCCTCCTCTACGGCGAAAATGGGAACGATGTTGGGATGGGAGAGCTTCGCCGCGGTACGCGCCTCCCGCAGAAAGCGATCGCGCACCTCCTCACGGCCGGCGACTTCCTGCGGTAAGACCTTGAGGGCCACCGGGCGATCGAGCTGGACGTCTTGGGCGAGATACACCACACCCATTCCGCCTCGTCCCAACTCGGTCTCGAGGGAGTATCTACCGGCGAGCGCCTTTTGGAGCGCGAAGAATTGTGGGTCGAAAGGGGATTGCAGGGTGTTCATGTGCCAAGAAATCTTACTGTTTTCGCGTAAAAGCAACCCCGTCGCACCGAGTCGGCTCGGAAACGCGAGGATGTCGAGACGGCGACGGGCAAGACCGAATGGAGCGGGTCGGCGGCCTGGCCGCCTTGGGTGTATCTTCGATTGTCGTGTCGCTGTGTGTCCCATCGAGCCACTCCACTACCCTGCTCCGCGAACGGAGGAACGCGCGAATGTCGCGATCTCTGCTGACTCTTTTCGGATTCCTCTCGCTGCTTCCCTTTGCGGTTCATGCGCAAGTGCCCGGCAAGGTGATTCTCTTCATCGGCGACGGCGCTGGGGTCAGTTACTGGACGTTGGCGCGTTTCGCATCCGAGGATCTGGCGATCAACGAGTTCCGGGTCGTGGGACTCGTGGACACGCGGGCGTCGAACGCCAGGATCACGGACAGCGCAGCCGCCGCGACGGCGTACGCCTGTGGCGTACGGACCTACAACGGCGCCATCGGCGTTGATCCGGACACCGTGTCGGTGCCGACGGTGTTGGAGCAGGCGAGGGATCGTGGCTGGGCAACCGGTCTCGTGGCAACATCGAGCGTGACCCACGCGACGCCCGCTTCGTTCGCAGCCCACGTGCCCCTCCGCGAGATGGAGTTCGAGATCGCGCGCCAGATGGTTGAGAGCGGGGTGGATGTATTGCTCGGGGGTGGTCGGCGCTGGTTCAGCGCCCGGACCCGACCGGACGGGGCGGATCTGGTGGGGCGCCTCTCCCGGACCCACACTGCGGCCATGGACGTGGACCAACTTCGGTCGGTCGATCTCGAATCGACCAATCGCCTCTTCGGGCTGTTCGCCGCGGATGGAATGCCTCCCGCCACTCGTCGCACGCCTGCCCTGCCGGACATGACCAGGGCGGCCATCGAGGTGCTGGACCACGATGAGGACGGTTTCTTCCTCATGGTCGAGGGCTCTCAACCCGACTGGCGCGGTCACGACCACGAGCCCGTGCAAGCGGTCACGGCCGAGATGCTCGACTTCGACCGAGCCATCGGCGTCGGGCTCGACTATCAGCGGCGGCACCCGGAGACGTTGATCGTCGTCGTTGCCGACCACGAGACAGGGGGGCTCGCCGTCCAGCTGGCGAACGACAGCCTTCGCGTCGCCTACACCACCGATGGACACACGGCGCAGATGATCCCGCTGTTCGCTTCCGGCCCGAGTGCGGAGCGTTTCGGAGGAATCATCGACAACTGGCGCGTTGGCGAATTGCTCCTGGAGTTGACCGAGAGGTAATGGCGAAGGAGGGGTTTGATGAGTGTTCGAATCCTGAATGAGAATGAATTGCGGCAGGTGGTCGGAATAAACGCGGAAGCACTTGCGGCCGTCGAGGCGGCATTCAGTTGGCTGCAACAGGATCGAGTCGATATGCCGCCGATCATGCACATCTCGGCGAAGGATCAAAACGGCGACATCGATGTGAAGAGTGCCTACGTACGAGGCATGCCGTATGTCGCCATCAAAATCGCTTCCGGCTTTTACGACAATCCGGCGAAGGGATTGCCGGCGGGCAGCGCCATGATGGTCCTGCTGAATGCGGAGACCGGATTCTGCGAGGCCGTCCTGCTGGACAACAGCTACCTCACCGACTTGCGGACCGGTCTTGCCGGAGCCGTAGCCGCCAAGTATTTGGCGCCATCCGCTGTCGATACCGTCGGCGTTATCGGCACCGGCGTCCAAGCGCGCTACCAGGTCGAATGCCTGGCGTTACTACGGAAATTCAAGAACGTACTGGTGTGGAGCCGGTCCCGGGAGAAAGCGCAGACGTACGCCGCGGAGATGACCGAGCGGCATGGTCTCGACGTTCAGGTCGTTGATACACCCAACGATGTTGTCGCGGCCAGTCAGGTGGTGATTACAGCAACCGCCAGCGACCGGCCGCTGATCACGGCCGGTGCCTTGCACGCGGGCCTGCACATCACTGCGGTTGGTGCCGACTTCCCCGGGAAGCAGGAGCTGGATCCGGCGCTGTTGTTGCAGGCGGACAAACTGGTCTGCGACACCCTGTCGCAATGTCGCGCCAATGGGGAGATCCAGCATCTGCTGCAGGATGGTGAACTCCCCGCCGGTCTCGACATCATCGAGCTGGGGGAGCTGACCATCGGTACGCGGAAGGGACGTGCGACGGACGACGAGATCACCGTCTGTGACCTGACCGGAACGGGGGTGCAGGACACCGCGATCGCCAATCTCGCGTACGAGGCTACACCGCAATAGGTCAACTCTTGTCTGCCTGCTCAGCGCACGGGGGAACCTGTCTCCGCGATCCTGGTGGTGGCGGCAACCAGCTCCCGGGTGATGCCCGGTTCGTGGGACGAGTGCCCGGCATCCGGAACGATGACCGCATCCAGCTCGGGCCAGGCGTGGCATAGGTCGTCGAGGTTCTTCACCGGGCAGACCAGGTCGTAGCGGCCGTGCACCGCGAAGGCCGGGATCGCTCGCAGGCGATGGACCCGGTCCAGGAGCAGGGTGTCCGGCTGGAAACGGACGTTGCGGAAGTAGTGGGCCTCCAGGCGAGCCAGGTTCCAGGCCATCTCCGGCTCACCAAATACGTCGCTGAACTCCGGATTGGGCAGGAGGGTGCAGCAGGACCCCTCGTAGATCGACCAGGCCTTGGCCGCCGCCAGACCGACCTCCCGGTCTTCACCGTCGAGTCGTTTCCAGAAGGCCTCCAGGAGGTCGTCCCGTTCGGCCTCCGGGATCGGCTCGACGAACTGCCGCCACAGCTCCGGCTGGATCTTGCCAATCTCGTACAACCACCAGTGGATCTCCTCGTCCCGCAGCATCCAGATGCCGCGCAGCACCAGGGTCCTGATCCTGTCCGGATGCTGCTCGGCGTAGTGCATTGCCAGCGAGCTGCCCCAGGAGCCGCCGAACACGTGCCAGGTGTCGATTCCCAACTCTTCCCGGAGCTGTTCCATATCGGCCACCAGGTGGGCGGGAGAGTTGTCCTGCAGCTCACCCGCCGGCGTGGAGCGGCCGCAACCGCGCTGGTCGAAGAGCACCGTACGGAACCGAGCCGGGGCGAAGAAGCGCCGATCGGTGGTGCTGCAGCCGGCACCCGGGCCGCCGTGGACGAACAGCATCGGCAGACCGTCCGGCGTGCCGCACTCCTCGTAGTAGAGCGTGTGCAGGTCATCGACCTGTAACTGGCCGGTCCGGTACGGTTCGATCTCCGGGTGGAAGTGTTCGTTAGCCATGTTTTCACTCTCCTCCGCATCCTCGACTGACCCTGTGGCCGATCCGATGGTCCGGACCCTAACGGTCCTTCAGAACAGGTATTGGTCTTGGTATTCACCGGAAGCACCCGAATTCGATCCCGCCGAATCTGGGCATATCCCAGGTGACCATTTCGAACACCTATCCCCTGTCCGCAACCCCAAGCGTCCGGCTCTGCGCCCCCCAACCCGCTGAATTGTGGAAGTTCGCCACCATGCCGCCTGGTGGGACCAGCTCGTCGCAGGCCCGCCGCACCTCGTCGCTCAACCGCATCTCGCCCACGGGCAGGAGATCGTCGAGGTGGCCAAGTGTACGGGGGCCGATGATGGGCGCTGTGATGCCCCGCTGGTCCTTCACCCAGAGAACGGCGAGCTGGATCGGCGGGATTCCTGTCTCCGTCGCGAGGGCCACGAACCGGTTGCCCACATCGACCCCGGGTTCGTTGATCCGTTCCGCATAGATCCCACCTCTGTACGCCGCCCTCGAGCCCTCCGGGTAGGCCTTGGCATCCGCATAACGACCGGCGAGCACACCTTGGGCAACGGGACTCCATGGAATGAGGCCCAGACCGTGCTCGAGGCAGAGCGGTACCAGCTCGTTCTCGATGCGCCTGTCGAGCAGGTTGTAGGGGGGCTGTTCACAACAGTAGCGCGCGTATCCCCGACGATCGCTGATGGCCAGAGCCTCCATCACCCGCCAGGCCGGGTGGGTGGAGCAGGCCACGTAGCGGACCTTGCCAGATCGAACCAGGTCGTCGAGAGCAGCCAGCGTCTCCTCCTGATGCGTCTCAGGATCGAATCGGTGGATGAAGTAGAAATCGATGTAGTCCGTCTGCAGTCGGTCGAGCGAGTCCTCGCAGGCCCGCAAGATATGTAGCCTCGAGTTGCCACGATCGTTGGGTCCAGGTCCGGTCGGTGGAAACACCTTGGTGGAAATCAGCACCTGCTTGCGCAGCCCGCTGCCGTGCAGAGCCCGACCGATGATCCGTTCGGACTCTCCCTTTGCGTAGCTGTTTCCGGTGTCGATTAGGTTGATGCCGGCATCGACCGCACGCTCGAGGATCTGCTTCGCTTCGTCTTCGGGGGTCGGGTCGGCGAAGTTCGCCGTACCCAATGCCAACGCGGACACCCTCACGCCAGTTCGGCCCAGTACTCTGTATTCCATTATTGGATCCCCTTCATCTCACCCATATCGAATCACCCAAGCTCATAATCTCTTTGGTCGCGATCTTTACCGCTTCGTGGATGCCGAGCGGACTTGAAGCTGCGACCCGGCGCTCGACGCGCCTACAACACGCTCCCCAGCGCAACGCGAACGGCCTCGCCGCTGACACCGCTGGACTCTTCCGACGCGAAGAAAGCGATCATCTCGGCAACCTCCTGAGGCGTGGCGACGCGGCCCGGTGGATACAGGGTGGCCCGGTCCTCCCACACCTGCTCGGGTGTGATGCCACGCTCTTCCGCATCGGCGCGTGCCGAGCGCTCGGCCATCTCGGTCCGCACCCAACCGGGTAGTACGGCATTCGAGGTGACGCCGTACTTGCCTGCGTCCTGCGCCACCGCTCGCATCAACCCGATCAACCCGTGCTTGGCCGCCGTGTAAGCGCTTCCCGCGTATTCGGCGACCAGGCCGGACGTCGAACTGGTGTAGACGAGGCGGCCGTAGCGGCGATCGACCATCCCGCGCACCACCAACTGGGAGAGGTGGAAGGGTCCGTCGAGGTTGATCTGCATCATCTCGCTCCAGACCTTCGGATCCTGCTCCCAGATCACGCGCTCGTGGGCCGAACCGATGCCGTGATTGCAGACGAGGATGTCGATGGGTCCCAAGCGGCGCTCGGTTTCCGCGACGGCCAGCGCGCAACCCTCGGGCGTGCCGAGATCCGCGACCGTGTACTCGAGACCGAGCGCCGCCAACTCCTTTTTGCTGCGCGAGACGCACATGACCTGGGCGCCACGCGCCGCCAGCAGCTCCCCGACCGCACGCCCGATGCCTCGGCCTGCGCCCGTGACGAGCGCGATCCGGCCCTCGACTCCCGCCATGCTCCGACCTCCTTTGTGTGCTACCGCGATCCTCCGGCCCGTAATTTGCCGACCTGGCAGGGTTGCGCCAGAGAAGGGGGCCCGGATCGTGAACCCCGCGCGGCTGGGAGTGTAGAACGACATACCCGCCGTTACGGCCGGTCCACAACCGCCACGAATTGGGCCTCCGACCATCGTGACGTGGATCACGTGCCGCCGTCATCGAGATCACTAGTTTTTGCCCTCGCGCCACGAGCCTCGTGTGGTGCGTGCCGCTCGCGGAGAAGAACAAGGAGTGAACCATGGAAAGACGACACTGGTCCGTACTCACCGCCGCCGCGCTCGGGCTGGCCGCCGCCGGTTGCGGTGTGAAGCAGGCCGCGCTCGATCAGCAACTCTCGGCGTTGCGCGCCGAGATGCACGAAGCCGACTCGGCCCTGGCCGAGGACACGCAGGAGTTGAGCAGCCGCGTGGATCAGCTCGACCAGCGAGTGGATGGGTTGGAGGTCATGTCGGGGCGCGTCGAGGACTTCGAGGTGGAGCTGCAATCGGTGCGCCGGGACTTCGACACCGACATCGATGAGCTCCAACAGGCCATTCGCTTCAACTCTCCGGTGCACTTCGAGTACGACAGCCATGTGATCCGGAGCGCGGACAGACCGCTGCTGGATCGGTTTGCCACGATTGTGGCCGCCTACTATCCCACGGCGCTGATCACGGTCGAGGGGTTTGCGGATCCCGCCGGCGACACGGAGTACAACATCTGGCTCGGCGAGCAGCGGGCCAACACCGTGCGGAACTACCTCACGAGCATGGGACTGGCTGGACAGCGCGTGCGGGTCGTGAGTTACGGCGAGTCCGGCGACCGGCAGGTCACCCCGGGTGGGTGGGGCGAGAACGGTCTTGCGAACCGACGCGTGTCTCTGGTGATCGACTACTCCCCTGCGGCCGGCGAGGTTTTGGCCGGCGGCCAGTAAGCGCCGCCGCGGGGAATAAACAAGAAGGCCGGGGATATCCCCGGCCTTTGTTTTGTCGTGCGGCGGTGTCCCTCTTCCTACCTCCTGACGTACTTCCGTAACATCCGAGGCCCCACCTCCGCACCGTAGACGTTCCCCGCGCCGTCCACCGCCACACCCTCTGCCCCGCTGGTGCCGGAGTTGTCGGGATCCGGCTCGGGATCGGGAATGAATGCCGTGACCCACCCGTCCCTGGCGCTCCCGATGTAGATGCCCCGGTTCCATCCGGGGTTCCGCCGCGCGTTCGACTCCGAGTCGGCGGCATAGAGGGTGTCGTTGTCGTCGATGAACAGCCCGCTGGGCCGCCCGAACTGGGTCCAGGTGGCGAGGTGGTTGCCTTCTTGGTCGAAGATCTGGATGCGGCTGTTGGCGCGATCGCCTACGAAGAGCCGTCCCTGGGAGTCCATGGCCAGGGCGTGGGGATCTCGGAATTCCCCGGCCTCGGCGCCGGTGGAGCCCCACTCGGTGATGTATGTGCCGTCGCTGGAGAACTTGACGATGCGGTTGTTGCCCTGGGCCCCGTGGCCGTCGGCCACGAAGATGTCGCCGTTGGGTGCCACCAGCACGTCCGACGGCTGCCGGAAGGTGTCGGGCCCGTCTCCTGCGACACCCTTCTTCCCGAGGGTCATCAACAGCTCGCCGTCGGGGCTGAACTTCAAGATCTCGTGACCTCTTCCCTCCGGTGCCGCGCCGAACCCCACCGCGTCGGTCACCCACACGTTGCCGTCATCGTCCACGAACATCCCGTGGGGCCAGACGATCATCCCCGCACCGAAGCTCTTCACCAGGTTGCCCGCGGTGTCGAACAAGAGGATGGGATCCACACCGTCCTTCCCGTTGCAGCTGTTCTCGCCGCACCGCTCCCCCACCCAGATCATGGTCCCGTCAGGGGACGGATACACCGCGCTCGTCGATCCCCACGTCCGTCCGCTCGGCAGTTTTCCCCACACGCCCTCCACGGCGCGGTATGGATTGCCCTGCGCGTGGGCGGCGCCACTCACGACAATCGCGGCCACCATGACGGTGGATCCCAGTCGACCTAGATGAGACATGGCTGCTTGCTCCATCTGAAGTGTTAGGTTCGAGTGGCCTTCGCCGGAGTATTCCCCTCAGTGAGGTGTCGCGGTCCCCGGAATATCAGCCAACCGAGGCCGGCAACGACCGCCAGCCATCCGGCGACAGTTACCAGCAACCCCAAGTCGATGGCGGGCCACCGCACCTGGTACTGGCGCAGGACCGCGACGCGATCGGTCATCCAGTGCCACCCGGTGTGTGCTACCAGTGCCGACAGCACGATCACGCCGATCCGCTCACGCTCCTTGAGCGCGAACCGGTACAACAGCCCCAGTGCCGGAATCAACAACGCCAGTGCGAAGAGCTGCCCCAACTCCACGCCCACGTTGAACGCCAGCAGCGAGGTCACCAGGTGGGACCCGCCGAACTGCATCGTCTCTCGCAGGGCAAACGAGAATCCGAATCCGTGCACCAGGCCGAAGCCGAAGGTGAGCATCCAGCGCCGCCGCAGCTTGGTTCCCACGATGTTCTCGAGAGCCATGTAGACGATCGAGGCGGCGATGAGGGTCTCGACCAACGGTGGAAACCACAAGGCACTCGGTGCCGCTCCGAACGCCGAGGCAATGAGGGTGATGGAGTGGGCCACGGTGAACGCGGTGACGACCACGATGACGGAGCGGAGCCGGCGAAACGGAATCACCAGACACAGCAGGAACAGGAGGTGGTCGAGCCCGTCGAGGATGTGACCGAACCCCAATCCCACGAACCGCAGCGCCGCCTGATGCCACCGGGGATCGAGCGTGACCAGGCCCGGATCCCCGGCGTACTCGAACGCCCGCACTGCGCCGTCCGGCGGGAGAAACCGCAACCCCGTGGACACGCGCAACGCCAGCCGCTCGAAACCCGAGTCGAGGGCGAACTCCGATCGATCGGAGGTGATCGGATACTCGAACAACACGTCGAGCATCGCCTGTTCCCAGTAGAGCGCCGTGCGGTCCGGGAGCCGCGGGCCGGTGACGTGGGCCAAGGCCTCGTCGAAGCTCCGGAACGATCTGTCGGACGGGATCGACACACGGGCGGCGACGATCTCTGGGCTGGTGAGATAGGCGCCGTTCTCGTAGAGCTTCACCTCGTTGCCGATCCACAGCATGGCGGCGTTACGCAACTCGGCGTCGGCGTGGGCAAGATCGAGGTATCCCGGCCCTCGAAGCGGGAATTCCATGTCACGCATCGCTCGGAGCGGGATGCGTACGAGAAAGTGCAGCCGTTGTCCCTCGGGCTTGACGAACACCTGCACCGTGATGTTGCTGGGGATCTCGTGGGCGGGTGCGCCGGACGGCGTCAGAGCCAAGAGACCCGCAACCCACGCGACCGCAATGCGGCGAGACATGGCTACCGCCCCGTCCTCGGCCACACCACGCCCTGGTTCTCCTCCGCAACCGGGCCGAGGCCCTTGTACACGAATTTCTGGACCCGCTTTCCCTCGTAGGTCTCGGTGGTGTAGATGTTGCCGTCGGAGTCGGTGGCAATGCTGTGCACGGCAAAGAACTGTCCCGGTTGGCGCCCGCCGTCACCGAAGCTGGTCAGGATCTCCATCGTCGCGCGCTCGATGATGTAGATCTTCATGTTCTTGCCGTCGGCGAGGTAGATGTACGTCTGTTCGGGATCCCGGGAAAAGGCGATGTCCCACGTGGACCCGTCACCCAGGGTCTCTGGCGCGACGAACACCTCCTGCACGAACGTGCCGTTCGTCTGGAACACCTGGATCCGGTCGTTGGGACGGTCGCATACGTAGATGAGGCCGTCGTTGGAGGGCTCGGCGCAGTGCACTGGGTTGCGGAACTGCTGGGCGGGTGGATCGTCCGGGTTGTATCCACCGATGTTGGTGTCGTCGGGCTCGTTGCCGTACGCGCCCCAGTACCGATTGAATTCGCCGGTGTCCATGTCGATCACAGCCACGCGCTTGTTGCCGTAGCCGTCGGCGATATACGCCTCGTTGGCGCTCACGTCGAAGGCGATCTTGGCCACGCGCCCGAAGTTCTGGGTGTCGTGACTGCCGCTGTTGGCGCCGGGGCGGCCGATCTGCATGAGGAACGTTCCGTCCTGGGCGAACTTGAGGATGTGGGCGTCGTTCCCGCCGTTCCCGCCGATCCAGAGGTTGCCCAGGTGGTCTGCCGTGATCCCGTGATTCGATTCCGGCCAGTCGTACCCCTCTCCCGGGCCGCCCCAGGAGTTGAGGAGGTTGCCTTCCTGGTCGAACTCGAGGACGTTGGGCGCGGGGAGGCAGCACTCCCCCGTGGGTGGATCGGTGGACGCCCCCAGCTCTGTCCGGAGATTGCCGTTGCCCCGATGCACGATCCAGATGTGATTCTCGGAGTCGACGGTCACGCCGATGGCTGAGCCCAGCACCCAATGGTTGGGCAGCGGTTTGGGCCACAGGGGGTCCACCTCGAACATCGGCGCCTGCACGCCGGAGTCCTGTGCCTGGCTCTGGCAGCCCGCTGCCAGGATCGTGACCGCGAGCAAGCTCATCGCGGCGACATGATTGCGGTTCATTAGCCTACCTTCGTTCACTGTCGTTGTTCGATGAGGATCTTCTGGAGGTCTCGGTTGCCGGCCGGAAGCTCGTCTTCCCCGAACGGAAGTCCGTTCAGCTGGAAGATGTAGGCCAAGATGTCGGCATATTGCTGACGACTCAGACCGTCCGGCCGGTCTTGGGGCATCGTGGTCCGGATCAAGTCGTACAGCATGTCGGCGGTGGCTCCAGCCCAGGACTGGAGCAAGGTCTCCGTGAACCAGTCCTCCATGTGGCAGCTGGCGCACGCCTCTTGATTGACCTGGGCTCCCCGCTCCGCCTGCTCCGCGGTATACACCCCGTCCCTGACCGATCTCGTCGGCCCGGTCTGGTTGGCTTGCGCGGCGGACACCTGGGGCGCCAGCGCCAACACCACCGTCGTCAGGAGGGCTGCTCCGAGGCGTGTGCGTATCATGAAGAGACCCCTAAGTATTCGGCCCGGAACCCCTATTGTCCATGCGGGGGCCCGGGCCGGATTTGCTGAGGCGGACGATTGGCCTGGTGCTTCAATCCTTGGATTCGCCGCCCTTTTCGTCTTGGTCCTCGTCGGGAGGCGTCAGCTTGGCGCCGGCGGCTCCGGTGAGTCCGATGAGGTTGGGGAGGTTGAGGGAGTCCGCCAGGCCGGATGGCACCACCATGAGGGACCCGCGTTTCACGATGCTCTCGTACAGCATGTTCATCGCTCGGAGATTGAGGGCCACGGGGTTTTCACTGTAACTCTTGGCCGCCTCGACGAACTTGTCGGCAATCTGCGTTTCGGCGGTGCCCAGGATGATCCGGGCCTGCCGCTCCCGTTCGGCCTGGGCCTGGCGGGACATCGCCTCTTCCAGCGCCTTGGGGATGATGACGTCGCGGATCTCGACGGACTGCACCTGAATGCCCCAGTCGTGCATCTTCTGGTCGAGAATCTGCTGGAGGCCGCGCCCCAACTCCTTCCGCGATTGAATCAACTCGGCGAGGTCGTGCTTTCCGATAGCATCCCGCAAGGCCGTCTGGGCCGCGAGCACCACGGCTTGGTGGTAGCGCTGCACCTCGAGTGCGGCGCGTTCCGCGTCGTACACGATCCAGAACGCGATGGCGTCCACGTTCACCGGGACCGTGTCCTTGGTAAGACAGGACTCCGCCCCGAAGTCCGTCGTCCGGATGCGTTGGTCGATGTGGTAGGTGACGCGGTCGAGGACGGGAATGACAAAGAACGGACCGGGCCCGCGGAGGCCGCGGTACTTGCCCAACCGTAGCACCACCGCCTTCTCCCACTGATCGGCAAACTTGATCGACGATCCCAACGCTGCGCCGACGATCGCGCCGATGCTGGGGGCAACCCACCCCAGGGCAGCCAGGGGTGTGAGCATCGCGAGCCCGGCGGCCGCGACGCCAGCGACCACTCCTGAGAGGACGGCTGGAAACGGATAGCGGGTGTCGTTGGGCGAGCTGCTCGTCATACCGAACTCCTTTATGGACGACGGCACGAGAGGATACTGCGTGCCGGATGAATAGCGGCCTGTCATTCCGACCTCCTTCCAGATGTCGAATCTCCGTGAGACTGTAGCTGGGAGAGCGTCTCGAGTAGCTCGTCAAACGTGAATCCCAACGCCTCGGCCTCCGCGAGCATTCCGCGGCAGACACGCTCGAGGTCGGCCTGACGCTCGAGCTCCTTCCGGTTGGGCGGTTTCAAACCGACGAACGTTCCCTCGCCGGCTCGTCGCACGATCACACCCAAGAGCTCGAGCTCCTTGTATGCACGGACCACGGTGTCGGGGTGCACACCGAGGTCGATGGCCCATTGACGCACCGTAGGCAATCGCTCGCCGGGCTCCAGCACTCCCTCGACGACCTTGGGCCACAGGTGATCGACGATCTGCCGATAGAGCGGGGAGTCGCTTCCGTGGTCGAGAGGGACGGCGAGCTGCTGGTCCTTCCGTGCTCGCTGGGGGTCAGACACGGGCAACCTCGAGGTTATGAATCGAACAATACAGGACGTGCGTCGGGGCGGCTAGCGTCGCCGCTGGTCGACGGTCGACGTGACGAGAGACTGTCCGGGGACGACGTATGGGAGGACGCTCCCCTTCGTCGTGCGTGCCTGTTGCCGCTCCGGCTGTTATTGCCTGTTGGCGACGACCGCACCGATGCCGACAATCACCATCAAGACCACGATCGCGATCATGACGAACGGGATCTGTCCGAGGTCGGGGTTGGACCGGAAGAAGAACACACCCAGAGCCATGAAAGCGACCAGGCCCAGCATGACGGCCTTGATGAGCATCTTGGTGTTGGGTCCGCCGCCCACCGCCCGCTGGGCGAGCTGCACGGCCTGGCGAACCTCCAGCGGACTCATCTCCGGGTGGTCCGCTTGGTAGGCCTGGATCAGTCTGGCCAGGTGGTCACCGAGTTCCTGCGCCTCGGCTGAGGGTGGTGCCGGCGGGGCTGTGGGTACGGGGATGTACATGGCTCGGTCCTTGTGCCAGGGTGCACCTCAAACTACGTCCTGGCAATATCACAGGTGCCAATCATCAAGTTCGCTTGCATTCAATCTCATCAATTCTTCACCTTGCGGCGAGCCCTACCCAGGGGTGTGATCGATGCCACTGCTACAGGATGCCCAGTGTCTTAAATAGGCGACATGTGCAGCGAGGCTGGAGTGTGGCGGTGGCAACTAGTTGCAGCACACTCTTGAGCATTCCGACCCCAGCAACGCTCGGGCCGCTCAGAGAGCATTCGGAGGTTGAATTGGTATGGCGACCACGGACATAAAAGCCGACTGCTACTGCGAACTTTGGGAGACGGATCCCAAGATCCTCGAAGACGAGGGCATTCCCCGGGGTTACTGTGGCATGTGCGGCTGCGGCGCGCCAGGACATACGAGGCACTATCCGGGACCGGTTCCCATCACCTCCGACTGGTGCGATGAGTGTTACCGAAGGCTGCCGCGCATTCCGCTGTGGATGAAGATCTACAACCTCCTCGTGCTCCTCGTGCTCGCCGGCTTCGGCTACGGAGTCTGGCGTCTGATCCGCTGGCTGTTTGCGTGAACCCGGCGGCCGGGGCGGTTGAGCCTCTCTCCCCTCAAGATCGATTTCGGGGCATCCTCCTCGGCACCGCCGTGGGAGACGCGCTGGGTCTTCCGACTGAGGGAATCCCGCCACAACGGGCAAAGCGACTGTTCGGGGATACGTGGCGCCATCGTCTCGTCATCAATCGAGGGATGATTAGCGACGATACCGAACACACCCTCTTCGTTGCCCAGAGTCTGCTGTCGCATCCGCGATCTCCGGAGATGTTCGGACGCCGGTTGGCCTGGGCCCTGCGCTGGTGGTTGGTGTCGTTACCGGCAGGCGTCGGCTTCGCGACACTGCGATCGATCCTTCGACTGTGGATCGGCTTCAGGCCGGCCGGGAGCGGCGTCTACTCCGCGGGTAACGGTCCAGCCATGCGCGTGGCGCCGATCGGTGCCTTCTTCGCCTCGTCTGCCGATCGCGTCGACGACTTCGTATGTGCTGCTACGAAGGTCACACACACCGATCCCAAAGCGCTCACCGGAGCGAAGGCTGTGGCCTACCTGGCGGCGTGGTCCGTGCGAGCAGACCTGCGTGAGCGGCCAAGCCCGCAGGAGTGGATCGACCTGCTGCGGAGCGCAGGCCCCGATGACGAGGAGTGGCTTGATCTGTTGGGTGCCTTGTCGACAGCACACGATCAGACCCTCACAGTCCGCGATTTCGCGTGCAGCCTCGGATTGGCGAAAGGCGTTACGGGGTACGTGTACCACACGGTGCCAATTGTCGTCTACGCCTGGCTCCGGCACTTCGGAGATTTCGCAGGCACGCTGAAGGCGGTACTGGACTGCGGAGGAGACACCGATACGACGGGTGCCATCGCGGGAGCGTTGGCCGGAGCGGTGGTGGGTGGACGGGGTATTCCGGCTCAATGGATCGACGGCATCATGGACTGGCCGCGAAGTCCCGGACTTCTGCTGCGGGTCGCGGATCGCCTGGCCGACGCGAGCCACGGCGCTGTCGCTCCATCCCCCGTTCGGTATTTCTGGCCGGCGTTGCCGCTGCGAAATCTCTTCTTCCTGCTAGTAGTCCTGCTCCACGGACTTCGCCGCGTCGCGCCTCCGCACTAGCAATCTTCCAACTCGCGTCAGGGGCGGTCGGTGTGGCGTAGGATGTTCCAGCCGATCACACGGTCCGTCACAGCGTAGTTGGCCGCGATGGTCTCGATCATTTCGCGTGTCCACCGATCCGTGGTGAAGGAGTCCTGCTCACCGGGAACGAACGGCACCACCACGACGGGATAGACGCCGTCGGCAAGGTCGTCGAGGAACGGCTGCTCGTCCCACAATCCCCGGGCCGCCAGGTTGGAGATGATGAAGGGGTGGAGAGCCGCCTGATAGCCGCAGGCACGCGCCAGACCGGGACTCTCGATGGGCACGATGCGTTGATCCGACGACATGGCCGCGCACAGGCTCGGGAGCGACGCGCGGGTTTCCAGCAACGCCGTGACATTGACGAACAGGGCGGCCGCTGCACCTATGCCGGCGCCGACAATCTGAACAATGAGCGCCAGCGTCACGAAGCGTGGCATGGACCGCGGTTTGGCAGTTGCCAGCCACGTGCCGAGCCAGGGTCCGGTCCACAGCAGCGTCGCGAAAGCCCAGTCGATGAAGTAGTTGCTGCTCGATCCCTCTCGCGCCGCGGCGAACAACCACACACTGCTGCCCACGAAGTACCACCACCGGAGATCGCGCCGGCTTTCGGGTTCCTTCTTCGCCAACCAGACGGCCAAGGCAACGAAGACGCACCACGGCAGCACGAAAGAGGCGAATTGCTCCGCCAACTGAAAGAGGCTGTACGTGCCCACCGTATAGGTGACCAGGTGGCGCCATGCTTCCGGTCCAAAGGCCCCCTGGATGAGAAGTGCTCCGATTACTGCCGTTGACAGCGCGCCGGCCGCGAACGGCAGTAGGTGACGTCGGTGGTATCGTGCCAGCCACGCGAATCCGATCACCGGGAAGATGACCTGCGTCTGTTTCGCGAAACACGCCAGCGCCAAGGCAGCACCGGCGGCGACGATGATCCTGGTCTTACCTGCAGCGTGGAGCAAGTACAGGCCGACGAGGGTCAGCGCCGCGGCGGGAAGCTCAACACGAAACTGGCCTGCCGCATGCAGGATGGCAAAGCTCGCCGCTGGAATTCCGGCGACGGCAAAGGCGGCACTGCGATCGGCGCCGGCGGCTCTGACCCAGCGGTACAGCACGACGATCGATGCGACGAGGGAGATCAAGGTAACCAAGCGTGCAGTCGCCAAAGGGGGAATGCCGGTGGCCGCCACCCACCGCACGAGCGCGAAGACCAACGGCGGGTAGTTCAGCACGCGCCAGGGAGCCTGGTCTAAGGACGGGTACAGCACACCGGTTTCCCGCCAGCTCAACCAGTGGTCGTACATCTCGCCGGCGGTGTATCCGCTATCGAATGGTGTAATCCACAACGCACCGGCCCAGATTCCCACCACGGCGACGAGCCAGGCGAGCGGACCGTATGTACGCAACCAGGTCCATCCGGAACCCCGGTTGGGCGTCCCTACGCCGCTGTTGTCCTCAGCCGATTGTCGGGGCATCGGTGCATCGGTGGTGGCCGGCAGGGCGGGCCAGTTATCAGGTGACGAACGCGCCATAACCTAACTCATCTGCGCGGCGGCGGTTTCCCGCCGTTTCAGGATCGCCAGTAGCCGCATCATATTCTCCGCGACGTCCTGCTGCGACACAATATGGACGGTGCCTGTGCGTCGCTCGGTGAGCTCGACCTGGTCGTTGCCATCGTGTTGGTTCCCAACCGTGATGCGTAGCGTCGCCCCGATCAAGTCGGCGTCGGCAAGCTGCTCCCCAGCCCGAGCATGACGATCATCCCACAGGATTGCCAAGCCCGCTTTGCGGCATTGCTCGTATATCTGGGTGGCCCGCTCGTCTCGTGTGTGCGCCAGATTCACGACGTGCCCGTCGTACCCCGCGGCGGCGGCCGTCAGCGCAATACCCCGGTCGTCGTGGTGTTGCTCGATGAGAGTGGCCAGAACACGACTGATGCCAATGCCGTACGAGCCCATCACAAGCGAGTGCTGCTTGCCGTCGCGGCCGGTCACCTTGATACCGGCGGCATCGCCGTAGCGAGTCCCCAGCTGAAAGATGTTCCCTACCTCGATGCCCTTCCGGAACTCGAAGGTGCCACCACAGGTGCATTGCCCCGCCTCCCCCTCGACGAGGTCGGCGTTGAGAGCCGCCCCACAAGCCTTGCAGAGGGCAACCGTGTCCTCGCCGGCGTCGGAGAGGCATGTGAATTCGTGGGCAACCCGTCCTCCCATGAGACCGGTGTCCGATTGAATCATGTGCACGTTGAGCAGCCCAAGTCTCGCGAAGATGCGTTTGTAGGCTTGCGCCTGCGTGTCATACGCCTCACCCAGTCCCTCGTCATCCAGGTTGAGGCTGTAGGCGTCCTTCATGATGAACTCCCGCGTGCGGAGCAATCCACCCCGAGAGCGAAGCTCGTCCCGGAACTTGGTCTGGATCTGGTACACGACGATCCCCGCGTCGCGGTACGATCGGATCTCGCTCGCCGCAAGCTGCGCCACGATTTCTTCATGGGTCATCCCCAGCACCATGTCGTGGCCGCGCCGATCTTTGAAACGCAGGAGTGTCTCGTCCACTTCGTGGTAGCGACCGGTTCGCTTCCACATGTCGGCGGAGTGGACGACCGACATGAGGATTTCCTGTGCCCCCGTACGATCCATCTCCTCCCGCACGATGGCCTCGATCTTTCGAAGGCTGCGGAGACCGAGGTGCAGAAAGCTGTAGATGCCCGTGGCGTGCTGCCGAACGTAGCCGGCGCGAAGCAGTAATTCGTGACTGACGGACTCCGCGTTGCCGAATTGGCCACGGTGTGTCTGTCCCATCAGCTGAGACATGCGCATGATGATAGCCCTCCGTGAGGCGGTGAATGATCGGCTGCCGTGAACGGCAGCGTGCGGAGGGCCGGAAACAATTCGGCACTCCGCGTGGCCTGTGCCAGGGAGTGCCTCGGAAGGACCTAGAAGGTGGGCTCAGTTACGAGCGCACGACGCCGTCAGCGCCTCATCCGAGAACTCCCCCGGATAGGGCGCGGGTAGGATGCCAATGTCACGCTCGTCGTCCAATTCATAAGGAATGCGTAATCCTCGTCGGGGCCCACGTCAACCTCGGCGTGGCTTCCGACACCGCGGCGGTGTCTGCCGGCTGAAGCAAAACCACTGGAGTGAGAACCGCTAGAGTGCGCAGAGGTTATCCCTATTCCCCTGCGCACTCTGCATTCCCCTGCGCACTCTGCGATCTCTCTGATCCTCCAGTTCTACCGCGCGGCCAGCAGCTCCGACCGTACGACGGCCTCGATCAGCCCCACGAATTCCGCGCGATACGGGTCGTCGTCGTCGGCCGTCGCCTCGCGTGCCGCGTTCAGCACGTGTGCCATGGTCCACCTTCCCGAGAACTCGGACTCGCGCAGCAACATCCCGAACCCGGCTACGGCGGACGCAAACCGCAGATCCTGCGACGGGTCCCCGACCACGTCCTCGACGGGCTGCGTCAGCAGTCGGCTCGTATCGCCGTCGGGCGCCTTGTAGCGCAACTTGACGAACAGCAACTCACCCGTGTCCCGTACGGGCCGGACCGGAAGAATCTGATAGCGTAAAGAGTCAACACCGCCGACGGCGTAATGAGTCTCGACACCGACCGGAATCACTTCGTAGAGTGCCGTTACCGTGTGTCCCGCGCCCAACTCTCCGGCGTCCTTCGTATCGTCGTTGAAGTCTTCGGCGGCGAGCATCCGGTTCTCGTACCCGATGAGGCGATACGCCTGCACGCGGACGGGGTTGAACTCGACCTGGATCTTCACGTCCTTCGCGATGGCGAACAGGGTGCCGCCCATCTCCTCCACCAGCACCTTGCGGGCCTCGGCGATGTTGTCGATGTAGGCGAAGTTGCCGTTCCCGTGATCGGCCAGGGCTTCCATCTTGGAATCCTTGATGTTGCCGGTGCCGAAGCCCAGCACGGTCAAGAACGTGCCCTGCTCCCGCTTCTCCTCGATGAGGCGGATCATCTCCGCGTCGCTGGAGGCTCCCACGTTGAAGTCACCGTCCGTCGCGAGGATGACGCGGTTGTTGCCGCCGCGGATGTGATTGCGCCGGGCCACGTCATATGCCAAGCGGATGCCCGCACCGCCGGCTGTGGAGCCGCCCGCTGAGAGGCGCTCGATGGCGTCGAGGATCACTTCTTTCTGATCGCCGGATGTCGATTCGAGGACGAGTCCCGCCGCGCCTGCGTACACGACGATGGCCACCCGGTCCTTCTCCCGCAGGCTGTTGACGAGCAGCCCCAGCGCGCCCTTGAGCAACGGCAGTTTGTCCGGGGAGTTCATCGAGCCCGAAACGTCGAGCAAGAACACCAGGTTGGAAGCCGGCTGGTCATCGAGGTCCACCCGCCGGCCCTGTAACCCGATGCGCACCAGCCGGTGATCGGTGTTCCACGGCGCGCTGGTCACTTCGGTGGTGATGGAGAAAGGGTGTTCGCCCGTGGGATCGGGCAGGTCGTAGTGGAAATAGTTGACCAGCTCCTCGATCCGTACGGCGTCGATGGGCGGACGTTGTCCGTTATGGATGAAGCGGCGCACATTGGCGTACGACGCCCGGTCGACGTCGATGGAGAACGTCGACAGCGGATTGGCGTCGACGCCGAGGAATCCGTTCTCGACGATGTGGGCGTAGGACTCGGTGTTGAAGTTGGGGTCGTAGCGGCCCGCGAGGGCCGAACTGTTCCTCACTCGCGAGGCATCGGCGACTCCCCCCGTCACGGCTTGGTCCATGACGGAGCGCACGGCCGCCCGGTCGCGCTCGCGGCGCTCTCCGGCGGCACGGGCCAGTTCCTGGGCGACTTCCCGCTCGTCGGTCGACTGTGGCGATTCAGTGGGGTTGCCGGGTGGGGTGTCGGGCTTCTGCCGGTTCGCCACGTCGGGCAGGTCGGTGTCCGGCATGGTCTGCGGGCGCGTGCTGCACGACAGCGCTCCGAAAACGAGGCAGCTCGTGACCACGAGCATTCCGGTGCGGGTCATAGGGTTGCTCCTCCTGTAAGGCCCTGCGATGCGGGCAGTTAGATGGTACGGGTCGCCCCGTTTCACCCTATGACGTTTGAGGTCGCGTGACTTGCACAGGTGTTCTCAATCCGGACGTTGCACGCCACGCCCGGGACCACCACCTTTCGTGAGCCGGCCCAGAGCGACGACTTCATCCCGAGCCCATGACCGACACCTCACAGCGAGATCCGTCGAGTGCCGCCGACCTGCTCTCCGCGCTCAAGGCCCAGGGGGTGACCCACGTCCTGGGTCTACCGGACAACACCTCGGCGGGGTTCCTGGCGCTGGCCAACGAGGATCGGGATATCACCACCGTGGCGGTCACCCGAGAGGGCGAGGCCTTTGCCATTGCGTCGGGACTGTGGCTGGGTGGCAAGGATCCGGTCGTCATGGTTCAAAACACCGGCTTTCTGGAAAGCGGTGACGGGCTTCGCGGTACCGCCATGCGCATGGGCGTTCCGCTGCTCTGTCTCATCACCTATCGCGGCTACGGGAAGATGGTGGCACACGGATCGGACGTGGGATCCGAGGGCTGGGACATCGACACCCTGACGCGCAGCGACCTGGATTCGGTAGCGCTCCACACCGAGCCGACGCTTCGGGCATGGGGAATCCCCTATCGCTTCTACGACCCGGCTAATGCCGCCCGGCTGGTCGGTGCCGCGTGGGAAGAGGCGCATAGGGACATGCGGCCTGTTGCGCTCCTCGTGACACAAGCGCTCACCTGACCATGTTGACCAAGGCGCCAATTCCTCGACGCGATACGCGCGCGGATCCGATGAAGACCGTTAGGCGAGCTGTCGCGCTTGGGTTCGTTTGTTCACTGCTGTCCGCACCCCAGCTCATGGGTCAGGCCGACGCGATCGCCGGTACCGTGAGCGATTCGGCCACCAACGGTCCCCTCTTCGGTGTCGACGTGCGGGCGCTCGGATCGGACGGTGATGAAGTGGGAAGCGTCCGCACGGATTTTCAGGGTCGGTTCCGACTCTCGGGGCTTCCCTCCGGCCGATACCAGATCGAGTTCGCGCGGTGGGACCTTAGGCCCGCGCGCCTGGACGACGTATCCGCAGGCACCAGCGACCTGACTGTGACGATGGTTAGGCTCAGCTTCACGATGGAAGGGGTGAGTATAACGGCCTCCCGGACACCGCAGATATCACTGGACGTTCCGGTGTCCACTTCGGTAGTTACCAGCGGGCAGGTCGAGGAAACCACCGCGTTCACGGCGATCGACCACGTTCGAACCGTCAGCGGCGTGGATTTCGCGAGCAAGGGTCTGATGCAACACACGTACGCGGTCCGCGGTGGACTCGCTCCGAACTCAGCTGCGATGTTGACATTTACCGACTACCGCAACGCCGGTCTTCCGTCCCTGCGGCTCAACGTTCCATATCTCGTTCCGACAACGAGCGACGACATAGAGCGGATAGAGGTTGTCCGGGGGCCGGCCGCAGCACTGTACGGTCCCAACAGTGATCGCGGCGTGTTGCACATCATCACGCGGTCTCCGTTCGATTCCCAAGGCACGAGTATATCAGTGACCGGGGGCGAGCGCTCGGTGTTTCAAGGATCCGTGCGCCACGCAGGAGTGCTAGGCAGCCGGCTGGGGTTCAAGCTCTCGGGCGACTATTTTCGCGGTGGCGACTGGGAATTTGTGGATTCTGTTGAGACGGTGAAGCGAAACGATGCCATCCTCGGCGGCGCGGATCCGGACACTCTCCTGATCGGCCGGCGAGACTTCGACATCGAACGCGCCGCTGGTCAGGCCCGACTCGACTGGCGTCCCGACGACAACACCACCGTGAGGGTGGCGGGCGGATTGTCCGGAGCGATCAACAACATCGATTTGACCGCCGCCGGTGGGACACAGGTTCGCGACTGGCGCTATCACTACGGTCAGGTAACGGTGGAACGCGACCGACTCTTCTTCAATACGACGTTCAACATCAGCAATGCCGGAGACACGTATCAACTGCGTACCGGTGATCCGATTGTCGACAATTCTCGTGTGTTCGTCACTCAGTTACAGCACGGTATGGCGGTGGGAGATGATCGGTATGATTTGTTGTACGGCGTCGACTTCAGGCGCACAGTGCCCCGTACGGACGGCACGATTCACGGCCGGAATGAAGACAACGACAATCTGAGTGAGCTGGGTGGGTACGTGCACACCAGGACTTCTCTGTCTCCGAAGTTTGACCTCACGGCTGCCCTGCGGATCGACTACCACAACCGGATCGACGATCTGGCGATTTCACCGCGCTTAGCGCTGGTATTCAAACCGACCCCGTCTCAGGCGCTGCGGTTGACGTACAATCGGTCGCATGGATCTCCGGATGCACAGGACCTCTTCGTCGACCTGTCGGTTGGATCTTTTGATCCCCTACCGTATGAGACCCTCTGGCGGGGCACTCCAAGGGGGGGGTTCAACTTCAGGCGCGATTGTGGCGGGCTGTGCATGCGGTCGCCATTCAATCCCCAAGGGGACCAGGTCTTCCTCCCAGCCGAGGCGACGCTAATGTGGGACGCGTTCTGTTCCATCTTGGGGATTTGCGCCGTGCCCGCGCCGAATGCCTCCCAGGTGGGGACGATCTTGAAAACTCTCGATCTTTCGACAGAGACTTTCGAACCCACGACAGCAGCGGAGGTGCGAGACGTTGACGCAGAACGCCGGACGATGAGAACGGTTTTCGAGGTCGGATACACGGGCGTGGTCGACGGCCGCATCCAGATAGGTGTGGACCTGCATCATACGAGGGTGAGTGATGAGGTCGGCGAACTCCAAGCTGTGACGCCAAACGTATTTCTCGATCGCGCTTCGCTCCAGCAGTACTTGAATAATTTCATGCCTCCAGCGCAGGCGGCGGCTGCGGCAGCCTTTGCGGACTCCATCCCGCTTGGAACGATCTCCCCCGAGGAGGCGGGTGATGCGAACGTCGTGCTGGTCGAGCGCCAGGGGAGCGATACGTACACGGTGTGGGGCGCTGATTTTTCGATCGTCGCCGAGATTACGGAAGAGTTTACCGCGCGTGGTATGTACTCGTGGATGAGCAAGAACGTCATCACGGGCCTTCCGACCATCGGCGACCTCACCCTGGGCGCGCCGAGGCACAAGGGAGCCGTTGCCGTGCGATACCACAGGGCCGAGGCCGGCTTCACCGCGAATGCGGGCGTCCGGACGGTTGGAACGTTCCCTGTTGCGGGACTGATTAGCGGACGAGTGTCGACGTACACGTTGTTCGATGCTGGGATTGGCTATCGGCTTCCTTGGTCCGCGGACGTCACCTTGTTCCTCACTGGGCAAAACCTGCTTGACGATCGGCATCAGGAGTTCGTGGGCGCTCCGGAGCTGGGGCGGTTGGTGACGATACGATTGTCGGTGAAGCTCTAGACGGGTGGACGGGTACGACCCTACTCACATCTCGCATTCCCCCGTGAGCCGCTGCATCTTTTCTCGCTGTGAGTGACGCGGGGTACCACTCAAGACCGATCCCGACAACAGCCGAAGGGTGTAAGCTCGGCCTGTTGCACTTCTCGTAACGCAAGCGCTCACCTGACCAAATGCCCGTCATCACACTTTTCGGAGATCCGACGATGCCCTTCCTGCCCTCGTGCCCACGCATCCTCTTCGCCGCCGGAGTCACACTCGCGTCGGCAGCGATTGCCACAGCCACCTCCGCGCAGACCTCCCTCTCCCCCGCCAAGCAGGCGGCACTGGCGCACGCCACGGCCCTGGAGGTCGAGATCCGGGACATGGCCATGGAGCTCTGGCGCTACTCGGAGATCGCCCTGCGGGAGACCCGGTCGGCGGACTTCCTGTCCGGCATCCTGGAGGAAGAGGGCTTTCGCCTAGAGCGAGGCGTGGCGGACATGCCGACCGCGTTCGTCGCCGAGTGGGGCTCGGGCCGTCCCATCATTGGCGTCCTCGCCGAATATGATGCGCTGCCGGGCATCGGCAACGCCGCGGTCCCGTACCGTACCGGCCGTGACGATGAGCATCCCCACGGGCAGGGATGCGGGCACAACCTCTTCGGGTCCGCGTCCGTCGCGGCGGCCATCGTCCTGAAGCGGACCCTGAACGATGAGGGGATCGAGGGCACGATACGCCTCTACGGCACCCCCGCGGAAGAGACCGTGGTCGGAAAGGTCTACATGGCCCGCGCCGGCGTCTTCGACGACCTGGACGCCGCCATCGAGTGGCATCCGGGCCAGATCAACGAGGTGAACAACAACCCCGGCCTGGCGATGAACAATTTCGAGGTGGAGTTCCGGGGACAGGCCGCCCACGGCGCCGCGGATCCGTGGAACGGCCGCTCGGCCCTGGACGGCGTCGAGCTCATGAACGACGCCATCAATCTCATGCGTGAGCACGTCCGCCCCACCACGCGCATCCACTACGTGATCCCCAGCGGCGGCGAGGCGCCGAATGTGGTGCCGGAATACGCCAAGGGGTGGTACTACGTGCGTGACACGGCCCGGGTCTCCGTAGAGCACTACTACGATTGGATCATGGATATCGCCCAGGGCGCCGCCATGGCGACGCGCACCGAGCACAGCGTCACGCTCATCACCGGCGTGCACGAGTACAACCTCAACCGGCCGCTGCA
>JBDHHA010000018.1:0-76382 GCA_039589615.1 Gemmatimonadota bacterium
CATCAGATCAGCGGCCAGCGTGCCATCGCCGCCGGGCTCACCTTCCGTCCGCTGGCCGAGACCGCGCGGAGCATCATCGACGAATTTCTTGCCAGAGGCGAGACCTGGGAGTCGCGGCCGCGGCGGTTCGGATTGTCCCGCGAACGAGAGGCCGAGGTGCTGGCGGCCTGGCGGGAACGAGTGGGGTAGCTGCCTCCAGACATTCCGCGCCCGATCTCCGGGTCTCCCAAGAAGGGTTGCGAACCGACCGCCCTTTTTTGCCACCCGCCGCGGTGGATTGGTAACAAACTCCAGCCCATACACCGCTATCGTTACACAGCACGTGGCATCGCTCAAACACTCACGCGACGCATTACTAACGGTTGACATTACTAATGCGACACATTAGTATTCTCTCGTGATCAAGGGGTTCGCCGACCGGGCCACCGAGGCACTCTTCCGACGGGAGCCCCCGAAAAGGTTCCGACTGATCAGGAAGGTGGCCCTCGGGAAGCTCCAGATCCTGCATGCCGCGAGTCGGCTCGATGACCTCCGAGTGCCGCCGGGGAACCGTCTGGAGAAGCTGAAGGGCGACCGGAAAGGTCAGTACAGCATCAGGATCAACGACCAATGGCGAGTGTGCTTTCGATGGCGTGGTGGGGACGCCCACGACGTAGAGATCGTCGACTACCACTAGACAGGAGGTAAAGAACAGCAACCATGACCGCCAAGATGGCCCCGATCCATCCTGGAGAAATCCTCCTCAGGGAATTTCTCGAGCCCATGGGCATCAGCCAGTACAGACTGGCGAAGGATACTGACGTGCCCCAGACGAGAATCGCCGATATCGTGCACGGCCGGCGGAGCATCAGCCCTGATACTGCGCTCAGACTCTCACGGTTCTTTGGGATGTCGGACGGTTTCTGGATCAATCTCCAGGCACACTACGACCTCGAAGTGGAGCGGGACCGGCTGGCCGGAGAGCTGGACAAAGTGCGGGTGTATACCGTGTGAGTCACCCCTACCATCCTCTCCGCCGGGATGGGCGGTTTACTCATCGTATTGAGTAGTTTTGCTCAACAGATTGAGTAATTCGTATGCACACCCGCTGCCTCGCTGAGACCCTAGGGTTCACCCGAGCCTTCCATCCCCACCGCACCCTGCTTGTGGGCGAGACGGGCATCCCAATCGACGAGTTTCTCTTGCGGCCGGCGGGGGAGTGGGTGGAATGAAGAACTGGACGGTCGATCCCGATTCCCTCGCGCATTATGTGCAGGGTGTTGCGGGTGACGCATCGACCGTCGGTTGGTTTCGGCTGCGGCGCATTGCAGAAGGTCTTGCCCTGAGGCCGTCATTCGACCGCCTCATGACCCTCGACCACAATACCATCAAGGAACTCCCCCACCAGATAAAAGTCGCGGAGCAGGCGCTGCGCCGGCCCATGGCCGGCCGGGCGATCCTGGCCGACGAGGTGGGCCTGGGAAAGACGATCGAGGCCGGCATCATACTCAAGGAGCTGGCGGCTCGGGGTCTAGCTCGGCGGGTGCTGATTCTCACGCCTGCCGCCTTGGTGGAGCAATGGCATGCGGAGCTGGAGACGAAGTTCTTCGAGGCTTTCCGGATGCCCCACGCGCCCGGCGATTGGCGCAAGATGCCGAAGGCGATTGCGTCCCACAGCCGGGCCCGCTCCAAGAAGCATCAAGCGGCGATCCTGGACCATCGGTGGGATCTGCTGATCGTGGACGAGGCCCACAAGGCCAAACGCCACACCACACAACTCTACAAGCTGCTCCAGCGCATCGAGCGCAACTTCATCCTGCTCCTCACCGCCACACCACTCCAGAACGATCTCCGGGAACTCTACAACCTCGTGACCCTGCTGCGGCCGGGACAACTGGGGACGTGGCGCGAGTTTCAGGAACGGTTCGTGGCCCGGGGTGACGCTCGGCGCGTGAGCAATCCGGAAGGACTGAAGGATCTCACCGCCGAGGTCATGATCCGCACGCGCCGGGCGAACGTGAGCGATTCGGTGAGGCTGCCACCGCGCACACCCGTCCACCCCCGGGTCCAGCTGACGGAGCCGGAAGCGGAGTTGTACAAGGACATGGTTCTGTTCCTGCGAGATCTCTATCGCAAGGGATTCCACAAACGGACGGAGACCGAGTCACGGCAGGACCTGGTACGGAAGAAACGCCGCACGGGAAGGGGCATTCATGCCCTGGAGCGGATGCGCCTGTGTCGACGACTCTGCTCGTCGGCCCACGCCCTGGCCTTCTCACTTCGCAAGATCGCGGAAGGGGAGCTGATCCTTCCCGATTACCGTCGCCGGGCCCTCGAGCTGGTGGACGCGGCCCGATCCGTCCAACAGCACGCCAAGCTCGAGGCGCTGACGAAGGTGCTCGAGGAATCCCCCGACCGGGTGCTGGTGTTCTCGGAGCACCGGCCCACCGTGAAGCTCATCATCCAGCACGTGCGGCAGACGGGGCGCCCGGTACGGGAATTCTCGGGTGACGTCTCCCGACCTCGCCGCAGCCGGAATCTGGCCGACTTCAAGCGATTCGACGACGCGGTGTTCGTGGCCACCCGGGCGGGCACGGAAGGTCTCAACCTGCAGTTCTGCAACCGGATGGTGAACTACGAGCTGCCGTGGAATCCGATGATCGTGGAGCAACGCATCGGGCGCATCCATCGCATCGGGCAGACCCGGGAGACGTTCATCACCAACCTGGCGGCGGAGGGCACGATCGAGGAACGGGTGCTGCAGCTGCTGCACGAGAAGATCCGTCTCTTCGAGCTGGTGGTGGGTGAGCTGGACGTGATACTCGGGGATTTCGGCGGCGCGGAGAAACTGGAGAAACGGCTGGTGGACGCGTGGATCGACGCCGATGACGACGATTCGTTCGAGCAGTCGTTGCAGCAGATCGGCGATGCAATCCAAGAGAGCCGGCTTGTGGGCCTGGAGCAGGAGGAGCGCAACTCGGAGGTCGTGGCGGAGGACGGTGCCATGCGGGTGGAACGGGAGTTCCGGTCGCTGTCGGTTCCGGGGCGAGTACGGTTGGCGTACGGGACCTCCCAACTCGCCCTGGCCCGGGGCGTCGAGGCGCGCCGGCACCAACTGGGTCTCCACGTGGTGGAGATCCTGGATATGCTTTCGGGAAGCCCGGTGGTGGACACCGCCGGCCTGCATCCGGACTACGGTCCCCTGCGGCGCATCGTGGGTGTGACCGGACGGGGGCGGGAGATCGTGCTGACGGTCCAGGCCGATCGGCTTCCCATGACCTTGGTGGAGTTGTCGGCGGACGCCGAGGCTCCGCTGCTGCCGGTGTAGCCGGTGGAAGAGATGCCGGGCGCCCCCACCGACGGCGCCATACCCCCCGAACACGACGCCGAGTCGCTGGGCGATCCTCGCGTGCGGGAGTTGCTCGAGCGGTACGCTGCACTCGTTGGCGGAAGTGTGCGGGAGGTGGAGCCCCACGTTCTGGAATTCGACGTCCCATCCTCGGAACACCGCTTCTTCTCTCATGCAGAGCAACTCGACGTCGAAAGTGAGCCCGTCAGGATCGCCTTTTCTGTGGACTCGCTGGAACGCCATCCGGACGCGGAGATGGCGGCGGTGGGGAGTGACTTCTTCTACCGTCTCATCACGGCGGTCCAGGCCCGCGGCCACAAGATGGTGTGGGGGATCGTTCCGCCGTCCGACTGGGCCGGTGCGCCGTCCACGGCAGGACCCACACCCGCGTTGGATTCTCTCGATCTAGAAGTGCACGCGGCGACGGTTGAGGCGGACGCCCCGGCGGTGCGCTTGCATCCGGGCGGGAGACTGTTGGCCCGTGTGATGGTGCGGGCGGGGACGGCGGTGGAAGAACACCTGGTGCAGAGTCGTGTGTTCGATCTCTCATCGGGGACGGCCGTTGAAGATGCCGCTGCGACCGTCTGCGAGAAGCTCGTTTCCGGAGACGTACAGCCGTTGGCGCCCGAGGGGCTCGGGAATCTCGCGGAGGCAGCCGCAAAACCGGCGGATGACCTCATGGACATGCTGCTCCACGACCTGGGGCAGCGCCTGGAGGATCGGATCGAGGAAATCCGGACGGAGGCACAGGGCACACTCGAGCGGGAGCTGCACCGCATCGAGCGTTATTACCTGGGCATGGTGGCCGATCGGGAGTCCAGCGGGAGACCACCCACCGCCGCGGAGCAACAGGCGATCGAGACCGACCGGGCGCGCCGGCGCGCTGAGGAGGAGCGCCGCCACGAGGTGCGTGCCACCGTGCACCCGGTGCAATTGGAGGAATGGCAACTCCTGGTGCAGTCTGTCGAATGGAGGCTGACGAGCCCATCCCGGCACGAGGGCGTGCTCGCGGCGAGGCGCACGCTGAGCGGGAGCGGGACGTGGGAGGTGACCTGCCCGACATGCGGAGGCATGCCGTCGGAGGTGTCGATCTGCATAAAGGATCACGTCACCTGTAACGCCTGTGGCAACCGGTGCTCGGTGTGCACGGACTCGTTCTGCCGGGAGCACGGAATCGGTGCATGCCATGTTGATGGGCGGCCGGCCTGCGAGGAGCATGCATCGCTGTGCACGACCTGCAAGAGGCAACACTGCACCGAGCACCAGGGTGTCTGCGCGGAAAACGAACACGCCGCATGCAGCACATGCCTGGCGGCGTGCGCAGCGTGCGGACGGGTCGTGTGCGACGACCACGCCGTCCGCAGTGCCGGTGACGCTCCCCGGGGGAGCCGGCGCCTGTGCCATGCCTGTGTGGTGTATTGCGAGGGCGGCACGAAAGAGCCCGTGGGACGGGATGAAGCCGCCGCGTGTGCGAGTTGCGAGCACTTCGTGTGCGAGTGGCACCAGGCCACGTGCGAAGTGGACGGACGTGTGCACTGCTCGAAGCACCTCCGCCGGTCGGACCGGTCGCGGCGTCTGATCTGCGAGGCGCACCACGCGCGGTGTAATGAGGAGCCCTCGGCCATCCTCGCCTCGGACGAGGTGGAGCCGTGCGGTTCGTGCGGCAAGATGGTGTGTGACCGGCACGGCCAGGTGTGCTCGGGACACGGAGTTCGCCTCTGCGTCAGCCACCTCAAGCCTTTGTTGGACACCCAGGGGGAGATGGGGTGTGCCGAACACCGCGCCGAGTGTCATGTAGACGCCAAAACGTATTCGTTGTCTGGGGTCGCACCGTGCCCGGCTTGCACCAAGTCCACCTGCCGCAGCCACACGACGAAGTGTGCCAATTGCGGTCGCAGGGTTTGCATCGAGGAGTTTCCCTCCCGCGAGAGGACCTGCGTCACGTGCTCCCGCTTGGTGCGTGTGACCGATCCCGACGACGACTTGATGACCGCCGCACTCGAGGCAAACGGCGGCGAGCCGGTCTCGGCCAAGTCTTGGGAGGTGAATCAAGACGCGGGGCACCGAGTGGTGAATCTCCGCCTCGGCTGGGCCCGAAGGCTCGTCTTCACGGTGCGCCACGGTGACGCGTCACCGGATACGGTCATGAGGCACGGGTGGCTCGGGACGAAGCGACTGCGGTAGCATCCGCGGCGAGTGCCAAGAACTTTTCATAGAAGCCGTCGTTAGAAATCCCGATCCAAAATCGTTCTCCAGTAGACAGACGGCGTAACCGGCCTATCTGGAGTTTGCGGTTGTGAGAAATCCCATCGTGCTGTTTTCGGTTCTCATGGCGATTCCGATTTGTCCCACCGCAACCGAGTCGCAGTCACTTTCTGTGGGTGGCAGTGTGGGCTTCGTGGCCGGGGCCGTCTGGTTCGAGGCCGACGAGTCCAACGAATGGTGGCCCAAGCCCGGCTTCCGGGTCGGCGGCGTGGCGGCGTACGAGGTGAGCCGGATTCTCTCGCTCCACGCCGAGTTGGCGTACGTGCAAAAGGGGTGGACGGAACACAACGCCGGCGGGGGCCGCCGGTTGACCTACCTGGAGGTTCCTGTACTGCTTGCGCTGCGGGCCCCTTGGACCACGGCGCCAGAACTCTTGGCGGGCCCGTCGGTGAGCTTCGAATTAGGGTGCTCGGTGACCGGCGTGCCCGACGTGGGGAGCGTGAGCTGTGACGACGCCCGAGTCGCATGGCACCGCGAGAAGACGCAGGTGGGGATGTGGTTTGGGCTCGGGTTGCGCCGGGGCGGGGGCCGGCGCCGCCTGGACGTGCAGTTACTGTTCAACCTGGGTATCACCGACCTGAACCGCGAGACGCTGCCCCGGGGGTACTCGAAGCTCCTGGCCCTCTCCCTGTCCGTTGCCTACACGATTCCTCTGGGGGGCTCGTAATCATGAGTGCGCGTCCACGATCGGGTTTCCCCCTCCGCGCCGGCATGGTCGCCGTCGCGCTGTTGACCGCGGCGTGCGGGGAGACACCGTTAGAACCCGTCTCCGTTGCCCCGGAAGAAGGGCTCCAGGGGTTCGAGGCGTCCCTCGACAGCATCAGGGTCGATCTGCAGATCCCGGGGTTGGCCGCCGCCATCGCTCAAGGAGAAGACATCGTCTGGTCGCGTGGATTTGGATTGGCCGACGTGGAGCGGGGCAGACCCGTGACCGATACGACGTCGTTCTACCTGGCGTCGGTCACCAAGCCCATCGCCGCCATCGTCATGATGCAGCTGGTGGAGGAGGGACTAGTGGGCCTCGACGATCCCATGGCCGGCTACGGCGTGGAGCTCGAGGCGGAGGGCGAGATCACCGTGCAACACGTCTTCAACCACACCTCCCAGGGCGTTCCCGGCACCGTGTTCCGGTATCACGGGGGCCGCTATGCCAAGCTGGGCAAGGTGATGCTGGAATGCAGCGGGGAGACGTTCGCCCAGTTGCTGGTGGAGCGCATCCTGCAACCGCTGCAGCTCCGCCACACGGCGCCCGACCCGAAGGTGTTGGCGTCGTTCTACACCGCTGGTCTGGACCGGCAGGCGTTCCTCGCCAATCTCGCCCTGCCGTACGAGCTGATTGACGGCCGCGTGGTGCCGTGGGGGTTGCTGCGCCACTTCAGCCCCGCCGCGGGATTGGTCTCGTCGGTCAGGGACGTGGCGACCATCTCCATGGCGCTGGATGCAGATCGCTTTCTCGATCCCGCCACCAAGACCCAGATGCTCTCCCCCACCATCGAGCTGGGCGGGCCGGACCGGACCTACGGCCTGGGCTGGTTCGTGCAGACGTACGAGGGCGTCCGCCTCGAGTGGCATTACGGCTTGGCGCTTGGACATTCCTCGCTGATCATCCGCGCGCCGGAGCAGGCACTCACCTTCGTGGTCCTGGCGAACACCAGTAGACTGACTGGGGCATACGACATCGGCACCTGGGACGTGACGGTGACCGGTCCGGGCCAACTGTTCGTCGAGTCCTTCGTATTGGGAAACGAGCTATTTCCCGACGCGAGGTAGGACGACAACGACCCTCCCTTGACCACGCACCTCTTTCCGTCTACTATGGCGGTAGACGCCATAGTTGTCCACGCCATAGTTGCCGGAGCCCTGCATGCCGAAGGCGCCACCGACCCCGGACTCGTTCACACCCCTGACACCACCGGTGTTTCACATCCTCCTGGCCATCGCCGACGGTGCACGTCACGGCTACGCTGTCATCAAGGAGGTGGAGCAGCGTAGCCACGGCAAAGTCATGCTGAGCACCGGCACCCTCTACGCCGCCATCAAGCGCCTCCTCGGCGATGGACTCATCGAGGAAACGGACACGGGAAAGGGTGTGGTGAACGTTGACGCGCGGCGCCGGTATTACTCCCTGACACCCTTGGGACGCAAGGTGGCCCGGGCCGAGGTGAGGCGGATGGTGGAGTTGGTGCATGTCGCAGGCGAGAAGAGGTTGGTGGCCAATCTGGCGCTGCCCGCCGGCGCAAGGGGGCGCTGATGTCGCCCGTCCACCTCAAGGCGCTCCAGATCTCCGAGTGGGCCTACCGGACCGCGCTGCTGGCCTATCCGGCGTCGTACCGCGCGAGATTCGCACCCGAGATGCTGTGCGCGTTCCGGGAACTCAACGCGGAGGCCGTGGGGGTCTCGGGAATCCGTGGCGGTCTCAGGTTATGGTGGCGTGAAGCGACGGGAGTCGTGCGGACTGCGGTGCGCGAGCGCGTCGCGGCTGTCGGATCGACGACGGCTTCCGCGGCTGAACGGAGGGTAGGCGGCGTCGTACGAGCCGCGGGCCGATCCGTCTGGGTGTGGGCATGCGCCGTCTTCGTCTTTGTGCTGGCGGCGTACGTGTGGACCTTGGCGCCGACGGTCACGTTCTGGGATGCCGGCGAATTCCTTGCCGCCTCCAAGACGCTGGGCGTGCCCCACCCACCGGGCACACCTGTGTGGGTGTTCGTGTCACACGTCTGGGCGACGTTGGTGCCGTTTGGCGCATACGCGTTCCGTGTCAACCTGATGACCGCCGTCTTCAGCGCCGCGGCGGCCGCCTTTCTCTTCCTGGTGGTTCATGCGGCGCTTTCTCGCACGGATGGGAAAGACACCGGCTTGTGGAGCCATGCCGGGGCAGCCGCGGCCGTGATCGTGTCCGCATTCACGTTCACGGTCTGGCAGAACTCGAACGAGGCCGAGGTATACGCCATCGCCGCGTTCAGCATCGCCGCGACGACGTGGTTCGCCATGGTGTGGCGCAGCCACCGGGGCACTCCCAAGGCGACCCGGATGTTGTTCCTGATGGTTTACCTCGGCGCCTTCTCCATCGGCAACCATTTACTCGCCCTCTTGGTTGGGCCGGCGCTCGTCGGGTTCATGTGGCACGTGCTACGGACTGAACCCCTTACCGATCAAAAGGCGCGGAACAAGGAGTGGACGCAGTGGGCCGTCCTCACCGCGACGTGGGTGCTGCTCATCGCCACGGGGCTGGGAAGTCCGGCACTGTTGGGCATCGCCGCGGTCGTGTTCGTCGGCGCCACGACCGTGGCGGGGGCCCGGGGCTCGCTCCGGTTCCCGGTGGCCATGCTGGCGGTTTCCGCCGTGGGCGTGTCCACTTACCTCTTCCTCTATATTCGCGCCGCACAGGTGCCGTTCTTGAACATGTGGGACCCGTCCACGCTGGACGCGTTGCTCAGCGTGATCCGGCGGGAGCAATATCCTCCCCGTTTGCCGACGGACAATCCGCTGTACCTCTCAGGTGAGGGAAATCCGGGCCGAACCTTCGGGTTGCTCTGGCTCCAGATCCTGAACTACCTGCAGTACTTCGACTGGCAATGGGCGATGGGCTTGAAGCCTAACGAGCGGGTCTTCGCGCTGGGCCGGCTTCCGTTCACCCTGGTCTTCACGTCGTTGGGGATCTATGGCGCATCCCTCCTGCGGCAACGTGACCGATCGGCGTTTTGGCTGTTGCTCTCCGTGTTCGTCGTGACGGGACCCGGGCTGGTGGGATACATGAACTTCAAGCCCGGCTTCTCCCTCGGTTTGGAGCAGTATCCCGTCATCGACATGCACGAGGTTCGGGAGCGCGATTACTTCTTCCTGGTGTCGTTTCAGGTCTGGGGCCTGTTCGCGGGCGTGGGGATCGTCGGGATGTGCCGATCGCTGCGCGCGTCGTTAGGGCAGCGGTGGGCCGGTAAGAGATGGGCGCCGCACCTGGCGTTCCCATTGCTTGCCCTGGCACTGATTCCCCCGGCGTTGAACTTCAAAGCAGCCAGCCGAAGCCACGGTCCCCAGGTGCAGCTCGCCCGGGATTACGCCTACGATGTGCTGCAGACCATCGAACCCTACGGCATCCTGATTACGCACGGTGACAACGACACGTACCCCTTGTGGTACCTACAGGCGGTTGAGGGAATCCGGCCCGACGTGACAGTGATGGTGGGAACGCTCAGCCGGATCCCATCGTACATTCGTCACCTGCGTGACCGCCCGGTGCAGCCGTTCGATCCCGAGCAGGCGCCATGGTTTGCGGACAGTGCACCTGCGGTGCCGCCTCCACCGGTGCACAGCCTCACCGACGCCGAGATCGCCTCGCTCCGGCCGATGGCGCTTCCGACGGCTTACACGTTCCGTGCAGGCGTCATCGAGCACACGTATCCGGCGGGAACGCCGCTCTACGTCAACGATTTGCTCTTGCTCCGCATGATCCAAGAAAACGTGGGAAAGCGGTCGGTGTATTTCTCGGGCGGCGGTGGTGACGAAGCGTGGGTTCGGTTGGGCGACTCCGTCGTGCAGGAAGGGCTGGCGTTGAAACTGTACGCCGACAAGCATCCCGACGCGGCGCAAGTGGTCGACAGCGGATTCGGGTACAAAGTCAATCTCGAGCGGACGGAGTCTCTCGCATGGAACGTGTACCGCTATGCGGATCTCCTGGAGACCGACACGCCGCAACTCGATTCCAACCACCGCCCGGTCATCGGGCAATTCGCCCAAATGTACTTGTCCTTGGCCCAGGCCCACGACACCGTGGGGAACCGGGAGCGGAGTATCCAGAATTTGCTGCGGGCCTATCACTTCCTGCCCACACCCCAGCTTCGCCGGATCGTCGACGCGGTCGCGCCCGGGCGAATCCCGTCCGATGCGACGATGGAGCCAGAGTGAGGAACCGGAAGCGGGATCGGCGGTCTCGGTACCGCACACCACCCCTGCATTCGGCGCGGGTCTGAGGACTGCGCAACCTCAAGTCGGAAAAGGAGTTACGCGACACCCCAGCGATGGCACGCGGGTTGCACGTCCAAAAACCGGACACCGGGCAGAACGCGGTCCGAATGGCGGCCGTGGGCGAGACCCGGCCGAGGTAACGAGGAGATCGCAGCTGTGAAGGGTTCAGCGAGCGGCCTGGGGACACGGTCGCGTGTGACGTTTCGACGCCTGACGAGTGAATGGCGCTACGCCCTGGGCGTCGTGTTCATCCTCGGTATCGGGATCGGGCCGGCGGCGGTGGGGCTGACGGTGGTGGACACGGTGTTGCTCCAACCCCTCGGGTACAGCGAACCGGACCGCGTCGGCGTGATCCGCATCGACGTCGGCGAGCTCGAGAACCATCCGGGACTCGCCCAGAACGAGCTGCTGGACTTGCGGGACACCGAGGGGATGTTTCAGTCCGTCGAGTGGGCCATCTTCGGCGCGCCGTCCATGGACACGGGGCGGGAGGTCGTGCCGGTGTCGGGTGCTGGGGTGTCTCCGGGATTGCTGGAGACACTGGGCGTGCCGCCAGTGCTGGGGCGCCTGTTCCGTCCCGAGGATGCCTCGGCCCGCGTGGCCATTCTCAGTCACCATGTCTGGCAGACGAACTTCGGCGGAGACCCCGATATCGTCGGTCGCTCGCTGTCCTTCTCGGGATTGTCCCACGAGGTGGTTGGCGTGCTGCCCCCGGACTTCACCCTCCGGCTGGGACGCGGTTCCTATGCCCCGGCCGTGATCGACGTCTGGCGCACCGTCGAAGCCGTACGCGGGCGAAATCCCCGGCAGGGTTTCCTGTGGGGCTGGAACGCGCTGGTGCGCTTGGAGGACGGGGTGTCGTTCGAGGAGGCGAACGCGTCGTTGGAAGCGTTCGCGCGGCGGCAACGGGAGACCTATCCGCAGGCGTACGGAGACTCCCCGGTTCGCTTCACGGTCGTTCCGCTGCTCGCGGACCTGGTGCGCGAAGCGAAGCCGGCGATCGTCGCCGCGCTGGCGGCGGTCTTGCTGCTGCTGGCCACGGCCGTCGTGAATGCGTCCGCCCTGGTCGCCGTGGGATTGCGGCGTAGGGAGCAGGAGATGGCGGTGCGAAGCGCACTCGGCGCGCCCCGCCGCAGGCAGATCGCCGACGTTGTGTTCGAGAGCCTGCTGTTGAGCGTGTTGGGAGGGGTAATGGGCGGCGCATTGGCCGTCTGGGGCATTGCGGGGCTGCGTGCCGTCATACCGCGTGAGGTGCCGCGCTGGGAGCACATCACGACGGACTGGCGGGCTGTGGCACTCGCCGCTGGCATCGCATCGCTGGTGCTGCTCGTCACGGCCGCCGCGGCGTGCTGGGGGCAGACCCGTGGCGCGCCGTGGAAGAATCTCGGCGCCGGATCGGATCGCACGAGTACGCCCCGCGCCACAGGGCAATGGGTTCTGGTGGGTTCGCAGGTGGTCGTGGCCGTCGTGTTGCTGTTCGGCGCCCTGCAGCTCACGCGCAGTGCCGGCGAATTGGCGAGAACGAATCTGGGCTTCGAGCCGCGTGACGTGATTGCCTTCGAGGTGCCGCTGAGCTGGGCACAACTGGGTTTTGAGGGAGAAAATCGCCGCTACGAGATGATCCGCGACCGGCTCGCGGCGCTCCCCGGTGTGGTGTCCGTGGGAGCCATCTCGAGCCCGCCGCTGAGTGGTCGCGGGACGATCAACAACTTCACGACGAACGTGGACGTGGGAGCGAGGGCCCGGGACGAACAGGCGGCAAACTTCTATGCAGTGCTCCCGGGATATCTGGACGCGATGCGCATCCCGCTGCTCCAAGGGCGCGACTTCACGAACGCGGAGAATGCCCAGGGCGTGCCGGTGGCCGTCATCGACGAGACCCTGGCCCGGACGGCGTTCCCCGGACAGGATCCCATCGGCCGGACGATCGGCGTCTCTGTGCCGGGAGGAAGCCGGTACCCGCGCCTGCCGAATCTGCGCGTCGTCGGGGTCGCGGCGCACGCCCGGGTAATCGATCCCACCCAGACCATCCGCCCGCAGATCTATCTGCCGTACGGCCTGTGGCGCTGGGCACCGCTCTACGCCACCGTGCGGACCACGGGCGACCCCCGCGCGGTGATGCCGGCGGCGCGGGCGGTGGTGGAGGAGCTTGGTTCGGGCCTGCCGGTGTCACAGGTGCAGCTGCTGTCCGACAACCTCAGCGAAGCCACCAGTGTGTTGCGCGCGGTGACGATCCTCGTGGTGGTGCTTGCCCTGACGGCGGCGTTCCTCGCGGCGTTCGGGTTGTACGCGGTGGTGTCGGCCATCGTGCTGCAGCAACGCCGCGCGATGGCGATCCGCAGTGTGCTCGGTGCCAGTCCGGGACGCCTGCTGCGGTTGCAGTTCAGGCGGGTGGGCCTGATCCTGGCGTGCGCCGCGACGGCCGGTGCCGCGCTGTCGCTGGCCGGCGCGCGGCTGCTCGAATCCCTGGTGTACGGCGTGGCGGTGCGCGACGCCGGGAGCCTCGTCGCGGCGACGGCGTTGGGTGTGACGGCGTGTCTGCTCGCGACCTACGTGCCGGCCCGCCGGGCGGCGAAGGTGGATCCCCTGGTAGCGTTGGCGGTGGATTGAAACCCGTCAGTCAGGAAAGAGAACATGAACAGCCGAACTGTTGGACTCTTCATCTGCTGTGCTGTGCCTCTGGGTGCACCGCAAGCTGAAGCCCAGGACCTCAACCCTGCGTTGAGGGTGTTTGAGCCATTCTTGAACCAGGCATGGGTTGGCAGATTCGATGACCCCGAAGAGACGATGGAGACCCACGTCACGTTCGAAGTCCTTTTGCGCGGCGCGGCCATCCGACAATCCCGGAGCGTCCCTGCCGCAAACTTCAACGCTGAGACGCTGTACTATTGGGATCCTGAAGCAGAATCCATCGCCTACATCGTCATCACCGACAATGGCTATCTCACCCAGGGCTTCATTACGCCGACGGATTCCGGTTTCGTGAAAGCGGGCATGCAGTATGGGCCGGGTTCGGCCGCTCCGAGAGAAACCCGTTCGCAAACCGTTTTGAATCAAGATGGGACGTTCGTTGAGGGGCCTCTAGGATCGGGAGGCGGGCACACCATCATCTTTGAGTCGCTCTCATCACATCCCGGCCGGATAGCGCCTTCAATATCCCCGCGCCAGATCCACCACCGACAGTAGCCGCTCCCCTGCGACAAAGCGTCGCAGGTTCTCCTGGAAGAGCAGCCAGATGCGCTCCATGTGCCCATCGGAGTCGCCCCCGACATGGGGTGTGATGATGACGTTGGGCATGCCCCAGAGCTCGTGATCCGCCGGTAGCGGCTCGGGCTCCGTCACGTCGAGCCCGGCGCCTGCGATCCGCCCCTCCCGGAGGGCCGCGGTGAGGGCGTCGGTATCGACGGTCCGGCCCCGGCCGATGTTGATGAAGAACGCGGTGGACTTCATGCGAGCGAAGAACCCGGCGTCGAACATCCCCTCGGTGGCGGGTGTGAGGGGAACGCTGTTGACGACGACATCCGCTGCTGCCGCGAGACTGTCGACTTCCGATGCAAGGCCTACGTAGTCGACAAACGCCGGTCCCTCGCGGCTGCTGTTCCGTGTGGCGACGACGCGCATGCCGATCCCGTGGGCGATGCGCGCGACCTCCGTACCGATTCCACCGAGACCCACGACGAGCATCGTCCGGCCGCGAAGCTCGAGCAGCTCGCTGCCGGCGCCGGAGTAGGGGCTGGCGCCGGTGAGCGGTGCGGTGTCCCAGCGCCGGTCACGCTGAAGTGTCAGTGCGATGTGCAGCCGCCGGCTCAACATCATCGTCATGGCGAGCACATGTTCGGCGCCTCCGGTTGCGTAGATCCGTTGGGCGTTGGTGAGGATGATGTCTCCGTCGGCGAGACCCGGCATGCCGGCGTACTGCTCGATGCCGGCACCGGCGTGCTGGACCCAGCGGAGCCGCTCACCCTGAGCCAGGATCGCCGGCGTCAGCAACCCGAGCACCGCATCGGCGTCCCGGACCTCGGCGAGTAGTTCCTCCACGTCACGGGCGACCCTGAGGGTCACGCCGGGTGCGACCCGCCCCAACTCGGCGGTGCGACCGGGCCACATATCGAGGACGACAACCTTCTCGGGCCGGGTCCAGCCCGGTGAATCCGCGGTGGGCGACGGGCCTTCGCGGAGGCCGAGCCCTCCGGCGAACGTCGTATCGGCTTCGCCGGAGTCTCCGGGAGGGCCGCTGGTGCAGCCGACCAGCAGAAGACAGACACAGAGGAGCAACGGCAATCGTTTTGGAATGCACATGGGAGACGGGGTCCGTTTGGCAGTGGGATGTAACCTACCCCTCGGCGTAGAGGTCGCCAGCGGCAACGACGTCGTTTGCCGGATCCAGGACCACGGGTTAAATCGTCGTAGAGGGCGGTAGCCACTACCATTCCATTGAGAAGAGCTCGAGATGTTCAATCCACGGAGCAGTTTTTTTGTCACCTGTGTGCTTCTCACCGCTTTCGCCACGGTGCCCAGGGTGGCGATGGCGCAAAGCCCGCAGCAGCAGCGGCCGAACATCGTGCTGATGTTTCCTGACAACCTCGGCTGGGGCGAAGTGGGGGCCTATGGCAGCGTCCGGGGCGTCCCGACGCCGCAGATCGACCGCCTCGCCGACGAGGGATTCCGGTTCGACAACTTCAACGTGGAGTTTTCCTGCACGGTGTCGCGCATTGCGCTGCTCACCGGACGCTACGCGGCGCGGACGGGTGGAAGGCAGGCCTACGGGATGACCCTCTGGGAAGTCACCATCGCCGAAGCGTTGCAGTCGCTGGGCTACGCCACGGCGCTGTTCGGAAAGTGGCACATCGGTGGTGATGGGTGGGAGGGGCAACGCGAGCCGATCCACCAGGGCTTCGACGAGTGGTACGGCATCCCGGGTACGAGCCACACCGCGCAGTTTACGAGCTTCGAGAATTTTGACCCCGCCACCATGGAGACGCCCTACATCTGGGAGGGTAGGGCCGGGGAGGGCTCGTGGAAGGTGAAGCCCTACGACATGGACACGCGGCGCACGATAGACCGTGAGGCCGCCGAACGCGGCATCGCGTTCATGGAACGCAGTGTCAACGCGAACAGACCGTTCTTCTTCTACTACCCCATCACCCAGATCCACTTTCCCACGTTGGCGCATCCCGATTTTGCCGGGACGACGGGTGCGGGAGACATCGGCGATGCCATGGCGGACACCGACTACAACGTGGGGTTGGTGCTCGGCGCCATCGAGCGCTTAGGTGTCGAGGAAAACACCATCGTCTTCTGGTGCACCGACAACGGGGCGGAGGAGCGACGGCCCTGGCGTGGCTCCGCGGGGCCCTGGAACGGGTTTTACAACACGGCAATGGAAGGCGGGATACGCACGCCGTGCGTCCTCCGCTGGCCGGCCCGCATTCCGGCCGGGCAGGTGTCGAATGAGATCATTCATCAGGTTGATTTCTTCCCGACGCTGGCAGCAGCCGTCGGCGCCCCCGAGATCGTGCCCACCGACCGTCCCATCGACGGGGTGAATCAACTCCCCTTCTGGGAGGGGAAGCAGTCCCATTCGAATCGGACGAGCGCCCTCTACATGACCCAAGGAGGTGGACTCTTGGCGGTCAAATGGAGGGATTGGAAATTCTGGTACGACTACCGGCCCTTGCCGGGTGCTCCAGCGCAGTCGCCGACGATGAGGCTCTTCAACCTGCGCTCCGATCCGAAGGAAGAAACGAACATCTTGGACTTCAACCCCTGGGTGATAAGCGTGATGGACAGTATCGTCGCCGAGTACAATGCTAGCGTCGAGTTGTACCCCAACGTGCCACCGAATACGCCCGATCCCTACATCCCGCCGTGGCTGAATCGCTAGGCGCCGGTATGCAATCACCCTTGAGGAGGCTACGGATGAGACGACTGCCAGGTGTGTTGAGCGTGGTCGCAGTGGGAATCCTCGCGACCGGTGCGGCGGCCCAGGAGCGGGCCGATTTTTCCGGAGCGTGGATGAGCGGACCGGCGCCTCGTGGGAATCAAGGCAGGTCCAGCGGGAGCTTGGGGAGCGGGTGGGGTTCGGAATTTACGATCACGCAGAACATGCACGGCCTGACGCTGGAGCGCGTGTTCTTCTCCCGCGGCGACTTGCAGCCGGTGATGAAGCTCCGCTACGCCCTGGACGGATCCGAGACCAGGAACGTGGTCCTGATGGGCCGCGGCCCCCAGGAGCAGGTTTCGAGAACCGCGTGGGACGGCGACAGGCTCGTCATCACGACCGTGTACAGTTTCGTGAACCCCGAAGACGGTCAGACGATGACCCAAGAGGTGACGCAGACGCTCACGCTCCAACCATCTCGCTCGCCGGCGCGGCCGCCGTCGCTGGTGGTTGAGACGATGAGAAGTGGCGTGCTCGGTGGTCCGTCGTCGTCGACGCGGACGGTGTACACGAGGCGCTAGGGCCACAATACGCAATTCTCTGATGATCGGCCTTCTGCCAGTGACCGCATCCATGGTGTGTGTCGCAGCGGGTTGTCTTCAGAGTCCATGCGCTTCAACGCATGTTCGAGCGTGAGATCGGTGTGTCCGACGTAACGGATACACTGGAGACCGGCGATGTTATCGCCCGCTACGACCGCGATCGCCCGTACCCGAGCCGGCTCGTCCTGGGATGGTCTGGTGGACGACCTCTCCACGTGGTAGCGGCAGACGACCCCGAGGGCGACATTACCGTCGTGATTACAGTCTACCGTCCCGATCCGGACGCGTGGACACGGGATTTCCGGAGACGTCGATGACCTGCACCATCTGCGGGCAAGCCGACCCCAAACCGGGCAGCGCCACGATGACGGTGGAGCGCGAGAATGCGACCTTTGTGATGAAAGGCGTCCCAGCCCTCGTGTGCCCGAACTGCCGGGAAGAGTATGTGAGCCCGGAGGTCTCCGCCCGAGTGCTCGAGCTTGCGGAGCAGGCGTTTCGTAAGGGCGTGACACTAGACGTGCGACACTACGCCGGCGCAGCTTAAGGGAGCTCCCCTTGCGGCGTTCTCACCGCGGCCGTCAGAAAGGCCGGCCGGTCCTCGCTTGCTGCCGTGCGAATTGGATCTGACCGGGCTCCAGGTGCGTGCGTGTCCCCTGCGGGCACCCCGCGGCCATCAGATTGCCCGCCGCAGTGCAGGGCACGTGGTTGAGACTGAGTGAATGCCCCAGTTCGTGGGCCAGGATCCGCGCCGTCCCGCCTCGCAGGTCCCGGTTTCCCAGCGGATCCAGCTCCGCCGCGACAACGACCCGGTCTCGCCCCAGATACACACCCCCGATCCTCCCACCAAAATCCCGAATCAAAAAGACGTTCCAGATGTCGGGCCGGCGGTTGTCGTTTGGAAGCACCTCCGTGACGAGCGATGAGGGATTGCCGCTCCGGTTCAGCACCTGGCGGAAGACGTCCGGATTCCGGGCCGGTTCGCGAACGATCTGTTCGATCTCCCACACGACACCAGCCTGTGCCCAAGCCTCGTTCACTGCTTGGATGACCTCCGTGACTTCATCATCCGTGAGGGTGACGTCGAGGGCATCGAGTGCGCTGGATTGCAGCAGGTGGAGCCGCATCTCGAGGTGAATCGAACCGTCGTCATCGATGTCGACACTCGTCGGGGCCGCTTCGCCGCAGGCGGCGAGCACAATGCAGGTGGCCGCTAGTCGTCGAATGTTTCGTGTCGTCATAGTCATGTTGCACATCAGAACCCGCCGAGGCGGTTGACGGTTCCCGGTGGATTCCGTGTCGCTCTTCGACTGGCGAACGATGCCGCGGAGGGGTATTGTTGCCCAGCGCGCACCCCAGGAGTCCCCCAGATTGACGACTAATCGACCACATCCATCGTTGATGACCAGACGCGACGTGCTGCAGGCGTTCGGCGTCATCGGCGGCTCATCCCTGGTGATGGGGGCCATGGACACCTGGGGCCTGATGGGTGCCGCTTCGGGCGCCCGTCCGGCGCTGCAGGGCAGGCAGCCGGACACGCGGGTCATCATCTTGGGGGCGGGAATCTCGGGCCTGACGGTCGGCTACGAACTGGGGAAGTTGGACTATGACTACCGCATCCTGGAGGCTCGGGATTTCGTGGGCGGTCTCTGCTGGACCGTCCGCCGCGGGGCCGAGCACACGGAGGTGGGCGGCGAGCGTCAGGTGTGCCGGTTCGACGAAGGGCAGTACTTCAATGCGGGCGCGTGGCGCATACCCAACGCCGACAAGGGTGTGCTGGGTTACTGCAAGGAGCTGGGCGTCCCGTTGGAACTGTTCGTGAACTGGGCCGACGCGAACTACATGTGGGAGGAAGATCCGGAACTGGGGCCCCTCGCCGGAAGAAAGGTGCGGCTGCGGGAGGTCAAGGCCGATCTGTGGGGCGCCACCTCTGAGCTGCTCGTCAAGGCGATGGACCAGGGGCGGATCGACGTACCCCTCACCGAAGAGGACAAGGGACTCTTGGTTGAGTTTCTGGTCAGAGCAGGCTACCTGGATTCCGAAGACCATGTGTACCAGCCGCCTGCGCTTCGCGGGTCGGAGGATCGCTACGACCTGAGTGCGTTGCTCCAGTCCGGGTTTGGCACGCGGGTCCGGTCGGTGTACCGGGGCACCGGGGGGCCGCATCCCGTGTTTCAGCCGGTGGGCGGGATGATGGAGATTCCCCTCGCGTTTCAGCGTGCCATCGGCGACCACATCACGATGAACGCCGAGGTGCAGTCGGTCCACCAGACCGAGGATGGTGTGCGGGTCGTCTACCGCGACACGAGAACCGGAGAAGAGCGAGAAGAGGTTGCGGACTACTGCGTGTGCTGTCTGCCGATGTCCGTATTGCAGGGCATCGATGTCGACCTGTCGTCGGAGATGGCCGCCGCCGTGAACGAGTCGCAGCACAATACGAGTGCCAAGATGGGATTGCAGATGAAGCGGCGCTTCTGGGAGGAGGACGACGGGATATTTGGCGGCCACATCTTTGGGCGGAGTCTCGAGCTCGGCGAGTTTTCGTATCCGTCGAACGATTACTTCACGGACAAGGGTGTGCTGTTGGGTTACTACGGCGGCGGACGGACTGCCGGGCTGCACGACATGCCCTTCCGGGGCCGGATCGAGCACGTGCTCACGCAAGCCAGCAAGGTCCACCCCCAAATGCGCGAGGAGTTCGAGACCGCGTACTGCGTGTGGTGGGAGAAGGTCCCCTACAGTCTCGGCGCCTATGCCCGGACGCCTACGCCGGAGCGGTTGGAGCAGCTCAGCAAGGCAGACGGGCGGATCTATATGGGGTCCGCGGGCGCCAGCACGCGCCCGGCGTGGCTGGAGGGCGCCATTCAGTCGTCGTGGCGGACGATCGAGGCGCTGCACGAGCGGGTGACGCGGGGGTAGGCGGGGATGGTGCTGACTTGCACCGTGTACGGGCAAGCCGAACCCCAACCGGGCACTGCCACGATAACTGTGGGGCGCGAGGAGGCGTTCTACGACGGCGTGACGTTGACGTGCGACACCACGCCGGCGCTGCCTAACCCTCGCTACTCTCCTCTGTGGTCCTTACCTTAGCTGGCAATGAGTGACCAGCTCCAGCGCCTCACCGCCGCCCTCGCCGACCGCTACGCCATCGAGCAAGAGTTGGGTGCCGGCGGCATGGCGAACGTCTACCTCGCCGAGGACCTGAAACACCACCGCAAAGTGGCGGTGAAGGTGTTGCGGCCGGCACTGGCTGCGGTGATTGGAGCTGAGCGGTTTCTGCATGAGATCGAGGTCACGGCCCACCTCCAGCATCCCCACATATTGCCATTGTTCGACTCGGGTGAAGCCGACGGCTTCCTCTACTACGTGATGCCGCACGTGGAGGGCGAGTCGCTTCGGGACAGACTCCGGCGCGAAACGCAACTCGGGTTGGAGGAGGCCGTCGCCATCACCAAGGCTGTGGCGAGTGCGCTGGATTACGCGCACCGCCACGATGTGATCCACCGGGACATCAAGCCGGAGAATATTCTGCTCCAGGACGGGCAGCCGGTGGTGGCCGACTTTGGGATTGCGCTGGCCGTGACTGCGGCAGGCGGGACCCGGCTGACCGAAACCGGCTTGTCACTAGGGACGCCCCATTACATGAGTCCCGAGCAGGCCACGGCCGATCGTGAGATCGACGGCCGAACCGATACGTATTCACTCGGCTGCGTGGCCTACGAGATGCTGGTGGGTGAACCGCCGTTCACGGCGCCGACTGCCCAGGCTGTCGTGGCGAAGATCCTCGCGGAGGACCCGGCGCTCGTGACGGTCCGGCGGCGCACGGTCCCCCCGAACGTGGAAGCGGCGATTCACCAGGCGTTGGCGAAGCTCCCGGCGGATCGGTTTACGACCGCTGCTCAGCTCGCGGATGCCCTCGCCAATCCTGGGTTCGCCCTGGCAGGAACCGCGACGACCCATCTCATTCCGACGGAGGTTCCGTCCACCTGGCAACAGCGGCTCGCCATTCCCATGACGGTGGCGGCCGTGGTCATGACCGTGCTGTTCCTCTGGGCGTCGGGGCGTCCCCGATCCGATCCGGGCCCGCTCCGTAGGTACCCGATCGCCCTGCCTGCGGACCAGGCGCTGCGACCTCGGTTTGGATCGCGCATCGCCGTCTCCCCCGACGGTGCACGAATCGTCTACATCGGGTCGGGGGAGGGGGGCGGTGCGCAGTTGTGGTTGCGGGAGTGGCACCGGCTGCAGGCCACGCCCCTCGCCGGAACCGAAGACCCCCGGACGCCTTTTTTCTCTCCGGACGGGGAGAACGTGGCGTTCTTCTCGTCCGACGAGGCGTTGGTGATCGCGGCTCTCGACGGCGCCCCCCCGGTCGTGGTGGCCGATTCCGGCATCCGGTCGGAAGGGGGATGGTGGGGCCGGGACGGGTACCTGTACGTGGACTCGCCCGGCGGCCTCGCGCGGGTGCCGGAAGGGGGAGGGGCCCCAGCCGAGCCGGTCACGAAGATTGCCGAGGGGGAGACGAGTCACAACTGGCCGACGGGGCTACCAAATGGGAAAGGTCTGCTGTTCATCATACGGCATGGGGGCGATGTGTCTCAGTCCGAGGTGGCCGTGGTCGACTTCGAGACGGGCGGGCACCGTACCCTCACTCGGGGTGTGCACGTCCGGTATGCGCGGACAGGTCACCTGATCTACGCGACGGCGGACGGGACGCTCATGGCGGCGCCGTTCGATCAGGGCCGGATGGAGATGACGGGACCCGCGACGGCCTTGACGGAGGTCGTTGGCCTCGGACAGTACGGTACTGCCGATCTCGATTTGTCGGACAACGGAACGCTGGTGTACGTGGCGGGAGGCGGAGGCACGGGCGGTTCGTCGGAATTGGTATGGGTTTCGAGCGATGGGACCGCCGAACCCGTCGTGGCTGATTGGCGCGGCCAATTCCATACGGTTGCGCTTTCGCCGGACGGCTTGCGGCTGGCTGTCAGCATGGTGACCCAAGAGCAGGAGCACATCTACGTCAGAGGCCTGGATGGCGGGGTGCCGTCAACGCTGACGTTTACCGGGAGCCGGAATTGGCGGCCCGAGTGGACGCCGGACGGTCGCGGGATCACGTTTGTGTCGGATCGGTCCGGAAAGTTGAACCTGTACCTCAAGCCGGCCGATGGTACGGGTCTGGCCGTACCATTGCTCGATCGCGAGCTCGGTGTCGAAGAAGCCGAGTGGTCGAGCGATGGGGAGTGGCTCGTCTTCCGCGAAGGGGGAGGGTTATCGGGGCACCAACGCGACATCCTGGCCGTTCGCCCCGGTAAAGACGAAGACCCCGTTGCGTTGGCAACGACGGAGTCGGAGGAAAAGGTGCCCACGCTGTCGCCCGACGGTCGGTGGCTCGCGTACGAGTCGACGGAATCGGGGCGGGCGGAGGTGTGGGTGCGACCGTTCCCGGGGCCAAGCGAAGCAAAGTGGAAGGTCTCGCTCAATGGTGGCGTCGAGCCGCTGTGGGCGCACAACGGTCGCGAATTGTTCTACCGCAATCGCAACAACGAATTGGTGGTTGCGACGGTACAGACCACACCGACCTTTGCCCTGGTGTCGGAGCAGGCGCTCTTCCCGGCCGGCGCGTACCGTCTGGAGAACAATCATCGGGCGTACGACGTGGCGGCTGACGATCAGCGTTTCCTGATGATCCGGTTGGGCGGGACGGGTGGGAGCGGCGAACTAGTACTCGTAGAGAACTGGTTCGAGGATTTGAAGGCGAGGGTCGGCAGCTAGACCACGAGTTGCATGGGTTGCCCAACCCGGCCCCTCTATCCCCCCGTCCTCACGGTTAGGTTACGGCAGGATCTCGACCCCCAACGCCATCGCCCGATCCGTGCTGCAAGGAACCTCTGAGTGACCGCCACCGACGCCGTCATCACCGTTCTTCCTCCAATCGACGAACCGATCCGCGCCGAGGTGTTCGGCATCGAGCGCCTGGAGGAGCACGCCCGGAGCCTGGCCGAGGCCCAGCGCTCCACGGAGAAACCCACCAAGGGACGGAATCTGCTCCGGAGGGTCCGCGAGAACCGACGGGCGCTCCTGGCCGCGTACCGGAACATCGTCGAGGCGGTTCGGGAGAAGCGGGAGATAACTCCGGCTGAAGAGTGGGTTCTCGACAATTTTTTCGTCGTGGACGAGCAGCACCGGGAGATCCGGGACCACCTCCCCAGGAGCTTCTATCGCTTGCTGCCCAAGATCGCCGACGGTCACCTCGAGGGGTATCCTCGGGTCTACGGGCTTGCCTGGGCCTACGTGGCCCATACCGACAGTCGGTTCGAGCTGGACACGCTGCGGGCGTTCGTCCGGGCGTACCAGGACGTCCAACCGCTCGCCATCGGGGAGCTCTGGGCGGTTGCCATCCACCTACGGGTGGCGCTTCTGGAAAACCTGCGGCGGCACGCGGAGCCGATGGTCCGCGCCCGCCACGACCGGGCCCGGGCCGACGAGGTGGCGGATCGGCTTCTGGGCCTCAGCGGTCGACCGGCGGAGCCGGTTTATGAGGTTCTCGGGAGCCTGGGTGACGCTCCCCTGGCCAGCGCGTTCGCCGTGCAGCTGGTCCAGCGGCTTCGTGACCAGACAGCGTCCATCGCGCCCGCCTTCGACTGGCTCAACGAGAACCTTGCTGCGCAGGGGACGTCCGCCAACGAGGTCGTGGCCCAGGCACACCAGGCGCAGGCCGAGGCGAACATCACGGTCCGCAACATCATCACCAGCATGCGGTGGCTCTCCTCCATCAGCTGGCCCGAGTTCTTCGAGAGCGTCAGTGTGGTGGACCAAGTGTTCCGAGCCGTTCCGGGGTTCGCGGCGATGGATTTCGCCACGCGCGACCTGTACCGGGCGCAGGTCGAGATCCTGTCCCGGAGATCGCAGCGAGCAGAGCTCGACGTGGCGCGCGAAGCCTTGGAGGTGGCCTGCGCGGCAAGGCGGGAAAGGGGCGGGGAAGAGGGGCGCACGGCGCCCGAGCGGCCCGAGGAAGATCCGGGGTATTACCTCCTGTCGCGTGGCAGGAGGGCGTTCGAGAAACGCCTGGGGTACCGCGTTCCCTGGGGCACCCGCATTACCCGCGCGTTTCGCGCCCATGCGGTGCTGGGATACTTCGGGGGCATCGCCGTCCTCACCGCGGTCCTCCTCTCCGGCCCGTTGTTTCTGACTTGGAGCGCCGGCGCAGCCATTCCGGTTCTCGTCCTCCTTGGGATCCTCGCGGTGGTGCCCGCCTCCGACGTCGCGGTGGCCCTCGTCCATCGCCTGGTGACCGCGCTCATCGCTCCACGCCTGCTCCGCAAGCTCGACTTCACCGACGGTGTGCCGGCGGAATTTCGTACCATGGTGGTCGTGCCCACGTTGCTCACGAGCCGCGAGGACGTGGAGGAGGCCGTCGAGCGACTCCAGGTCCACTACTTGGCGAATCCCGACGGCTATCTCCACTTCGCGCTCCTGACGGATTGGAAGGACGCACCCGGTGAGCACCTTCCGGAGGACGACGATCTCTTGGGCGCGCTGGGCGACGGGATCGCGCGTCTCAACCGGCGGTACCGCGGCCCGGCCGATGGGGAGGACCGATTCCTGGTGCTCCACCGTCGGCGCCTCTGGAACGAGCGGGAAGGCAAGTGGATCGGCTGGGAGCGGAAGCGGGGGAAGCTGCACGAACTGAACCAGTTCCTGCGCGGCGCCACGGACACGACATTCATGGCGATCAACGGGCAGCCACCCGCGGTGCCGGCGGGTGTGCGCTACGTCATCACGTTGGATGCCGACACTCGGCTTCCCCGGGCGGCCGCCTACCGCCTCGTCGGGGCGATGGCGCACCCGCTGAATCGACCCTCGTTCGACTCCGAGGCGGGGCGCGTCGTCGGAGGCTACGCCATCCTCCAGCCGCGCATCACCCCATCCCTCCCCACGGGGCCGGGCAGCACGACCTACCAGCGCATCGTGTCGGGCCCTGGCGGGGTGGACCCGTATGCGGCCGCCGTCTCCGACGTGTATCAGGATCTGTTCGGGGAGGGGTCGTACACGGGCAAGGGGATCTACGACGTGGATGCGTTCGAGGCGGCACTGGCGGGGCGGGTTCCGGACAATGCCCTTCTCAGCCACGATCTCTTCGAGGGACTGTTCGCCCGTGCCGGCCTGGTGACCGACGTCGATCTCTTCGAGGAATTCCCCACCAATTACGAGGTGGCCGTCCGCCGGAACCATCGGTGGGTGCGGGGCGACTGGCAACTGCTCCCCTGGATCCTGGGGCATGCACGCAACGCGGCGGGACAGAAACAGCGAACGCCCATTCCCGTCGACGGCCGATGGAAGATGCTGGACAACCTGCGCCGCAGCCTCTCCGCCCCTGCGTCGTTCCTCCTCGCGGTGGCTGCCTGGACCCTGCCTGGGGTGTCACCGCTGCTCTGGACGAGCCTGTTCCTGGTCGCGTTCGCCGCGCCGGCCTTCATGCCGGTGCTCGACGGACTGATCCCCCAGTGGAAGGGTTTCTCCAAACGAAGCCATCTGCGCGGAACGGGCAGCGACATCCGGGTGGCGTCGTTGCAGCTCCTGCTGGCTGTCACGATGCTGGCGCACCAGGCCTGGCTGATGGCCGATGCGGTCGTGCGTACACTGGCGCGGCTGTACGTCACCAAGCGGAATCTCCTCGAGTGGGTCGCTGCCGCGCAGGCCGGGTACGGCGTCGACCTCAAGCTCAGCGCCTTTTACTGGCACCTGCGGTGGAGCGTCGTCCTCGCCCTGGGCGCCGGTTTGGCCGTGGTCGCCTTCAAGCCGGGCGCGTGGCCGGTGGCGGCCCCGTTGGCTCTGCTCTGGGCGCTGTCTCCCGTGTTCGCCTGGCGGGTGAGCGTGCCGTGGAAGCGGGCGGCAGCACGGCGCCTCGCGCCGGAGGAGACGCGCTCGCTGCGACTCGTCGCACGCCGAACGTGGCGGTTCTTCGAGCGGTTCGTCACCGAGGAGGACAACGCGCTCCCGCCGGACAACTTCCAGGAAGATCCCGAGCCCAGGGTCGCCCACCGGACCTCCCCGACCAATATGGGGATGTACCTGCTGAGCACGTTGGTGGCGCACGACTTTGGGTGGATCGGGATCTTGGACATGGTCCAACGACTCGAGGCTACGCTGGAGACCATGACCACCATGCGCCGGTTCCACGGCCACTTCGCCAATTGGTACGACACCACGGACCTCCGGCCCCTGGAACCCCTCTACGTCTCCACCGTGGACAGTGGGAATCTGGCGGGGCATCTCCTCACGCTCGCACAGGGATGCCGCGAACTGATCCGTCGGCCGCGTCTGGGCCCGCACGTGTTGGACGGGATTCGCGACGCCCTCGAGCTGGTGCGCGAGCCGCTGGAAGAGGCCGGGTTCCGGCCGCGGACCGAAACGGTGACGGAGCTGCAGGTGCGGGACGCTGTGGACTCGATGGCGGCGGTGCTCACGGATCCCCCGACGTCGCTGCCCGGATGGGGAAGCCGGTTCGAGACGTTGCAGGCCCGCGCGGAGAACCTGTTGGACATCGCCCGCGCGCTCTCGACCGACGGGGGGCACGAGTCCGGATCGGAGGTGCTGGCCTGGGCGACTGCACTGCGGGATACGGTGCAGAGTCATGCCAGGGACTTCGAGCTGGTCCGACCCGAAGATCCGGACGCGGTCGACACGGCGGCGACCAATCTCGAGCACCACCTGTCCGCCGTCGCCCTTCAGGCTGGCCGGATGGCCCGGGGGATGGACTTCCGATTCCTGTACGATTCCTCGCGGAAGCTGTTTTCCATCGGCTTCCGTGTGGCCGACAACACACTCGACGAGGGCAGCTACGACCTCCTGGCCTCCGAGGCGAGACTGGCGAGTTTCGTGGCGATCGCGAAGGGAGACATCTCACCGCCGCACTGGTTCGTCCTCGGCCGGTCCCTCACGCCGGTGGGGCGCGGCGCGGCACTCATCTCCTGGTCGGGATCGATGTTCGAGTATCTGATGCCGCTGCTCGTGATGGAGCAACCCGCGCGTAGCATGCTGGACCTCACGTGCCGCCTCGTGGTGGGGCGCCAAATCCGGTACGGCGTGGAACGAGGGGTTCCCTGGGGCGTTTCCGAGTCGGCGTACAACGTGCGCGACGTGGAGCTCACCTATCAGTACTCCGACTTCGGCGTGCCCGGCTTGGGGCTCAAGCGCGGACTATTCGAAGACGTGGTGGTAGCGCCCTACGCCACCGTCCTCGCGGCTATGGTCGATCCTCGGGCCGCGCTGGAAAATTTCGGTCGTCTCGAGGAAGCAGGTGCTCTGGGGCGGTACGGGTTCTACGAGGCGCTGGACTACACCCCCTCGCGGTTGCCGGAGCAGGCCCGGTTGGCGGTGGTCCGAGCCTACATGACCCATCACCAGGGGATGACCATCGTGGCGTTGGGTAATGTGCTGCACAACGGTCGGACCAGGAGGCGCTTCCACTCCCATCCCCTTGTGCAAGCCGCGGAGCTCCTCCTACAGGAGCGGACGCCGCGTTCGGTGGCCGTGACCCGACCCCGGGGCGAGGAGGTGCGGGTGGCCGCCCACGTCCGCGACCTCATCCCACCGACGCTGCGGCGGTTCGAATCACCGCACGACATTTCCCCCCGCACGCATGTCCTGTCGAACGGGCGGTACGTGGTCATGGTCACTGCGGCGGGCTCCGGCTTCAGCCGCTGGCACGACCTCGCCATCACCCGCTGGCGGGAGGACACGACGCGCGACAACTGGGGGACGTTCCTCTTCTTGCGGGACGCGCGGACCGGTGACGTGTGGTCTGCCGGGTTCCAGCCGAGCGGAACTGAGGTGGACCGGTACAGCGTCGTCTATGCCGAAGACCGTGCCAAGATCATGCAGCGCGACCGGTCGCTGTCTATCACGCTCGAGGTCGTCGTCTCACCGGAAGACGATGCGGAGCTGCGCCAACTCACGGTGACCAACCTCGAGAATCGCGATCGAGAGATCGACGTCACGTCGTATGCCGAGGTGGTGCTGGCGCCGCAGGCCGCCGACGAGGCGCATCCCGTCTTTTCGAACCTCTTCGTCGAAACCGAATTCGTTTCCTCGCTCCAGGCACTGCTCGCCACACGACGCCCGCGGGCGGCGGACGAGCCCCAGCCGTGGTTGGCCCACGTCGCGGCGATAGAGGGGGAGATCGTGGGCACGTGCCAATACGAGAGCGACCGCGCCCGCTTCCTGGGGCGGGGGCGCGGGCTCCGGACGCCGCTCTTGGTGACCGAGGGGAAACCACTCACCAATACCGCGGGCACGATTCTCGATCCGATCGTGAGTCTCCGGTACCGGGTGGCGATTCCGGCGGGTGGGACAGCCCGTCTCGTGTTCACCACGCTCGTGGCGGATTCCCGCGAAGAAGCCCTGGACTTCGCGGAGAAGTACCGCCAGCCGGAAACATTCGAGCGCGAAAGCTCACTCGCGTGGATGTTCGCACAGGTGCAGTTGCACCATCTCCAGATCACCCAGGACGAGGCGCATCTCTTCCAACGCCTGGTCAATCGACTGCTCTACAACGATCACACGCTGCGTACGGCGCCGCTGGACCTGGCCACCAACCGCCGGGGCGCCTCAGGCCTCTGGGTCCACGGCATCTCCGGCGATCTCCCGATGGCGGTCGTGCGGGTCGAGCAGGAAGAAGAGCGGGACGTCGCGCGGCAGCTTCTCCGCGCGCATGAGTACTGGCAGCTCAAGGGGATCGCCGCCGATCTGGTGATCCTCAATGCCAAGGGAGCCTCCTATGCACAGGAGCTCCAGGAATTCTTCGAGGCCATGGTGCGGCAGTCCACGGTCGACAATAAGACGGACGGGGACCGGGGGAGCGTCTTCGTGCTTCGGGAGGACCTGTTGTCCCAGGAGGACCTGGTCCTGCTGCGCTCTGCGGCTCGCGTGTTGATCCTGGCCGGCCGGGGTACGCTCTCCGAGCAGGTGATCCGGCTGCAGCGGTTGCGGCCCGGACCACCACCGCGCCTGGGTGTGCCGCGCGAGGATGGTTCGGCGGTTCCACCTCCCACGTTGGACCTCGAGTTCTTCAACGGCTTGGGGGGATTCGCGCAGGACGGCCGGGAGTACGTCACGGTGCTGGGTGAGGGCCAGTGGACCCCGGCTCCCTGGATCAACGTCGTGTCGAACCCCCAGTTCGGGTTCCAGGTGTCGGAGTCGGGCTCCGGCTACACCTGGTGCGGCAACAGTCGCGAGAACAAGCTGACGCCCTGGTCCAACGATCCGGTGTGCGACACACCCGGCGAGGGCCCTATGTCATCCGGCACGGTCAGGGGTACAGTCGCTTCGAGCACACGTCCCACGGCATCGCACTGGATCTGCTGCAGTTCGTGCCGCCCAGCGACCCGGTCAAGATCTCGCGTCTCACGCTGGTGAATCGATCCAGCCACACGAGGCGGCTTTCGGTTACGGCGTATGTGGAATGGGCGCTGGGCGTCACCCGCGGTGGCTCCGCGCCGTACGTCGTCACCGAAATCGATTCTGTCACGGCGGCCCTCTTCGCGCGCAACGCCTGGAACGTGGAGTTTGCGAATCGCGTCGCCTTTGCCGATCTCGGCGGGCGCCAGACGTCGTGGACCGGAGACCGTCTCGAGTTCTTGGGTCGCAATGCGAACCTCGACCATCCCGCGTCCCTCGAACGCGGCGACGAGCTATCGGGGAAGACCGGCGCGGCGCTGGATCCCTGCGCCGCTTTGCAGAGGGAAGTGGAGTTGGAGCCGGGGGAGAGTACCGAGATCTTGTTCCTCCTTGGCCAGGGAGAGAATGCCGATGAAGCGCGCATGCTCGTCGAGAGCTATCGTCGGCGGGAGTGCGACGAACTCCTCCACGACGTCCAGCAAGGGTGGGACACTGTGCTCGGCACGGTACAGGTCCGGACGCCGGACGCTTCGATGGATCTACTGCTCAATCGTTGGCTGCTCTATCAGACGCTTGCCTGCCGCATCCGGTCTCGCTCTGCGTTTTACCAATCCAGTGGGGCGTACGGGTTCCGCGACCAGCTCCAGGATGTGATGGCTCTGCTGGTTGCCAGACCCGACATCGCGCGCGAGCACATCCTCCGGGCCGCCAGCCGGCAGTTTCCGGAAGGAGATGTTCAGCACTGGTGGCATCCTCCCACCGGCCGGGGGGTACGGACCCGGATCTCCGACGACCTGCTCTGGCTGCCCTACGCGGTGACCAACTATCTCGCGATCACCGAGGACTGGGCGGTGCTCGACGAAGCCGTCCCGTGGATCGAGGGGAGAGCCCTGGAGGAAGTCGAACAGGAGATCTACTTCGAGCCGACCGTGTCGGCGGAACGGGCGACGCTGTACGAACATTGCGCGCGGGCGCTGGACCGAAGCCTGGCAACAGGCAGCCACGGCCTTCCTTTAATAGGGGCCGGGGACTGGAACGACGGGATGAACCGGGTGGGCCGGGAGGGTCGGGGAGAGAGCGTCTGGCTCGGCTGGTTTCTGCTCGCCAACCTGAAGGAGTTTGCCCGCGTCGCCGAGCGCCGCACGGAAGAAGCGCGCGCCGCACGGTGGCGGGAGGCGGCCGAAGCGCTCAAGGACGCGCTCGAGCGCGAGGCATGGGACCGGGAGTGGTATGGGCGCGCCTTCTTCGACGACGGGACGCCCCTCGGATCGGCGGAGAGTGACGAATGTCAGATCGATTCCATCGCCCAGTCCTGGGCCGTCATCTCCGGTGCCGCCGATGAGGATCGGGCCCGCCGGGCCATGGAGTCTGTGGAACGACGGCTCGTCCGTCGGGAGGATGGGCTCGTGCTGCTCTTCGATCCGCCATTCGATGAAACGACGCTGGACCCCGGGTACATCAAGGGATACCTGCCCGGCATCCGGGAGAACGGCGGGCAATACACGCACGCCGCCATCTGGTCGGTCGTGGCGTTCGCCATGCTGGGCGAGGGAGACAAAGCCGTCGACTTGTTCGATTTGCTGAGCCCCATCCATCACGCGGGCCGTCGAGCGGACGTTCAGCGGTACAAGGTGGAGCCGTATGCCGTCGCCGCAGATGTGTATTCGAAACCGCCCCATGTAGGACGCGGGGGGTGGACGTGGTACACCGGGGCTGCGGGCTGGCTCTATCGCGCGGGACTGGAGTGGATTCTCGGATTCCGGAAACGGGGGTCGACCCTCTCAATCGATCCGTGCATTCCCCGAGCGTGGCAACGGTTCGAGATCGACTACCGTCACGGCGGCACCCTCTACCGGATCGAGGTCGAGAACCCCGACGGAGTCTCCCGGGGGGTCTCCCGGATCAGCGTGGACGGTACGCCGCTCTCTTCGGGGGAGTCCCTGGTGCCGTTGTCTGATGACGGTGGCGAGCACCAGGTGCAGGTGGTGCTCGGAGTCTGAACTCCGCTCAAAGACTGGTCGCTTCCCTCGTCGCCGGACGGGCCAAGGGTGCGGCCGAATTAGGGACGGGGCAAGGGAGAAGGCTTAACCCCTTGTCCCTGATATGAGCGTGCGTAGGAGCTTGAGGGCCCAATCATATGCCGGGCGATAGTCATTCTTTTTGATCACTTGCACATACGGATGTACCGACAGGGATTCCAACAGGGACAACTTGGCTTTGGTGGGCCGCGCACGCCGGTCCGGCGTGAACAGATAGAAGTACGTGTCGCCGACGGACGCCGGATTTTGCCGCTTGAGCCGCGCTTTGTACGACAGCAGCCACCACAGCTCGATCTCGGTATAGTCCAGAGAGAAACCCAGGATGTGGATGTCGTCGCGCAGGAAGACATCCACCCAGGAATAGTGTTTCTTCCCGGCGTCGAAGTCACTCCTCCCGGCGCTGAACGGGGACGAGACGTCGCTGGAACCGGTCACGTAGCCCCGCATCTTCTCCAGGGCGCCCGCGTACTGCTCGTGCCCCAGCATGATCGTTTGGGGCCGGTCGACCTCGCCGTGGATGCGCCAGAACGAGCACTCGTCGAGCAGGTCCCGTCGGAACACGCTGTATCTCGACTCCGGGCGGAGGTTCGCCGGCGACGCCCCGTCGCCGAGGTTGTAGTCGTAGTTCGTCGTGAGAATGTGCCGGCATCCCAGGCCTTCGAACTGGCCGTGGTAGTCGTTGCGGGGAATGGCCTGGATCTTCTCGGCGACACGCTCCTTGACCTGAAGCTCCGCGCTCTTGGACGGCGAGTCCGGGCGGAACGCGATCACTTCCTCGTAGATGAGGGTAAAGGGCTTGTACTCGGCGTGGTCCATGATTTGGGGATGCCCGGCGAAATCGGCGAGGTCCTCAAGCACGGACTTCCAGGTGGCGGCGGAGCGGGAGCGGGTCAGGAGGTTGACACCGTTGCCGAGGAGCAGGGCGGGCGGTTGCCGGGACATGTGGCTTATCGACTGTGCGAAGGGTGAAACGCGCGGTCCGGTGGCCTCACAATAAGGGTGGGCGGATGGGTTGGCAACGGAGGGGTCACCCGTACTGCCCGCAAAAGGCGACGCCGGACATGCAGAACGCGCCACGTGATGAACCGACTGATGTAGTAGCGCAGCACGCTCTTTCGGCCGCAGCACCGCGGCGACAAATTGACGCGCACATGATTGGCGCGCGTGATGTTCCACACACCAAACCAGCCGCGACGGAGGTGCCCCCATGACCCTTCGCCCGTTTGTCGCCGGTCTATTCACGTTGAGCTTCGCACTGCAGCCGCTCCGGGCCCAGACCGTCGACGAGCGTCTCACCAGACTCGAGGAGCAGGTCGAGGAACTCCGGGATCTCCTGGGGCTCACGGCCGTTCTCGATTCCGAGTTCCCCGTCGAACTGATCGGCAACGAGCACGTGCAGTGGGGATTCCCGGGAGGGGGATGCACGTTCCTGACCAAGGACCACTACGTCACCTGTCACAACAACGAATACCTGGTGCCCGACTGGGTCGCGTACCATCTGACCCGGGACAACCTCCAGGGGAATACGGCCCGCACCGACAACTTCCGGGCGGATCCCGAACTGCCGGAGGGCGAACGGGCCGTCCTCGCCGACTACCGTCGCAGCGGATACGACCGGGGACACATGGCGCCGGCAGCGGCCTTCCAGCGGAGCCGCGAGGCCATGTCCGAGACATTCGTTCTGTCGAACATGGCGCCCCAGCGGCCAAACCTGAACCGACGGATCTGGCGGATCCTGGAAGAGCAGGTTAGGTCCCTCGCCGAGGCCCACGGCAACATCTGGGTGTTCACGGGCCCGCTCTACCTCGACGCCAACGGGGATCCGGCCGAGCCGACGGTGTTTATCGGCCCCACCGACGTGGCCGTCCCGACACACTTCTACAAGGCGATCCTCTGCGAACACACCACCGGGACGGTCGAGACGTTTGCCTTCATCATGGAGAATCGTCTCCAGCCCTTGGTGGGGCAGCCCAGCGGATATCTGGTCAGCGTGGATTCAGTGGAAGCCCTTTCCGGACTCGATTTCTTTGCTGCGCTCCCGGATACGGACGAGGATCGCCTCGAAGCACTGATCGCCACCAACTGGCCCATTCGGTGAGGTCTTAGACATGTCTACACTCTCCAAGCTGGACAACTTTGCCACATGGGGCCTCGTGGTTGTGCTCCTTGCGAGTCTCCTGGCGGTAGCCGCATTCACTCCCGGTCTCATTCCGTTTGCCCCCATCACGGTGACCGATGTCGTCAACGTGATCACGCCGCTGTTTTTGGTGGCGCTGTTCATCGAACGGGGGTTGGAGGTCTTTCTCACCAGTTGGCGCGCTGGGGAATCGAAACGGCGGGAGGACGACAAGGATGCAACAGGGCTGCGCGAGCACAAGATCGTGACGCAGCGCTTGGCCTTCCTCGCCGGCACGGCGTGTACGCGGATCTCTTCCCGGGCGCCGACGGCCTGCAGTTTCAGGAACGCGCCTTCATGGCGATGGACGTGTTGCTCACGGGGATGTTACTCGGCGGCGGCGCCGACGGCTTGCACAAGCTCGTGTCGATATTCACGAACTTCATGGATTCGACGGCGCAACAGGCAAAAAAGAGGGGGGACGCGTAGCGGTTGCGTTGCCCGGATGCAAGACCAATGGACTCACCTCGTGTGAGATAACTGACAGGAGGACGGAATGTTTGTGTCGAACGAGCCCGATTTTCAGCTGGGCGTCGTCGTGGACTCAGAAGTCCCGGCGGCCGGCGAGTTGAGTACCTGGGAGCGCCGCGACGTGGCGTATGATGCGACCATGGCCGCCAAGGCGGGCTTCGTGTTCGGAGGGCTGGCGATTCAAGGCACCGAGCGGCTGTTCCTCAGCGAGTTTACGCGGTCGCAGTGGGTGACCACGGCCGATGGCCGCCGAAGACGGTACGGCGCGGGTGTGCGGCTCTTCGTGAAGGCCACGTCCTTGAGCGGCAAGGCCAAGGTGGGATTGTCCTTCCTCGCGGCGGAAGCGGAGATGGGGAACGCCACGGCCAGGTCGGATCTGAAGGTGGTGGGGTACGTGGGATCCATCGGTGACCACTTTGTGATGCAGGGGACGTTCAACGTCGAGAACTACGTGATGATGCGGCAGAACATGGACAAACTGATCGTCCAGATCTCCGACGACCTGCCCAATATCCGGCCCCTCCTCCTCGAGGAGGAGGGCGACGACGATGACGACGCGGACTTTGACCGCGTGGTCGGGGAGCTGTGGGCGCTGACGATGATCGCCGACCGCAAATCGTGCGTGCACGCCAAGGGCAGGTTCCCTCGCGCGGGCTCGGCCATTGGTGTTGCGGCGATCGAGGCGATGTACGGCAAGCTCTCGGCTCCCTTTGGCGGAGCGCCGAGGCCGTGTGACGATCAGGAGTTGGGGGCGGGTGCCCAGGAATACGCGAAACAACAACTGGGAAGATTGAGGTTGAAGACGTGAGCAATCCGACACCAAAGACCGTCGTGCTCGTGCACGGCTGGAGCGTCCACAACACGGACACGTACGGTGGTCTCCCCCTCCGCCTCGAGCGCGAGGGGATCAACGTCGAGCACGTGTGGCTGGGGAAGTATGTGAGTTTCCGCGATGAGGTGCACGTGGACGACCTTGCCCGCGGCTTCGAGCACGCGTTGCGGCGCAAGCTCAAGGACCTACTGGCCCGAGGGGAACGGTTCGCCTGCATCACCCACTCCACCGGTGGGCCCCTCGTGCGTCAATGGTGGGACGAGTACTACCACCGGCCCGGCCGGCCGTGTCCCATGAGCCACCTCGTGATGCTGGCGCCGGCCAACTTCGGCTCGGCGCTTGCGCAACTGGGGAAGAGTCACCTGAGCCGCATGTCCAAGAAACTCTTCGAAGGGGTGGAGCCCGGCTCGGGCGTCCTCGACTGGCTCGAGTTGGGCAGCCCCAAGGCGTGGGACCTCAACCAGCGGTGGATCACCGGCTATGGGGATCCGACCGAGGGTGTCGATCCCGTCTTCCCGTTTGTGCTCACCGGCCAGACCATCGACCGGAAGCTGTACGACCACCTGAACTCCTACACGGCGGAGATGGGCTCCGACGGCGTGGTGCGCGTTGCCGCGGCGAACCTGAATGCCGTCTACGTGCGGCTCGAGCAGCCGGCGCCGGGGGCGCGCGACGCGTCAGGTTTGGCGGTGGCCGAATGCTGCACCGCTCCGCAAACGGTGTTCGGCGTCATCCGCGGGCGCTCACACTCGGGGACCAATAAGGGCATCCTCCGGTCGATTCCCTCCAATCCCCGGACGCGACACCCCACCGTCCTCGCGGTGCTCCGCTGTCTCCGCGTCAAGACCGCGGCCCAATACAAGTCGCTGCGGAAGAAGTTCGAGGAGCATAACGAGGAGGTACGGAAGGCGGAGCGGGTGGAGGTGGAGCGACGGGGCATTCTCCCCGCCCGGAAACACATCCTCGATTCGGGGACGATGGTCATCGTACGGCTGCGAGACGACCAGGGACAGGCGGTCGAAGACTTCGAGTTCACCCTCACGGGTCCGCGGGGCAACCCGGACATGTTACCCGAGGGGTTTTTCCTCGATCGCCAACGGAATTCCCGCAGGCACAACATCCTCACGTACTACCTCAACCACCACCGGATGATGGGGTCTGGGCCCGTCCACTATGAGGATAAGGGCCGGCGGAAGAAGTTACGGGATCCCATTCAAGCCGCTCCGGGGATCGGCTTGCGGGTCGTGGCCAAGCCCGCTGAGGGGTACGTGCACTACACGCCTGCGCAGTTGGGGGCTTCGATGAAGAACCTCGGGCGGTTCCTGGGTCAGGACGAGACCACGTTGCTCGAGATCGTGTTGCGACGCAACGTGCGAGAGGGTGTGTTCGCCCTGACGAAGGAGCACGGGCCCGAGGAGTTCAAGAACCAGGCGAAGGGGAGGGTGCTGCCGCCGAAGGAGATGTAGGCTGTGTACCGGACTTCAAGTCCATCGGCACGCATGCGCGGTCTTCTTGTCCTGGTACAGGGATCGTTCGATCGCGTAGGCCACGCACTCCAGACCTAGGCTCACATAGTCGGAGACGGTGGTGAAGCGGATGATCTCGGCGCCGATGGCCTGACACTGCGGGCACTGGCTGAGCGTCTCGACGGCGTTGCCGACGGCTAGGAGGTAGGTGGTGCTGACGGTGTGTTGAGGGACTGCTTCACACGCGATGCGATAGACCGCGGCACGGCGGGTGTCATCCAACCCACCGACCTTCGGAAGCAATGCAGCGAGGATCCTTCCAGCGGCGTTCCATGCTTCCTTCGGGTCCTCAAAGGCCGTCGAACCGGCAGGTTGTTGGTCTCCCCTGATGAGCCGCCCCAAGAAAGCCAAACGCGCCGCCAATTCGAGTTCCAGCGCTGTGCCATTTCCCTCCGTTGGCACCAACAAGCGCAGGCGGGCCGCTCCAATTGTCAGAACATCGGCCCCGATCGATGCACCGAGATAAAGACGGTGGTTCGGGAGCACGCCGCCCGCGGTGTTGAATCCGTAGTGGGCCTCCAACGCAGGCTCAAGCCAGGAGAACAATCGCGCGACCCGCACTCCCACTAGGGCCTCTCGATCCGGAGCTAGCCTGACGGCTTGTCGGAGCCCGAAACGAACGTTGGGATTCTTGAACCACATTTCGGTGGCGCTCAGGGACAAGGTGTAGCGGTCGGCCGTACCGCTGAGGAACAGGCCGCCCTGCGCTGCACCGAACTGGACGTAGTGGTAGACCCCATTCCCGTTCTCGTCCGCAGCGGTGCTGGGGACCGCACACGGATCCGACTGTACCGACAACGGTGCAGTAGATAGCAGCACTGCGGAGATCAGGTCAGCAACCATTGTTGAAGTCCCTCCGTCAGAAGCTGTTCGCACTCCATCTGGCCTGCAGCGAACAGGCTCACGTTTCGTGAGAAGTCAAAATCGTTCTTCGGCAGGATCTCATTTGGTGGGATGAAGACCGGCCACACGTCGAACGGCGCATCCACATACGCGGAGAGCCCCAGGAGGGCGATCAGGTCCGCGGCCCCAGTAGCTACCGTAGCCGCGTCATCGGCATCAATATCCGCGAGGATGCGATTACGAACAGCCGGCGCGAGGTTCTCCGCTTCCACGCGGTCGACGAGCAGATCCGCTAGCTCACGCAGCGCCGACAGCCGACCGCCCAAGACAGCGAGCCTCAGATCGTCGACTCCGACTTGATAGCTGAACGTGTCTATCGTGGCCCGGAGCGCGTCTTTGGCCCCGGGCATCTCCGGAAGATGCACGTCGCCATTCGCGTCGCGAGGAAAGCAAGTGGGATCGATCAGGCTGCTCTGTTCCGGACACGGGAGGAGCTTTCGGTGTACGATGGCCAAGACCTTCGTGGCGCCCGCCGCCACCGCGCCGCGAATCGGCACGTAATCTCCGACGCCACCGTCGCAATACCAATCTGTGCCGGTGAACCGCGGCGTGCCGTCGTCGTCGACCACCGTATCGTCCGTCTGAATCTCCTGGAGCGGCATGATGACCGGCTGCAACGCCGAGGCCAGCGTGCCGGCGTTCATGAGCGGCAGATGGCCCTCGCGGTCCGATCGAAAGTAGTAGACTTCTTGACGTCGAAGTCCGAGACAGGCCTGCACGATGGTAGGGGCACCAGCGGCGGTGTAGAACGACTGGTCGGGAAGATACTGGTTGACCAGGTTGGTGAGATTTTGTGCGCCCACCATTGATTCCGTCATCAGTGCGTCGACAAGCAGCGCACCTTCGGTGCCCAAGAGTTCCTGGAACACCGAGTCGGTCATTCCGGGGCCGTGCTCGAAGAAGTCCGTATAGTCGGCCATCAGGAGCATCGCGGCCACGACGGACAGCTCATGAGTTCCGTCATCCGGATTGAGCGGACCTCGGACTATTTGTTGGGCGACCATGGGGGCGATGAGTGCACCGATGCTGGTCCCGGCCACGACATCGAACTGTACCTCGGGTACGAGTCTGAAGAGAGAGTGGAGGAACCCGGTGGCGTAGGATCCCTTGGGACCTCCACCGCTAATTGCTGCCCCGACGACCGTGTCCATTTTACCGGTCCTATCGATGGTGTTGTGCGCCGCTGCACCCCGCCGCCACGAGCGCTCACGCGTGAGGGTCACCAATGAATCTGCCTTCCACGTGGCCGCAGAGTGGAATCTGCGAAACGTCAGACATCTGGCAGTCAATTCCAGCAAGCGCAGTGGTCCAAATCGCGGGGTGTGTCATCCAGGAAGCCCCATGGGGCATGGGCTCCTTGACGCCCCGCTGACGCCGCCCCGTCACCTTCCGCTTGCCCATCCCTACTGCGTGCGGCATTCTCTGGGATGGTGACTCATCGCGGAGGAACCGGATGACAGTCCACGGAGGCAAGCTGGCGGCCTGGGCACTCAAGCAGGCGGGGGTGGATTGCGTGTTCACCCTGTGCGGCGGGCACGTCATGCCCATCTACGACGGCTGCCTCGACGAGGGGATCCGGATCATCGACGTGCGCCACGAGCAGGCGGCGGTGCACGCCGCCGACGCTTGGAGCCGCCTCAACCCCGGGAAAATCGGCTGTGCGGTACTCACGGCGGGACCGGGCGTCACCGACGGCGTCACCGGCGTGGCCAATGCGTGGCGGGCCAACAGCCCCCTGCTGGTGATCGGCGGCCAGGGCCCGCTCCAGAACCTGGGTCGCGGCTCGCTCCAGGAGATGGACCACGTGTCCCTCATGAAGCCCATCACCAAGTGGGCGGATGCGTGTTACGACCCGAAGCGCATTCCTGAATACATCGAGACGGCGGTGCGCCACGCGGTGTCCGGCGTTCCGGGTCCGGCATTCCTCGAGATCCCCATGGATGTCCTTGGGGCACAGTTGGAGTGGGACGACGCACTCTTTCCCACGTTTCGCACCGTGCCGCCGCGATCAGCGCCGGAGGCACGGGATGTTCGGGCGGCCCTCGAACTGCTCCGGCGTGCGGAAAGACCCATCGTGCTGGTGGGAACGGGAGTGAAGTGGTCACAGGGCAGGGAGCCGTTGGAACGGCTGCTCCACGAGACGCATCTCCCGGCCTTCACCAACGGCATGGGTCGTGGGCAAGTCCGCTTCGACGATCCCCAGTTCTTCAACAGGGTCCGCAAGGAAGCCATCGGGCAGTGTGACGTCTTCGTGCTGGCGGGGGCCCAGCTCGACTTCCGTCTCAAGTTCGGCGCATCGATCCCCGCCCAGACGAAGATCATTCAGCTCGACATTGAGCACACCCTCATCGGGCACAACCGCTCACCCGACGTGGCCATCGTCGGCAATCTGGGCGTGGCTTTCGAGACCATGCTTCGGCTCATGGAGGACGACGGGATCTCCCTCGACTTCACCACGTGGCGCGACGAGCTGCGCGCGCAGGAAGACGCCGTCGCCGCGACCTTCGAGAGCCAGCTCAATTCCGACGAGAGTCCGGTGGATCCCCTCCGCATGTGCCGGGAGATCCGGGACTTCATTGACGAGGACACGATCGTGATCGGGGACGGTGGGGACATCGTCGCGCAGGCCGCCAAGGTGGTTCCCGTGATGAAGGAGAACTCGTGGATGGATCCGGGCCCCTTGGGGACCTTAGGTGTCGGCATGCCCTTCGCCCTCGCCGCGAAGGCGACGTTCCCCGACAAGCAAGTGCTCATCGTCTACGGCGACGGGTCCTTCGGTTTGAACGGCTTCGAATACGACACCGCCATCCGCCACGGCCTGCCCATCGTGGGCATCGTGGGGAACGACGCCGCGTGGGGTCAGATGATGCGTCCCCAGGCACAGTTCTTCGGCAAGGATCGCCTGGTGGCCACCGAACTGGAGTACACGCGGTACGACAAGGTCGTCGAGGCGATGGGCGGCCACGGCGAGTACTGCGAGCGTCCCGAGGAGATCCGGCCGGCGCTGGAGCGCGCTTTCGCGGCGGACAAACCGGCCCTCATCAACGTGAAGATCCGGAAGGATGTGGAGGGGATGAAGGGGAGCGTGTACGTCTAGGGGCAGGGGCCCCACCTTGACGCTTCCTTGACGACCGGGACCTAGGTTTGCGGCGTCTTCAACACACGCGAGAAGCCCGTGGATGCTGACGGAAATCGCCTCTCGAGAGAATGGCAGGCGTTCAAGGCCCGGTGCGCCCCCCTGGGGGTTACGCTGATCCGGAACGCACGGCGCCACCCGCTGCGACTCGCTCTGGCGGACGAGATCCGCGGGCCGGTGAATTGCCTCCAGGCCCTCACGGGAGCCATCGCTCTCGCCCGGGCGCTCCGCCGCCGATGGCGCGGGCAAGAGCGCGTGGGCGTGTTGCTGCCCCCGTCGGTGGGTGGGGCCTTGGTCAACCTGGCGGCGTCGGTGAGTGGGCGCGCTACGGTCAACCTCAACTACACCACGGGCCGGGTCGGGATGGAAACCGCGGCACGCAAGGCGGAACTCCGCACGGTGGTGACGAGCCGGCGGTTCGTCGAGCAGGCGAACCTGGAGTTACCGCAGAATGCGACGGTCGTCTGGCTCGAGGACGTGGCGGCCGCGATCGGAAAGCTCGAACGCATGCTGAGCTTGGGATTGGCGATCGCCGGGCCGATACGCGTCATCCAATGGGCGGTGGGCGCCAACGCCTGTGCCGACGTGGACGCCGATTCGACGATCATCTTCAGCAGCGGGAGCACCGGAGAGCCCAAAGGTGTCCCGCTGTCCCATTTCAACGTGCTGAGCAATGCCCAGGCCGCACAGGAGGTTCTGGGGTTCGGTGTCGCGGATCGGCTGGTGCACGTCCTCCCGTTCTTTCACAGCTTCGGGAATTTCATGTTGTGGGCCGGCATCCACAGCGGCGCGGCTTCAGTTCTCATTCCCAACCCCCTCGACGCCGCCGCGGTGGGTAAGACGGTGGAGCGTTACGGGGGCACCATGATGTGTGCGACGCCCACGTTCCTCGAGATCTACCGCAAGCGGATTCCCCCCGAGCAATTCGCGTCCCTCCGAATCGTCGTGGCGGGCGGCGAGAAGCTCACACGCCCCATCGGCGCGGCGTTCGAGAAGCACTTCGGCAAGGCGATCCTTCAGGGGTACGGGTGCACCGAATGCGCGCCGGTGGTGGCGGTGAACCGGCCTGTGAAAGGGGGAAGCAAAGCAGGGTCGGTGGGCCGACCGTTGCCCGGCATGGAGGCGCGCGTGACGGACCCGGACACGTTCGAGCCGCTGCCGGCGGGCAGACCGGGCATGCTGCTGGTCAAGGGCCCCAACGTGATGCGGGGCTACCTTGACGGGGACGCCCGTACCGCCGGAGCGTTGCGCGACGGCTGGTACGTCACCGGCGACATCGCGTGCGTGGACCACGAGGGGTTTATTACGATCACGGATCGCCTGGCGCGTTTTGCGAAGATTGGTGGCGAGATGGTGCCCCACGGCAGAGTGGAAGAGATGTTGCACACGGTGATGGAGCAAGAGACCCAAGTGTTTGCCGTGACGTCTGTCCCCGACAAGAAGAAGGGTGAGAGCCTCGCGGTGGTTCACGTGTATGAGGAAGACCGAATCCCAGAAGTCTGCGACGCCCTCAGGGCGCACGGGATGCCCAATATCTTCATTCCGAAGCCGGGGAACTTCGTTCGCGTGGATGCACTCCCGGTGTTGGGGACGGGCAAGATCGACCTCCAGGCCGTCAAACAGCTTGCTTCCGAACAATTGAGGAGTTCCACCGCCCACGGGTGACACCAAGGAGGTGGCTACAGCGATGCTGAGCGTATTGCAGCGCCAGAAACAAGCGTACCTCGACGAGGGTGAAGTCACCGCGGCGACGCGCATCGACCGGATCGACCGGGCGATCGCCCTGTTGCGGGACAACGAGGATGCGTTTGTGGATGCGCTGGCCCGGGATTTCGGCCATCGGCCGAGGAACGTGTCCCGCGTGGCGGACATCATGACCCCCGTCGTGTCATTGAAGCACGCGAAGAAGCACATCCGCCGCTGGATGAAGCCCGAGAAGCGGAAGTTGGATTCCCCGCTGGGACTGCTGGGCGCCAAGGCCCACATCCGTTACCAGCCCAAAGGGGTGGTGGGGATCATCAGCCCCTGGAACCTCCCCGTGGCCCTCACTTTCGGACCGCTGGCAGGCGTCTTCGCGGCGGGCAATCGCGTGATGATCAAACCCTCGGAGTTCACCCCGGCCACCGCCCAGTTGATGGCTCGGCTCTTTGCCGCGGCGTACGACGAGACGGAAGTGGCCGTGTTCACCGGCGGGCCCGACGTGGGCGAGGCCTTCAGCACGTTGCCCTTCGATCACCTCCTGTTCACGGGGAGTACGGCGGTCGGGCGTCGCGTGATGCAGGCGGCGGCTGAAAACCTCGTGCCGGTCACGCTGGAGATGGGAGGCAAATCCCCGGTGATCGTGGGACGGGGTGCCGACATCGAGCAGGCGGCGGAGCGTCTGATCATCACCAAGTTGGTCAACGCCGGGCAGCTCTGCCTTGCCCCCGACTTCATCTTCGTCTCGGAAGACCGGAAGCAGGAACTCGTCGACGCCCTCGAGGCAGCCACCGTGGAGATGTATCCCACGATGCGGGACAATCCTGATTATTGCGCGGTGATCAGCGAGGAGCATCGCGCGCGACTCCAGGGCTTTCTCGAAAACGCAGAAACGCTTGGAGCACAGGTGCGGATGGTGAACCCCGCCGGCGAGAACTTCGCCGGAGTAGACACCGGCGCCAAGATGCCGTTGTCCATCGTCGTCGACCCCACCGACGACATGGACCTGATGCAGGAGGAGATTTTCGGGCCGGTGTTGCCCGTCAAGGGTTACCGACACGTGGGCGAGGCCATCGACTACATCAACGCCCATCCCCGACCTCTGGGGCTCTATTACTTCGGCACCGATCACCGGGAAGAGGAGCGGGTGATGACGGAGACCACGTCAGGCGGTGTGACGGTTAACGACGTGGGGTTTCACTTCCTACAGGAGGGGCTGCCGTTCGGCGGTGTCGGCGCCAGCGGCATGGGGAGGTATCACGGCATCGACGGGTACAAGGAGTTCAGCCACGCCAAGGCGGTATATCACCAGGCGCGGGTGAACATCGCCCGCCTCATCGGTTTGAAACCGCCGTATGGCGAGAAACTCGAGAAGACCCTGGACCGGGAGATCAAGAAGTAAGCACGGACACTAGTCGCCCGCCTCGTAACACCCATCGATCTCGTCCCGGAACTTCTCGTGGATCACCTGCCGCTTCTTCTTCAACGTCACGCTCAGCTCGCCCGCATCCGTGGACCACTCCCGCGCCAGCAATGCGAACTGTTTGACCTGCTCCACCTTCCGGATGTCGCGGCTCAGGCGGTCGATCTCCGTGGTGAACAGCGCCCTCACCTCGGGATGGGCGATCATCGCCTCTGGGGTATCGTGCGGTACACTCTGCCCCTCGCACCACGCCGCCAGGGCGCCGAACGCCGGAACGATCAGCGCCGCCACGTACTTTCGGCCTTCGCCCACGATCAAGAGGTCCTCGATGTATGGACTCTGAACGTAGCGATGCTCCAACCACTGGGGCGCCACGTACTCGCCGCCCGACAGCTTGAAGAGGTCCTTCTTCCTCCCCGTGATCTTCAGGAACCGTCCGTCCTCCAGTGCACCGAGATCGCCGGTGTGGAACCACCCGTTGTCGTCGATGACTTCGGCGGTGAGGTCGGGACGCTGGTAGTAGCCCACCATCACGTTGGGGCCCCGCACCAGGATCTCGCCGTCGTCTGCGATGCGCACCTCCACGCCGGGGATTGGCGGGCCCACGGTGCCCACGCGCCGGTCACTTGCACTCAGGCGGTTCACCGTGACGAAGGTGGTGGTCTCGGTGAGGCCGTATCCCTCTACTACGACCATCCGCGCCGCACCGAAGAGCCGAATCAGCCGCGGTTGCAGCGCGGCGCCGCCGCTCATGATCATCTGGACCTTGCCGCCCACCGCATCGCGCCACTTGTCGAACACGGTGCGACGTGCCAGCCACAGGCCGGCGCGACGCCACGGTGTGTGTGGCGCACTCTCGTCGTACGACAGGCCCAGCCGTAACGCCCAGGCGAACACCGCGCGCTTGAACCAGCCGCCGGATGCCCCCCGGGCCACCAGTGCCTCGTGCTGTTTCTCCAGGAGGCGGGGCACCGCCGTGAAGTAGTCGGGGCGCACCGTTTGCATGTCGGCGACGATAGTGTCGAGAGCGTCGAGGTAGAAGATGCCCACGCCCGAGGCCAGCAGGCTGTACGTGACCAGTCGCTCGAAGCTGTGTGAGAGGGGGAGAAAACTGAGGGCCCGTCCTTGGGGCTCGAGGTGAATGGTCTGTCGGATCGCGTCGACGTTGGAGACGATGTTGCGGTGGGAAAGCATGGCACCCTTGGGGGTGCCCGTGGTGCCCGATGTGTAGATGATCGTGGCAAGGTCGTCCTCCGACACGTTCGCCTTGCGCGCCCCGATGGCTTCGGTGTTGACGTCGCCAATCCCCCCGATCACCTCACCCCAAGACCGTACGCCGTCCACTGGCAGAAAAGGGAACACCACCTGCAGTGCGGGCAAGTCTCGCTGCAGGTTGACGACACGCTCGTACAGGCTGCTATCCCTGACGAAACAGAGCTTGGCCTTCGTCTCTCGAAGGATGAACGCGAAGTCGGCGTCGGCGATGGTGGCGTGTATGGGAACCGTGACCCCGCCGAGCTGCTGCACGGCGATGTCGAGGAAGATCCACTCCGGACAGTTGGCGGCGATGAGAGCGACCGCGTCACCCGGTTGGATGCCCAGATCCAGGAGTGCGTGACTGTACCGGTCGACGACGCTCGCGCATTCGGCGCTGCTGTACTCCCGCCAGGCGGGACCGGCGTCGGTCGTCTCCTTGCCCGCGATGGCGACGTCACAGGCGAAATGTTCTACCTGATAGTGGATGATGTCAAAGGCGCGGCGGTACATCTGATGATCGCGGCCTTCACGCGTTCGTCTCTCGGACACCCCGAAGATTAACGCCCCGAGCCAATCCCACCAGGTCTCGCAACAGCGCCAGCAACTGCACCATGACCTCCGTGTCCCGCTTGCAGTAGGCCAGCAGGTTGTTCCGGAACTCCTCCAGCGACATGTCTGCAATGCTGTCCGGCCGGAACATCATCTCGGCAATCGCCGCGCTCGCGGTCATGCCCTCTCGAACCTCCAGGTCGTCGTACGCCAGGGCCGGCAGCATCGCTCGAGTCACCGGTTTGAGGCTGAAGCTGCCGTCGAAGCGAGGGTGATAGACATGGTCCCGCACTACCGGATGAAGGTCGACCAGCTTGTCGTTGATGGCCAGGAGGGGATCCGCCAAGTGGGGGAGGGCGGCGGCGAGGCGCTCGATGCACCCGCGCTCGAAGCTCGCGTAATACGCCACCACCGCACGGGCGTCCCGGCAGGCTTCGATGAGGGCATGGGCCAGTGGTTCCCGGGGGTCCCCCCGGCCGTCGGCCAACCATGCCTGGTGGACCAGGCCTCCAGTCCTTTCCTCTAGATGACAGCTGAACTGTACGGGCACCTGTTCCCACGGCGTGCAGCCATTCCACACGGGGATGGCGAGGCTCACTGTCTCGAAATCCAGAAACGCCATGGGGCTTTGGAACGGTTCCAGGGCCTCGCCTAACCCTTCGCCTACGAAGATCCCGCCGCGCTTCAAGCTGTAGCGCTGCCGCTGCGCCGGCTCGGTAAGGGTCACTTCCGGCGGCAGGTCGTGCATCGAGTGATAGCCCCGCTGCATCAGCTCGAACGTCTTCTTGAGCCCCACGCCGGCCAGCGCGCCCACGTGGTCTCCCGTCATGTTGGGCCAGCAGCGGCCCTTGAAAGGGCACTCCTTGTTGTCGAAGCACTGCTCGCCGATCTGGATCCGGGGACACGGACCGTTGATGGTCGAGAGCTGGAGGGCGATGCGGTTGGGAATGTTCGGCGTCAGTCCCTCCACCGCGCCGGTCACGTCCTCCCGGACGAAGAGGTCGCTGAGGTCGGGGTGCTGGCACTCGCCATTGAGGTGCATGATCTCCGCCTTGCGCACATTGAGCCCGCACCGGCGGAGGACATGGGTCTGAATGGCGGCGTCCGGGTAGTGCTCGTCCTTTACCCTGGTCGTGGATTTCACTTCGATGAGATCGACCCCGTCCTCGTCACGCTCCAGAATGTCTACCGCCACGTAGACGTCGTCGGCCTCGAACCCCGCTTCGTACACCACCGGTGCTCCGGCTTCCAGGGCTTCGTGCGTGTCCTTGATCCGGCCTTCGATGTCCCAGGCCGGGCGGTCGATGCGCACGCCGCCGGGCACGTACTCCTGGGCGGTTCTTCCCACGTGGGCGCCCTGGTCGATGCGGTCCTGAGTGGCGGCGTCGAGCTCGAACTCCGGGGCGTCGGGTTCGCGCACCGTCCACCAGAGCCAGGTGGGGCACCGTTCGCCTTTGACGAAGCTGGATTTGGAGAGATGGTAGGGCATGTGGACGGCCCTTGGATATAGGTGGTTCAGTGTGGGGAGATGGGGGTGAATGGGAGGTTAAGAATCTGTTAATCCCGGCACTCCTCGACCTTGCCGCACAGGCTCGCGTCACACCGGCCTGGCCGCCATAGTATGGGGGATCCCAATAGCCACGAGGAGCACAACCGGACCACCCGTCGTTCAACATCCTGGCCGTGGAGTTCGCCCAGACGATCCGGTACCATCCGGCGCAGAAAGACGGACAGACCGTTACAGGGTGGACCAGGCGGGTGTTCTACCCTCAACCGCGAGCCGCAGTCTATGCAGTCACAAGCGGGGACCTGATGGGCATACTCCTGTTTCTTCTAGGTCTGCTCGCCGCCGCATCCGGCGGCTTGAAGCTGCGCTCGCGGGTCCGGTCGCTCTTGGGCGTCTCCCCACTGGCCGTTGTGGAAACCGCGGTTGGCGTACTCACGGTGCTCGGTTCCGGTGCAGGGCTCGGGCGCGTGAGGCCGCTGGCGTGGGCCGTCGTGGTGGTGGCGGCCGGGCTGATTGCGGTGTCGTCCACGGCGCATGTGCGAAGCATGTTGCAGCGTCGGGAAAAGCGGGAAGCATCGGAAGCGGAGCGGCTGGGGAGCTTTCTCCAGTCCTGACTGTATGATTCTTGTATCTTCCGGTACGTAATACCCATGCCGTGGAGCGATAAGGGGGTGCCGGTGGAGCGACCGCTGAAACTTCGCGACCGACCAGTCGTCTTGCCACATGTGATGAGGCGAACCACGATCGGCTTGATCGTTGCCGTGACGTTCCTGGTGACAACGTGCTCCAACGACTCAGCCCAACTCACGACGGATCTTGCCACGCGTCCGTCCGATGCCGCGGTGGTGTACGACGACCTCGGGAACTTCTGGCAGGCGTTCAGTGCCCTGGCCGGCCGGAGTGATTCGGCGGCGGTGATCCAATCGATGTACCTCGACCAGGCGACCCCGGGGCTCGTGGAGTACATCGACCGCTACGAGCTTACGGCGGAGCGACTCTTGGAGGCGATCCGCCGCGATCCGCGTGCGCATATGAGGCTGCGCAACGAGGCGAGGCGGCTTGCCGCGCAGGAGCACGCCCTACGCGAGGCGTTCGCGGACCTCCAACGCCTGATTCCCACCGTGGTGTTTCCGCCGACGTACTATGTGATTGGGGACCAGCGCGTGTCCGCAAATTCGGAGGTAGGGTTGCTCGTATCCGCCGGGACGCGGCGCGCGCCTCAGGAACACGCCCAGTTGGTCACCCACGAGCTCGTGCACTTCCAGCAGGCGATGGCGCAGGGGCTCGAAACGTATCGGGCCATCTACGGTCCCCGAAAAAGCCTGCTCGCCATCTCGGTCCGGGAAGGTGCCGCCGAGTTCCTCGTGCGACTTGCGCTGGGCGGACACCAGCAACGCAGCGAGTACGACTATTACGTGGAGCACGAAGCGGAACTCTGGGAACGGTTCCGCGCCCAGATGTTGGGAACGGAGACGGGCGAATGGATGTGGGTGCGTCCCGCCGATCCGGCCCAGCCATGGAATCTCGGGTATGTGATCGGGATGCGGATCGTCGAGGCGTACTACGAGCAGGCGGGCGACAAGGCCCAGGCAATACGCGACATCCTCGGGACGACGGATTTTGTGGGGTTTCTCGAGCAGAGCGGGTATCCAGGGGTTTTGTGAAGAAAAATTCATAAGGAGCCTCCGCCGTCCATGTGTAGTTTTGTGGCGACAAGATTCCGATAGACGGGTCCTATGACCTCTGGCGAGCCGAGCCCACCACCACCACCACAACCGGATCCTGTGACGGAGGCGCACGCCTCCCTCCAAGAAGCCGGTCCCCTCGGTGAGTTCACCCTCGACCTCGCCAAGGCGATGCTGCGCACCGGGTACTACGCCCCGGATCATCCCCAAGCACAGCAGTCCCGGGCCGGCCTGTACGAGGAATTCCTCCGCGTTCTGGGGGACCGGACCGGGCTCACCTATCTCATCGGCTTGGACGGCGAGCGTCGTACCGTGATGATCGACGGTTACGACCAGGGCCCACTGATGCTGGACAAGGTCATGATCCGCGGGATGGCAGACCTGTTCGGCCCCAAGCTCCTGGAGTTTTTCGAGAGACGACATCTCCTGAGCTTCTCCCTCAGGCCCGGGATCGCGGCGGAGGAGTTTGAAGCCTTCGTCGTCCTGATGAGCGAGCCCCCCCGGGCAGGGCGGGCCGAGGACGAGCGCGAGCGCGTGACACACACGTTTGTGGAGCAACACATCATCCACGTGTCGACCCTCTTCGAGGCTGACGTCGTCGGCCGGGAACGTCGACTCCCGTGGCGCGTGGAGCGCGCTCTCAGCCGCTTGGGACGCGACCTCAGCATGCTCCCCCTCTACGAGCACGCGTCGCAAGCGGAGCTCCGCAAGATCAAGATCCAAATCATTGCCGACGTGATCCGTCCCGTGCGGACACCAGAGCACCTCACCGACCTGCTCGTGAACTGCGACCTGCTCGCCAAGGACATCGTCGTGCTGCAAGAGGCACAGATCGAGCGCGAAATTATCGCCCAGTTGCCTCCCGACCTCCTCTTGGCCACGACCCGGCAGGTGCTCGCCAACCTCGAGCCGCTCATGGCGCGGGAAGGAGACGAGCCCCAAGAGCTTGCGGGTCGCCACCGACTTCTTGCCCGGGGCATGCTGGACGAGCTGGTCCGGCTGGATGCCGATATCGACGGCGAGTTGCTGGATGCGATGGTCAAGCGGGAAGTGTTCACCGACGAGGAGTTTCCGGAGGCTCTCCAGCAGAAGCTCAGGCAGCAACAAATCGTGCAGGATTTCCTCGCCAGAATTGACCAGTACCTCAGGGCCATGGGTCGCTTCCCCGCCGGCGAGTACGGCGGGCGCCTTGCGGCGAAGGCGCGGTTCGTCTTCCCCGAGCTATTGCGCCGCGGCCACTACGGGGAGGCAGCGCGGGTCCTCGACGCGATCAAGTCGGGCGATCACGATAGCGAAGCCGCCCAGGTAGTCCATGGACTCGTCGATTTGTTTGGCCAATCCCTGGCTGCAGCCGACAACGTGGAGCGTCTTCTCGAGGCCCTCCGCGACGAGACGCTCGAAAAGGAAGAGCGCGAGGTTCTCGTGGGACTGCTCACGGTCAGCGGCGTGGCGGCCGCCAAGGGGCTACGGCAGGTTTACGCCGCCACGACGAGTCTGTCGATCCGAACGAGTGCCTTCGCCGCCATGAAGGGGATCGGCACACCGGCCCTCGTGCCGTTCCTGGCGCGGCTCTCGGGCATCGAATCCGAGTGGTCGGCGATTCACCACATCTTGGCGGCCCTCGACGGCCAGCGCGATCCAGCCCTGGCCGAGCCCATCAAACCGTTTCTCACACACGAGAACGCCCACGTCCGCCAAGCGGCCTTGAAGCGCGTGTTCGAGCTTCTGGGAACATCGTCGGAAGACTGCTTGATCGCCGCGCTGGCCGATGTCGACGCAGCGACCCGCCAGGCGGCGGTGACGTATCTCGGCAGCCTGCAAAGCCGGGGTCCCAAGGTCCTGGCGTTCTTCACCGGTGCCCTGCTGCCGGAGGATGTGGCGCAGGCAGAGCATGAGCACGATGAGGTGCTGGTGGAGATATGTCGGTCCCTCAAGGGTATGGCCGACGCATCCTTTCCCGACGGTTCGAGTGCCGAGCTAATCCTATTCGACGCGCTCCGGCAGGAGGGCAAGGGCAAGCGGATCTCGGGCATGTTCCACAAGCGCCCTCCGTATCACAGCGAGCGGGTTCGGGTCGCGATCTGCGAAGCCCTCGGGACTATTGGGATGGCAGCCACCGCCGAAGCCCTCCGCGAGCTGGCCGCCGGCGAAACCGGCAGTGTGGCCGAAGCGGCGGGGGCGGCCGCGGAGAAGATCGGTCAGCGAGGTCCCTGAGACCTCGTTCAGCTTTCGGCTACCGCCCGGCCCCCAGCAGAACACCAAATCGCAACGAGAACTCGAATCCGCTGTAGTTGTCACGCGATCCGATGACGCGATCGAAGTCGGTGACCGCGTGGTACCGCAGGACGGCGCCGAGCGAGATGTGCCTGTTCGGAATGACGTCGAATCCGGCGCCGAGCCGGCCGCCGATCGCGGTCTGGACGCCGACGTCGACGGACCAGCCAGCCACCGTCTGGAATCCGAAATACGGGCCGGCAGCTCCCCCGATGTAGGGCCGGACCTTCTCGCCCAACGCCCAATCTTCCGGCTGGTATCGCAGGCCGAACAGTATGGGAAACAGGGCGGCGGTCTCGGTCCCAGCGCCCGAAACGCTCACCTGCGACGAGACGACACCGGTCTCTGCCAGGAGAGCCCAATCGGTGTCGAACCAGTGACCGTACCCGACCCAGAATGCTCCCTGGGAATTCACCGACACGCCGCTGACCGTCACGCTCACGATGCTGGCCATGTGGTCCATGACGCCCATACTCAGCCCGATCATGTGCCGGCCCGTGAGGTGCACGACATCGCTGTCGGCGGTGGTCGTGTCGGGGGCGGTCTGCGCCTCGGCCGGGGAAAAGACCGCCACGGCCAGGGCGGCCGCCGCTATGGCATCTATCCGTCTCATGAAGATCTCCTAGTTGAATCCAGCCTGTTGCTGACCATACAACGATTGGCGGGGGCCGAATGTACCACCTACTCTTTGGCCTCCCCTGGTGTAACCTCTGGTGGGGGTCGAGAGTCTCAGGGGTGAGGATCAGTGCGAGCCAACCGGGGAGAACGCTTGGCGGGCAAGACAGACCATGAGCTGACGGCCGCCGTGGCGGCTGGTGACCTGAACGCCCTTGGCGCGTTGTTCGAGCGCCATCACGAGCGGGTCCACGCCCTCTGCTACCGCATGACGGGCGACTCGTCCGTCGCCGACGACCTGGTCCAGGAGTCCTTCCTGCGGATCCTCAAATACAGCAGGGGATTTGGCGGCCGAGCGGCGTTCACGACGTGGCTGTACCGTCTCGTCAGAAACGTGTGCCTCGATCATTTGAGCGCCGAGTCTCGAACCCGGACGCGAGCTGCAATGATGGTGGTAGAACACGAGCACGACACACCTGGGGATCACGACACCGATCCCCGCCTCGACACCCTTCGGAACGCCCTCAACCGACTGGCTCCCGACAAGCGGGACGTGCTGGTATTGAGCCGGTACGAAGGGCTCAGCTACGCCGAGATCGCGGAGATCTGCGAAACCACGGTTGGGGCGATCAAGGTGCGGGCGCACCGAGCCATGCGCGAGCTTCGTCAACAACTCGCAGAGTTGGAGCAGGCAACATGAAGTGTGAGAATGCGGTCGATCTCATCGTCGACTCCCTGATGGATTCTCTGGACGACGGGGAGCAGCAGGCGCTGTTGGCACATCTCCAGGCGTGTGCAGCGTGTCGAGCCGAGGCGGAGAAGATGAAAGCGCTCTGGGACGGGCTGGGCGAGTTGCGTATCCCCGCAGCACGACCCCAAGCGGCATTCGAGTTTGGACGCCGGCTGTCGACGGCGCGAAGTCGGCGGCGTCCAGCACCCTCGCTTCAAGCCGCAGCGGCGATGGCACTCTTCGTGATCGGCGGCGCCGTCGGTTTCCTCGTGGGGGGCGGCGGGTCGCCGCCGGGTGCCCCATCGACGGACACCTCCTTTCTCCTGTTGGTCCGAGGCGAAGAACCGCAAGGGGCAGTGCAGGGGGAGGCGCTGGTGCAGGAGTACCAGGCGTGGGCCGCATCACTGGCGAATGACGGTCGCCTGGTCGGCGCCAACAAGCTCACGGACGAGCCGGGGCGGTGGATCTCGGGCGCCGGGGTGGGCGACCAACGCACGGAATCGGACGTCTCGGGGTATTTCGTGGTCAATGCGGCGAGCTACGGTGAGGCCATGGAAATCGCCCAATCGTCACCGCACATCCGCTATGGAGGAACCTTCGAGATTCGGGAGATCGATCCCGTGAACTGAGTAACCTCTGGTCATGGGCTCCGGTCTAACACTCGAATCCTCAACGACCGGAGGTCCCATGAGACGTTTCCTACACGTGACCGCGGCCCTGCTGCTCCCTGCCGCCGTCGCCGCCCAATCTACAGACACGCCGCCCGTGTTGTCCGAAGCCGAGGAGATCGCACTGGCCCAAAGTGCGGCGCCGCCAAGCGTCTCGAGTGACGCGACAATCCTGGTACTCCGTAACGACAAGTACGAGGAAGTCCGTCGAGGATCCAACGGCGTGACATGTATGGTGTCCCGGAGTCTTCCGTTGGCCATCGAGCCCATCTGTTACGATCCGGAAGCATCCCGCACGATCTTGCAGATGGAAATCCAGCGGGTCGAGCTGCGGCTGGCTGGTGTGTCTGCCGACGACATCGAGCAACGTCTCGCAGAGTGGATTGGGAGCGGGGAGCTCGCCATTCCCCAGCGCCCGGCGATGGCCTACATGATGTCAGCGGGACAGATTCTGTACTCCGACGCCGAGACCAAGGTCGGATCGTTCTATCCCCATCTCCACGTATACATGCCCTACGCCACGGCCGAGCAGTTCGGTGGTCTCCCAGGTGACCCCACCATCTCGCCCGCTGTGGTGTTCGACGAGGGGAAGCCCACGGCCAATCTGGTGGTTTTGGTGCGGGAGTTTGTGGAGCCCGTGACGGTGTTCGGGTCGACGGGACGCTGAGCGAGGCGACCCGTCCAAGAGAAGGCCCCTGCCCACGGTCCCGCGTGGCAGGGGCTCTGACTGCCTGGCCCTGTAACCTCTGAACCCGTATTCTATTGAGTCCCCATCGGGAAACCATCGCCCTCCCTATCGCCGTCGCATCACCGATTCACCACAAACGGGGCCGTCGCCGCGTTGGGCCCCACACCCACCTTCGACTCGGCCACCATCCGCGCCACCTCCTCCATGAGACGGGCGTTTTCGATCACGACGCCGTCCTTGATGGTGTGGACGATGCCTGCGGTCCGATACATCTCTCCGTTTTCATCCAACGTGAGCGCGCCGAACGAATAGAGGAAGCGCAAGTTGTATGCGGGATTCCCGTCAACAATGATCAGGTCGGCTAGGTATCCAGGGCGCACCTGGCCGATCCTGTCCTCTCGGAGTGTCTCCGCGCTGTTGTAGTGTGCGGTCTTCAAGACCTCGAGGGTGTGCATGCCGGATTCTCGGATGAGCTGCAACTCCCGCACGTTGGAGAACCCCGGCGTGGCCCAGATGTAACTGTCATCCGTGCCGTAGGCGACTCGCCCGTCACGCTTGTTGACCTCGTAGATGAGGTCCCCCCAAAGATCGAAGGCGTAGTACCAAGACTGTTCGTCATCGGAGGTCCAGTCGTAGTGGTAGGAACCGTGGTACGCCGGGTTGGGGAGGTTCCAGTTGATCAGGGCTTGGTGCGTGTACTTCTCGTGCCAAGGAAGGCTGGTGGCTCGGAGAATGTCGCGATTCGCTTCGTATACCACGCGAGTGGGTTGCAGCGTAACGCCGTAGGCCACGAGGGAGTCGGCCACCTCGCCGAGGAGCCGCTTCTTGTTGGCCTCCTCCCACACGCGGCCCGCCTCGCGGAAACGATGGTTCTCGTTGCTTTGGTTGTAGTCCCGAGGGAAGTCCTGCACGGTTCGGTCGAGGGACGATTCCGCGTACCCATAGTGGTGCAGAATCATCGTCACCCCCAAACGGGCGGCGTCCACCGCTTGGATCATTGCCGTGTTTGAGGGCGGGATGTGTACTCCCGTGATCCCACCGGCGTCCCACACCGCGTGGGCTGCCGCCTCAAAGAGCTCCCGACTCCACGTGATGCCGTTGAGGTACACCTGCCGGGCGCCCTTCGCCGCCATGGCCCGGGCGACCGTCTCCGCGTTGGCCGGATCATTGACGAAGGCCCGGTCGTAGTCCACCCCTTGTCCCCAGGACCAGATCGGGAACATGCGAGGCGCAAGAACTTCGTTCCGCGCGCTGCGCAGCGTCTCTTCCATGGCGTTCTCGACACCGCGGTCGGGGGCGGGGCCGAGCGTCGTCACGCCGTGGGCGAGCTTCAGGTAATAGACGTACTCCAATGGCATCTCGTCCCCGCGGAGGTGCGCGTGGAGATCGATGAGACCCGGCATCACGTACTTGCCGGTCGCATCAATGACCCGATCGCCCGTAGCCCGCTCGGTGGCGCCGCGTCGCTCTGCGGCTACCGGACTGAAGGATGACAGTTGGGTAATGACATTGCCCTCGATCACGATGTCGTAGGGGCCCACCGGGGGACCGCCGTGACCGGGAATCACCATGGCGCCTCGGATCACCAAGCGGTTGTACGGTCCTTCCGCAAGATCCCCAAACTGTTGCGTAGTGACCGGAGGAGCCTTTACTGCGGTGACCTCCTGAAACGAGGTGCCGGCTTGTGCCGCGACGCCCACCGGCGTCAACACAAATCCCAGCGCGGCGCCCAACAGGACGATGCCCGTGCAGGTCGGACCGATACTGGTCGAAGACGAGTAACGCATGGTTGCCTCCAGGCGAAGGCGAAAGAACGTGGGTGAGGGGGGTACGATGCGCCAGTCGATGGAGGTGCGCTAGTGGTCACCGAGGGAGTGAGTGTTTCTTCACTGTGCGCGGGAAGGGGCGTTGGCGGAGGCTCGTCTTCACATCTCCCCCACCGCCTCAACCACATCTACCCGTGCCGCACGGCGCGCTGGCACATAACTGGCGATCATCGCCACTGCGAGGAGCAGGACAGAAACAACCGCCAGCGTGACCGGATCCGTGGCGCTCACCTCGTACAACATCGAGCCGAGCAGCCGCGTTACCGCCACGGCCCCCGCCAATCCCAGGGCGATCCCCACCACCGCCACACCCAACCCTTGTCGCAACACCATCCGGCTCACACGCCCTCGATCGGCACCCAGGGCCATGCGAATCCCGATCTCCCGAGTCCGCCTGCTCACCATGTAAGAAATCACGCCGTACAATCCCACGACCCCCAGGGCCAGCGCCACGCCCGCGGCGATCACCAGGAGCGCCATGCTGAACGCCGTGCGGGCGCTTGCCCTGGTGACGATCTCCTCCATCGTGCGGATGGAGGTGAGCGGCACGTCGGTTTCTATCGAGCGGACGGCCGCACTCACGGGACCGATCAACGAACTCGGCGGAACGCTCGTCCGTACAGCGAGGCTCAATGAGGTGAAGAAGATGGGGTCCGCTTCGGTCGCAAAATGGAGCGGCATCAAGGGGTAGTAGATGATCTCCGTCGCCGGCTCCTCGAGACCCGCCTGGCGCACGGCACCCACCACGCCCACGATGTCGTACCACACCCCGGTGACGTCGAATCGGTTGGGCGTGAGTCGCTTGCCGATGGGGTTCTGGTCGGGCCACAGCCGCTCCGCCAGGGGAGCGCTCACCATCACTGCCCGGGTCGTCCCGTCGAGATCCCGGCGATCGAAGGTGCGGCCGCTTACCAGCGGAATGCGGAGGGTTTCCAAGTACCCCGGCACGAGGAACTGCGTGGAGTAGTTGGGGACGAACTCGTCGGGACCGAGGGGAAAGTCTTCGAAACTGTGGCCCAGCATGGCGCCGTCGTCGTTGAGGGGGAGCCCGCTCGTCGCGCCGGCGGCGTCGACGCCCGGAAGCGCCCGCGTGAGTTCCAGGACTCGTTGGTAGAAGGCGACGGTCTCGGCGTGATCGGTGTCGCCTGCGCCGGAGAGGTGCAGCTCCATCGTGAGGACGCCGGCGGCATCGAACCCCGGTTCGATGCTCCGGATCTTCTGAAAACTCCGCACCATCAACCCGGATCCGGCCATCAACATGAGGGCGAGGGTGAGTTGCACCACCGCCAGAGCGTTCCGCGCCTGCCGGTGTCCGGGGCCACCTGCCATGCGATATCCTCCCGATTGCATCGCGGCTGCCGGATTGGGCACGCGCTTGAACATCGGCATTAGGCCGAATAGGAGACTGCTCAAGATCGAGACCGCCAACGTGAACAGCAGGACCGGACCATCGAGGCCCACGCCCTCCATGCGGGGGATCTGCTCGGGAGCGAGGGCGAGGATGGCCGGCGTGGTCGCCTGTGCCAGGGCGAGTCCCAGAGCGCCGCCGGCGAGCGCAAGGATCGTGCTCTCACTCGTGAAGTACAGCGCGATGGCGCCCCGGTCGGCACCGAGGGCCGTGCGCACCGCCACTTCATGTTGTCGTCCCTCGGCGTGGGCCAGGAACAGGTTGGCCACGTTGGCGCAGGCGATGAGGAGCACGCAGCCCACGCTGCCCAACAGAATGAAGAGGGCGCCGGACACGTCGCCCACGATGTCGTCCTTGAAGGGGTGCACAATGGCGGAAATGTGCAACTCGGCGAACCCCGCCTTGGCGGCTTCCGGATCGGGGTAGGCCTCGTACAGTCTTCCAGCCAGGGCTTGCATGTCGGCCTGGGCCGTAGCGACATCCACCCCGGGCGCAAGGCGGGCGATGGCAATGGAGTTCCAGTAGGACCGGTCGGGATTCGCTCGATCGATCTCCATGGGCAGCCAGATCTGCGTGTCCTCCGACGGGAACAGGAACCCCTGGGGCATCACGCCGATCACCGTGTGTGCGGAGCCATCGACGCGGATCGTCTGGCCGATGATGTCTTCGTCGCCAGCATACCGGCGGACCCACAGTCGGTGGCCCAACACCACGGTGCTTTCGGCACCGGGACGCTCGTCGTCCTCCAGGAACCCCCGTCCTAGTTCGGGCCTGACTTCGAGAACGTCGAACATGGAGGCCGATACGACTGTGGCCGGGACCTCTTCCGGAGTGTCGCCACCGGTGAGGCTCGCCGAGCTGCTGTAGAAGATGCCCATGTCCTGGAAGGCACGGTTGTTGTTCCGGTAGAACAGGTAGGCGATCCGGGCGTGCCCCCACTTGCCGTTGTCCACGTCGTCGTGCCACACGCCCACGAGTCGGTTTGAGTCGGGGTAGGGGAGGGGCTCGATGAGCACCCCGTGCACCACGCTGAAGATGGCGGTGTTGGCACCGATCCCCAGCGTCAGCGACAGAACGGCCGTGACGGTGAGGCCGGGGCTACGCAGCAGGCGCCGTGCGGCGTGCCGTACCTCCCGCCCGATGCCTCCCAGTCGGTTTGGACGACGGTGGTTCGCCGGTTTGCCGAGCCGCCCTTGGTGGCGCGTCGTCCTCACTCTGGAAAGGCGCTCGCCCAATCCGAACCAGAGCGCGTGAGCCAGCGAGCGGAGCCAAAAGAGCGCAACAGCCCAGATCCCTCCGCGGCGCGCTTCGAGTAGCTGTGCCGCGAACGCGTACTGCATCCCGCTGGAAAACTGCTCGCGGAACCGCCGCGGGTACGCCTTCAGCATCCACTGGTACGCCCGGTCGGACCGCCCGGTCATGCGGTCCGTCCCTTCGACATGAGCCCCAGCTCCTTCGTGAGGGAGACCAATCCGGCCAGGCGCCGGCCCTCGGCCTTCACCACCTCCCGGCCGAACCGGGTCAGGCAGTAGTAGGCCCCGCGACGCACGTCATCGTCTGGAGGACGTTTGGGGGATTCCTCCACGATCCCTCCGTCCATGAGCTTCCGGAGGTGGCGGTAGAAGGGGCCGGTCTCCAGCCGGATACGGCCTTCGGACCGCTCCCGGACTCCCTGGATCACCCCATAGGCGTGAGATTCCTGCTCGGCCAGGGCCAGGAGGATATGGAAGACGACGGGCTTTAGGGGCAGCCAGGATTCGATGGCTAGGGCAGTCGGCTTGGCCATGGGGCCCTCGGGAAAGGGTACGTTTAATACATGTACGGATCGTACCTATCGGAGGTTTCAGGAGGGTGCCTTGGAATTCAGGACGTGAACGAGGCCGGGTACTTGGTGGAGTTGCGGTAGGGGCTGCCGGGAACTGCCTGACGTCAACTCGAACTCGCCGCGGCCGCGGCGGCCGCGGCACCCGCCGCCATCAGCGCCGCCTGTTGCGCCGCCACCATCGACTGAACGTCCATCAACACCTTCGCGTGGGGCACTGACTTGGCCTCTGTCGAGGCGGCTGCGAACTCGAGAAACGCGATCCCCACGGCCAGTCCGAACGTCGTCGCCCGCTCGATTTTCGGCCTGATATCGGCCAGGTCGTTCCGGATGGCCACGACCCGTCGCGCCACGGGGGCCGGCCGCTCCCCGAGAATCGAGAGCATCGCCAGCTCGTCGTAGTCGCGCTCGGACGTGCGCACCTTGTGCTTCTTGAACTCGACCCTGAAGGCGGCGGCGCGGGCCGCCACCTCCCGTGCGCTGCCGGGCGCCAAGTACATAATGTTGGCTGCCGTCTGAAGCGGATTGCCCCGCGAAAGCCCTTGGTGCCGCAGCTCTCCGTAGATGGCCTCGATGCCCTCGCCGATGGCCCGGGGTGTGCCTTCCTGGCCGGTGAGGATGGCGCAGGCGGGAAAATCGTCGGGGCCGGTGAGCCATTTGTGATGGCGCTTCATCTCCTCGTAGATGGCCTTGAAACGCTGGACGGTCTCTTTGCTGATCGGCTTCCCTCGCGCCTGCAATCGCATGATCAACACCGCCAACAGTTCGAACATGAGGGCGCGGTGTAACCGCGCGGTGCGGAACATCCCCCTGACCCGAACGAGTTCCTTGAGGAATTGCGCGGCCGTATCGCCGCGCTGGGAGAGAATGGCGCCCACCGGAAACTGGATGAGAGGGCTGACCGACCAATGCCACGGTGCGGCGTCTTTGAGTCCCTTGTTCACCCTACGGATTCCCCGAGCCACTTCGGCGGGACGGCCTTCGCACTGCAGCGCCGCGATCGCGGCGTAGCGCAGCGGAAGAGTACTCCTCCACCAGCGTCGCTCCCTCTCCAGGGCGGCGTAGATGTCCTTGAACCGTTCGACGAGAGAATTGGAAGCGACGCTGATGCTCACGGCTATGTCTCCCTGTGGCAGCAATTCACGTTGGAAGGTGCTCCCGGATCGTGTCGGCCTGATCCTCGATCCGTTTCAACTCTGTATTACTCATGCTCTCCCACGACAGCCAGCACCCTGCTGACGTGGCGATCAACGCCACGGTGAGCACGAGAAGAATCGTTCCCGTGCCGGGTGTGCCCCACAGGTAGACGTAAGACGCCACGAGAACCACGAGGGAGTTGAGCGCCCACCCCCGGCAAATGCGCTGCCGGCTCCGGCTGTACTCGTAGAGCTTCCCGAACGCCTCCGACTTGGCGAGTACGAGTGCACGATCCTTGTGGTACTGGGCGCTTCCCCCCGGATAGTCGGTCTGACGCTTCTTCTCCATGCGAAGGATCTGGGCCAAGCCGTCGGCGAGCCGGTCGGTGACGATGCCGAGCAAGTAAACGATCGGGATCACCGCGGTCACGAGGACCGGCTCCTCGACGATCGGGTTCAATGCCTCATGGTCCAATCCCAAGGCGGCCAGGGTGAACAAAGTGGCCCAGATGGCTGCCCCCAGGCCAATGACGATCAGTTCGACAAAGAGATTGGTGGTGCTCATGAGGGTCGAATCTGCCTCGTATCCAGTGTCTGGCAAGAGCGCCCCGGGGGGACGGGCGGCTCCGGGGAACGCCGGGGCCACGGGTCGGGTATTTGCCGGATGATGTAGAGCAGCGCCACATTATCACATGCGTCCGCCTTAGATTTGAGGGACACGCCCGGCGTCTCGGCCTCAACACGGAGTTCGATCGTGGAACAGTGCCCCCGCTGCCACATGCGTCTTGTCCAGGATGCCCACTACTGCCACGCCTGTGGTGTGAGTCTGACGGCCGCCATCACCGGGGAATACGCGCTGTACGACGTGGAGCGGTTCTTCAACTATGCCCTGGACCTGCTCTGCATCGCGGGCACGGACGGATTCTTCAAGCGGGTCAACCCGGCCTTCGAGCGCATCCTGGGGTACTCGCCCAAAGAGCTGCTGGGTGAGCCCTTCGTGGACTTCATCCACCCCGAAGACCGCACCGACACCCTGGCCGAAGTGAACAAGCTCGCCTCCGGGGCCATGACCCTCTCATTCCGCAACCGCTATCGCTGCAAGGACGGGAGCTACAAGCACCTGCACTGGACCTCGTTCCCGGAGCGGGGCACGGGGCTCCTCTATGCGGTGGCCCGCGAGATACCCGAAGGCGACTGACGCTGCCCGTGACCTCGCGTTGCGGCCCTTCCGGGCATATTTCTGTGCCCCATGTCCCAGACACATGATCGGCTGACCGCAGCCCTCGCCGATCGCTACGCCATCGAGGGAGAATTGGGCCAGGGCGGTATGACCACCGTCTACGTCGCCCAGGATCTCAAGCACGATCGTGGCGTCGACGAGGCTCAGTGCCGCTCGTCCGCTTCGTCATCGTGATCCGGATCCTCTACGTCGCGTAGTCCCTCCGTGATTGGTGCCGAGGCATATGCTTGCGCCGCACCGTGGGTGTAGACGAGTTCGCCACCACTCCGCCCCACGCCGAACACGGCCACAACGAGGACGAGGGACATGACCGCCCCGGCGCCCCGGCCGATTTGACCCGTACGTTTCGGCGCGGCGCCGCCGGCGATCACCAAGACGGACACGAGGCTCAACACGAGGAACCGCTTGCCGGCCTCCTCGTGATCCTCCAGGGTCTCGTGTGCCACCACGTCCTCCACGACGTCTTCCTCGCGTTCTCCGGCTTCCACCGCGAACCAGGTGGACGCCAGCAACAGAAAGGCCAGGGCAATGGGCGCCACCCAGGCCGCCTGAGGTGACACCCCCCGCTTCACGGCGACGAAGGCGGCCGCCATGACGAGAGGGAGGAGGAGGGCCAGCACGATAGGGAAGTGCACCAGGGCCGGATGGAGCGGATTGGGAATCATCGGGTTCCTCGGGTTTGGGTCCGGACGTAAGCTTGGGAAACGCGGATTGGTACACCATCCGGCAAGTGTGCCATGTCCCCGATCGGGGCGGTCCTCGGCGCATATCCGGCACATGACGGAGTCTCCATGACACGAGGCGAGGAGCAGGTCCAGCTCAATCTGATACTCACGCTGATCTTCACCGCCGTGGTCATCGGCGGGGTGGTGGACATCATCCTCGACGGGCCCGACCAGTGGCTCTCGGTCCACGTGGTGTTCGAGGTGATTCTCGTGGGGCTGAGCCTGGGGTCGGCGCTGTACTTGGGGCGCGGCTGGTACCGGTCGATGCGCTCGGTGGAGGTTCTGGAGGGGGCGCTCGAGGAGCGCCAGGCCGAGCGGGACGCGTGGCGGGAGAGCGCCCGGCAGGCACTGGAGGGCTTGGGGGCCGCCATCGACCGGCAGTTGGGTGAATGGCAGCTCACCCGCACCGAGCGGGAGACGGCGTTGGCCATCCTCAAGGGACTGAGTCACAAGACCATCGCCAGGTGGAGCGGCCGGAGCGAGCGCACCGTGCGCCAGCACGCGGTAGCCGTCTATCGCAAGTCGGGGCTGGACGGGCGGGCGGAGCTGTCGGCGTTCTTTCTGGAGGGATTGCTGTTGCCCCAGGCGGAGCAGGGAAGCGAGAGCCCCCCGCTGGCGAGCCCATGACGCGGGGCCCTGCCACCTGGCCAATCCGTAACCCGGCCAACATTTTCCCTCTGCTGAGCGCATTCAAGACGAGAGAGTGCGGTGCGCCGTCCCCAGACGCACCGCTTTCAGGTTCTTCATAGGAGGAGAGATGCTTCGAAGCTTTGCTCGTCCGTTCCTGGCGTTACTGGCCATGCCGCTGCTCTGGACCGCCCCCGTTGCGGCCCAGGACGCCGAGGCGATAGCCAAGGCGATTTCCACCCTCGAGTGGCGGGACATCGGTCCCGTGAACATGGGTGGCCGGGTCTCGGCCATCGTGGGCGTCCCCGGCGACCCCAGGACCTTCTGGGTGGGCGGCGCCGACGGCGGCGTCTGGAAGACCACCAACGGCGGCGTCACGTTCGAGGGCCAGTGGCAGAACGAGGAATCCTACTCGGTGGGCGCCCTGGCCGTGGCCCCCTCGGACCAGAATGTCATCTGGCTGGGCTCGGGAGAAGGCGACCCCCGGAACTCGGTCTCCTACGGCTTGGGCGTGTGGCGCTCCACCGACGGCGGCAACTCATGGACGCATCTGGGTCTCCGGGACACCGAGCGCATCCATCGGATCGTGGTGGACCCCCGAGATCCGGACGTGGCGCTGGTCTGTGCCATGGGTCACGAGTGGGGGGCCAACGCGGAGCGGGGCGTCTTCAAGACGACGGACGGGGGACAGAACTGGACCAAGGTCCTCTATATCGACGAGGACACGGGCTGCTCCGACATGGACATCGATCTCTCCAACCCGCGGAATGTCTATGCCGGCATGTGGACCTTCCGGCGTCGGCCGTGGCGGTTCGACGACGGCGGCAGGGAGACGGCGGTGTATGTGTCCCGGGACGGGGGGGACTCGTGGAAGAAGATCACCACGACGCCCGACGAGCCCATGGCGCGCATCGGTTTGAGCGTGGCGCAGTCGCGCCCCAACATCGTGTATCTGATCACGGAGTATCCCACTGCCGGTACGCTGTTCCGTTCGGAAGACTACGGCGAGACCTGGAGCATGATCAGCGCCGACAAGAACTTGAACTTCCGGCCGTTCTATTACTCCGACGTGGTTGTGGATCCCAGTGACCACAACACGCTGTTCACGCTGTCGGGCGGCCTCTCCAAGTCCACCGACGGGGGCAGGACCGCCCAGCGCATCGGGCGCGGCGTACACGGAGACCACCAGTCGTTTTGGATCGACCCATGGGACAGTGAGCGCGTGCTGTCGGGGAGTGACGGCGGGATGCAGGTGAGTTACGACGGCGGCGCGAACTTCCACATCTTCCGGAATTTCAGCCTGGCCCAGTACTACCACGTTTTCGTCGACGACCGGGACCCGTATTGGGTGTGCGGCGGCCTGCAAGACAACGGCAATTGGTGCGGCCCGTCCCGCGTCAACGACAACTCGGGTATCGATCCGGGCTATTGGTACACGGTGAGCGGCGGCGACGGGTTCTACACCGTGCCAGTCCCGGGCCAGCCCAACCTGGTCTACTCCAATGCCCAGGGTGGGTACTTCCGAATCACGGACACCAAGTCCGGCCAGGTGCGGACCATCGAGCCGTATCCCTGGTTGGTGGGGTCGCAGGGCCAGTCGATGGCACAGGTGAAGTACCGCTTCAACTGGGACGCTCCCATCTACATCTCACCCCACGATCCGGGAGTGGTGTACTGGGGCGGCAACGTGCTGTTCCGGAGCAACGACTTCGGATTCAGCTGGGACATCATCAGTCCCGATCTCTCGACCAACGATCCGGAGAAGCAGCGGGATTCGGGCGGGGAGATCTACAACGACAACACCGCAGCGGAGTTCCACACGACGATCTACACCGTTGCCGAGTCGCCGGTGGAGCGGGGTGTGCTGTGGGTCGGGACGGATGACGGCAACGTCCAGGTGAGCCGCGACGACGGGGCGACGTGGACCAACGTGCGGGATCGGATCCGGGACCTCCCCGACGAGCCGTGGATCAACAACATCGAGGCGTCGCACACCGAGCAGGGTACGGCGTTCCTGGTGGTGGACAATCACCGGATGGACGACTTCACCCCCCACGTGTGGGAGACGCGGGATTACGGCCGGTCGTGGCGCGATCTCTCGGAAGGCCTGCCGCAGGACGACTACGCCAAGGTCATCCGGCAACATCCCGACAACCCCAACCTGTTGTTCGTGGGGATGGAGCGGGGGATCCAGGCGTCGTGGGATCGGGGCGAGACTTGGATCGACCTTCGGCTGAACATCCCCCGGGTGTCGGTGCGGGGCATTCGTGTTCAGCCGCAGTACAACGATCTCGTCATCGGCACCCACGGCCGCGGCGCGTGGATTCTCGACGACATCCAGCCGTTGGTGCAGCTCGCCGAGGCGGTGGAGGAGGACGTCGCGATCTTCGACATGCGGACACAGACCGATTGGGAGATGTGGGGGCGGGGCAGCAGCCGCGGGCAGAGCCTGTACATGGGACAGAACCCGCAAGAGGGTGCGTGGGTCAATTACTATCTCTCGGACGGCGCGGCGGCACAGCTCGAACGAGGCGGCGTGACCGTTCGTATCACCGACGCGGCCGGAACGCTGGTGCGGGAATTCCAGGATCGGAACGCCGGCCCCGGGATCAACCGGGCGGTGTGGGACTTTACCTGGACGGCCGCCGATCCCATCCCGGGACAACAGCAGGGTGGGGGCGGGTTCTTCGGCCGCTTCGGTGGGGGGCAGGGTCCCCCGGCGGTGCCGGGCACCTACACGGCCACGGTGATGGCCGCCGGTCAGGAGGTGTCCACCCAGTTCCGGTTGCGTGGCGATCCCAACGTGGCGGCGTCACAGGCGGACTACGAGGAGCGCTTCGCCGCCGCGATGCGGGCCCGGGATCTCCAGAGCCAGCTCAACGCCATGGTCGGGACGATGGTCGATCTCAACGGTCAGATCGACGGACTGCTCGAGTCGATCGGTGGGAAGGATCTCACGAACGAGGCTGAGATCCGATCCACGGCGGGTGAGGCGCAGGAGCGGCTCACCACGCTGGAGGCCGAGGTGCGGCGGCCCGCCGGGAGCATGGGGTATCGCGATTGGCCCCGGATCATCGAGCAGGTCCGCACCGTCGCCCGCCAGATCCAGGGGCCGCAGGCTCGCCCCACGGAAGGCCAGCTCCAGGTGTTGAGCGAGGTCGAGGTCGCGGCTCAGGAGCGGGCGCAGGAGCTCTCGGTCATCGTGGACGGCGTCATCGCCGACCTGAACCGGCTGCTCCAGGATGCGCCGAAGATTCTCACGGATTGGCGGCGGGTCGTGATGTAGGACGTCGCTCCCGTGAGGGGAAAGGAACGGGCAGGCCTGGGAGGGCCTGCCCGTTTTGCGTGGCGTCGGCCCTCGGTGGTCCGGTCGGGCTGACGTCTGGTTGACGGCCTCCCCATACCATGCATCTGGGAGATGAAGGCCCAGGAGAATTCCAATGAGGTCGACCGCCGTGCAGGATCTATTCGACTTGCTCAAAGCCACCCTGACGGACCGCTACCAGATCGAGAGAGAGATTGGCAGCGGCGGGATGGCGACGGTCTTCCTGGCGCGAGATCTCAAGCACGGCCGTCAAGTCGCCGTGAAAGCCTTGCGGTGCGAATTGGCGGCGGCGATCGGCCCGCAGCGGTTCCTCAACGAGATCCGTATCACCGCAAACCTGCACCATCCTCACATCCTCCCGCTGTTCGATTCGGGCGTGGCGGACGGCTATCCGTACTACGTGATGCCCTTCGTCCGGGGAGAGTCGCTGCGACGCAAATTGATTAGGGAAGGGCGCCTCCCCATCCGGGAGGCCCTTGAGATTGCCGTGACCGTCGCCAAGGCGCTGGCCTACGCCCACGAGCAGAGCGTCGTCCATCGGGACATCAAGCCCGAGAACATCTTGTTGCACCGTGGTGAAGTGCTGGTGGCCGACTTCGGGATCGCTTTGGCGCTGCACGCGGCGCGTAGCTCGCGGCTGACGCCGGTCGGGTTCTCGCCCGGTACCCCCCACTACATGAGCCCCGAGCAGGCGGGAGGGAAGGCCGACGTGGACGGCCGGAGCGACGCCTACAGCCTCGCGTGTGTGTTGTACGAAATGATCGCCGGTGAGCCCCCGTTTTCGGGACACTGTGTGCGGACGATTCTCAACGGGCACGTGAACGAACGGCCGCCGTCGCTCCGCGTGGTGCAGCCGTCGGTGCCCAAGAGGATCGAGCGAGTAGTACGGAAGGCGCTGGCCAAATTGCCGGTGGATCGGTTCGCGTCGGTGGGGCAGTTTGCCGAGGCCCTGGCGAGTTAGGCGTTACTACCGTGCTTCGCCATCCCTGAAACGCGTGACAAAGCTATCCAAGCGGTCTAGTAACTCTGCTTGGTCGGCCGCTCCAGAGACACCCACGACCCCTTGCTCCGTTTGCACAACTCCGACCAGGCCACGGTAGGGAATCTCCCTGTGCAGAACCGTGAGCGCCCCATGCTCGACGGGCTCCCATTCGCCGGCCAGTGCATCCCACACGGATGCAGACGGGAGTACGACGAATCCCAGCCAGGTCTGGTCGCCGTCGCCGGCGTACTCAGCGTAGAGACAATCCGTTAGCTCCGTAAGCCCGAGGAAACCTTGACGCTGATATCCCTCGCTGCCGGCGATCTTTCCGCTCTCGGGCAGCAATGCCAGTTCCTCCGGGTATTCTGTCTGACCGGACAACGATGCAGCTACGGCCTCGAGCAATTCAGCTCCCATTGTGTCGGTCAGCTCTCCTTCCACTGCGTTCACCTTGACGTAGGTGCTGCCCTTCAACAACAACGCCTGGTACGGGGGTGAAACCACCGTCGCCGTCGCCTGCGGGGACGGTGCCATTCTTCCCGGGCTCTCGCGAGTGAACACGCCGAAGGCATTGAGCGGAGTGCCCATGTCATAGAGATCTATTGTTACCGTTACATCGTCCGCCGCAAAGTCGGCGGTACGGCAGGTCTGCACGTCATACTCTACGAATAGTTCCGCGGCGCCATTGATGTACTCCCAGAGGTTATCGGCCTCATAAGTCAGTACCTCACCGGCTTGCGTCCAACCGGCAATCTCTGGAAAGTCTGGTTTCTGACCGGAGCATGCCAGGAACGAGACTGCTGCGGCCAGGACCGCAAGGGACAATATCCGTTTCATGTTGCGCGCTCTCACCTCTTCAGTTCCTGTTCTTGTTCAAGCCAGTGTTAGCAGGTCGTGCACTTGGAGCATGTTGGGTAGTATGTCGATTCCGTACGGACATGCACCGTTGCAGTTTCCCTCGCAAGCGCCACAAGCGGACGCATCTGCACCGTTCAAGTCGGCGTACATAGTCATGGCCGCCTTCTGGCGCCCCTGTCCCTCATAGTAGTATGCGTAGCGCATGATGGTGCTCACCGGCACGTCGTGAGGGCAGCTGCCGCCGCACTCCACGCATCCGTGACGACAATACTGATCGTTCAGTGCCAGCTTGCACTCCTCCAACATCCGCAATTCTGCCGATCCCAGTTGGGTGCCTGAGAGCGGAACGACCTTATCCACCAGGTCAAAATTGGTGAACGCGATACAGGCTGTGTGCATGTCGGGATTCTGAATGACCCAGTGGATGCTGCCGAGCCGGAGCTGCTCCTCGGTCTGCAGTCCGTATTGCTCGACGAACGGCCTGGTGCGGTCGTACAAATCTCTTTGCCGCTGCGCCTGGGCCTCGAGCCGCTGCAGCGCCGCTTCGCGGCTTTGCCCCCGGCTGGTGAACCGCTCGACATAGCGCTCCTGTTGTTCGGTGAGGTTGTCGGGATCCAACGGCTCGAACCCTAGCACGCCCGGTGCAGTCTTCATCGCCGTCGTTCCTACGTTGTTGGCCTTGCAGGCTGCGATGATCCGGTCCGACTCTTCATGATTCAAGAAGTTGTAGACCAGCAGAATGATGTCGAAGCGACCATCTTCGGCGGCTGCGGTCAACACGTCGCCCATGCTGGGTCGCTCTGAGTTGCCGGGGCCGTGGAACGAGACACCCGTGAACCGAACCCGGCCCTCCGCCTTCAGCTGGTCCATTGCTTCGTGGTAGCCTGCGTGGTTCAACGCCTCAATAGACGATCCGCCGTGTATGGAGTAGGCGTCCACATGGTCGGTCTTGAGGCGTTCGAGGCTGTTGCGGACGCGCTCCACGATGGCGGCGGCGCTGTCCCCGGTGCGGACGCTGCCTTTGGTCGCAATAAAGATCTTGTCACGGTCCATATGCTGCATGGCGTCGCCGATGGCCCGCTCCGCGGCCCCCCTTCCATACCCCTCCGCAGTGTCGAAATAGTTTACTCCCTTGTCGTACGCGTAACGGACAACGTCGGCGTCCCTTAGTGGGACGGATCCCATACCGATGTCTGAGACACGCCAGCCGGTACGGCCCAGCGTACGATAGCCTCGGATGCGTGCGTCCTGACGCGGTGGAGTAGGGAACAGGTTGCTCGTCGGGGTGGCGCTGGCAGGTACCGTGGCGGCACCCATAGCGGCTCCTCCTGCGAGGGCCGCTCCGCCAACCGTGACGAAGTGTCGCCGGGAGATCCTACCGTTCTCACGCTCGGACTGGAAATCCTCACTCATGATGCAGCTCCTATTGGGCCTGGTGAGTCGCAACGCAGCCGCGGTCTGCGCCATGACGCGGCAACGAATACAACACTGCCTATGCCAGCATCAAATTCTGATGTGCCCGTGCCAACAGAGTCGGAACCGGAACGTCGTATGGACATGCCGATTCGCAAAAACCGGAACAATCGCCACAGCGATCCGCCGTCGCCCCTGTCAGGTTGGCGTACTGCTGCATGGCGTGTTTTTCCCTGCCATGTGCCTCGAAGTAGTGGTTGTACCGCATGATGGTATTGACGGGCACTTGCTCTGGACAGGAGGGTTCACAGAGGCCGCAGGCGTGGCGGCAGTAGAACCTGCCCAGGAGCGTGCCATAGCTGTCGAGCATTGAACCGTCTTGATCGGTGAGTGTTTCGCCCGACAGTGCCACGAAGGTCTCGAGCCCGTCGAACGTATTGATGCTCGGACAGACCGAGTGCACGTCTGGATTGCTCAGCACGAACTTGATTGCTGCCGCGCGGGCCTGAGTGTCGGACTCCAGGCCATACTGGCGCTTGAACTGCTCGGCGCGCGCAACAAAGGCCTCATAATCCTGTGCTTGTCGTCGTCGCGCCTCGGGGATGGGCCGGTTCCGCTCGCGCGCTTGCTCGAGGGATTGTCTGATCTGCGCATGGAGGCTGATGGGATCGGTTTTCATCAGCGTGACGCCCATGTCGGCGGCCTTACACTTCGCGATGATCCGTTCGCCCTGCTCCTGCTGCAGGAAGTTGTATACGAACAACGCCACGTCGAACCTCCCATCCTCCGCTGCGGCGCCGATCACATCCTCCATCGGATCATCGATGTGGCCCCACCACGACTGTTGTTTGCCGTGATTCGACAAGCCGAGGAACCGGACCTTCCCTTCGCCTTTCAGCTCCTGATACGCGCTGTGGAACCCCTCGTGTGTTACTTGGTCGATCCTGGGCGTCATGTGGATCATGAGACAGTCGACGTAGTCAGTCTGCAGCCGCTCCAGGCACTGATGGAATCGTCGTCGGATATCGTCGCGCGTCGACCCGCCGCCAAAGGACAAGTTGAGCTTCGTTGTCAAGAAGACGGACTTGCGATCTCTGTCCTTCAATGCAAGACCGACTGCGCGTTCCGACTGTCCGTTGACGTAGTGTTCGCCGGTATCGATGTAGTTGACGCCCATGTCGAGGGCGACCTGCAACACATTGGGATTCGTGAAGAAGCCGGCGCCGAAGCCGATGTCGGAAACTTGGAAGCCGGTACGTCCGAGGGTGCGGTATCCGCGGATTTGCACGGCGGTGTCTTGCCGCCCGACCTGAGAGCGGCGGCCTGACTGGCCTGACGCCATGCCGCCGCCCACGACGGCCATACCGGTCGATTTCAGGAAGCCGCGCCGGCTGACGCGGTCTTTGGGATCCATCGGCTGCTCCGAATCAACATCTGCCATGAGCTACTGCGCCGTGAAGTTCCGACCAAACTAACGTTGAATGCTGTGTGAAGTCGTGCTTCCGCACGTGGCTGAAGAAGCTTTCATGTCTGGTTGGCAGAGCCTTCACGTGCGGCTGTATACTCAGCGAAATCCGCAGACCGGCATCGAGGAAATGGAACGCAGAGATTTTCTGAAAAGAACCGGCCCGGCGCTGGCGTTGGCGGCGGCGAGCGGCTCCGTTGGGTTGGTGTTCCATAACCGCGAGACGACGCGGCGGCGAACTGTGTTCGCCAAGACCGCGAGTTTCGAGGTGCCCCCCGATCCCGCGCTGCCGATACTGACTTCAGCGACCAACACCGATCCCGTGACGGCGCTGAACGCTGCCCTTGATGGTGTCGGTGGAATGGCGCGGTTCGTCCACACGGGTGAAACGGTTGTAGTGAAGCCGAATGTCGGATGGGACCGCACGCCCGCACAGGGAGCGAATACCCATCCTGCCCTCGTCAGCGAGACGGTGCGGCTCTGTCTTGCTGCGGGTGCTTCCCGGGTGACCGTGGCCGATGTGAGCTGCAACGATCCCCGGCGCAGTTTCATTCGCTCCGGCATCAGGGAAGCCGGTGAAGCCGCCGGAGCAAGGGTCGTGTTGCCGAGTGCAGAAGACTTCGTGGAAGTCGACCTCGGGGGTACGGTGCTGACGAGGTGGTTGGTGCTGAGGCACTTCCTCGATGCAGACCGTCTGATCAACATACCCGTCGTCAAACAACACTCATTGACCCGCTGTACTGTGGGGATGAAGAATCTGTACGGAATACTCGGCGGACGTCGTAACAGGCTTCATCAAGAGATAGACCAGTCCATAGTCGACTTGGCCGCCTTTGTCCGGCCGACACTGACCGTCGTGGACGCTACAAGGGTGCTCTTCCGAGGTGGGCCCCAGGGCGGCTCGCTCGATGACGTCTCGATAGAGAACACGGTTATGTGCTCCACCGACCAGGTGGCCGCTGACTCCAGGGCGGTGGAGTTCTTGGGCCTCACGGGACGCCAGGTCGGCCACGTCGCGTTGGCCGCCGAGGCAGGGCTGGGGTCGCTCGACTACCGCGCCGCCGGATACAGAGAGATCGCATGATGGGCGTTTCCACCGCATGACTATCCAGACCATCAGGAATCTGCGCCGCACCTCTCAAGTAGTCTTCTTTCTCATCTTCTTTTGGCTGATTCTCAAGACGACCTTTGAGGTCGACTTCACCCCAACTGAAGCATCGGAGATCGAGCTACCCTATCCGGTCTCGATCGCGCTCGAGTTCGATCCACTCGCGGCCCTGATGACACTGCTGACCAGTGGTACACTGTACAAGGGGCTGCTGTGGTCGCTGGTGATTCTGATACCGACCATCTTTGTCGGCCGTTTCTTCTGTGGCTGGGTCTGCCCGCTGGGTAGCCTGAATCACTGGATGTCGGGATTCAAATCGGAGCGCAAAGCGCGTCGCGGTAAGCGGCTGCTCGCTTCCAACCGGTACCACGGATATCAACAAATCAAGTACTACGTTCTTTTCTTCTGTCTGGGCACGGCACTCCTGGGCAGTCTCCAGGCCGGACTGCTGGACCCACTGTCGTTGTTGGCTCGTTCTATCGGGACCGCACTGTTGCCGAGCCTGCATTCAGCGGCACTGGGGTTAACCTCCTGGGCACGAGACACGGGAATCGATCCGCTTGCTCGGGCTACCGAAGGATTCTATGACCTGCTCGCCGCAACACTGCTCCCGTTTCGGCAGGCGCATTTTCACGGCGTGGCGTTCATCGGCATCTTCTTCGCAACGATCCTGCTGCTGAACCGCGTGTTCACCCGTTTTTGGTGTCGTGGGATATGCCCTCTCGGTGCGCTGCTGGGGGTCTTTTCACGGTTTGCCATATTCGGTCTCGCGAAGGACGACAAGGTATGCGACAGCTGCAACCGGTGTCTGCTGTCATGCCAGGGTGCTGATAATCCCGACGTGGGTAGTCGCTGGCGCCAGGCTGAATGTCATTTGTGTCTCAACTGTCAAGCAGCCTGCCCGCAGGGAGCACTCAAATTCAGATTCTTCCCAAATCAAGCCGTTTCCGAAACGAATCCAGCCGGCACACCCAAGGTGGACGTAACACGGCGCAAAGTGCTGGCATCCTTGGTCGGCGGCGCAGCCATGGTGCCGCTTTTCCGCTCGGGAGATGCCTTTGAGGTGAAACGCTCCCCTTACCTGGTGCGTCCACCCGGCTCGCTGCCCGAGGAGGATTTCCTCGGTCGCTGTATCCGCTGCGGACAGTGTATGCGGGTGTGTCCCAACAACGCCCTGCATCCGACTTTACTGGAGTCCGGATTGGAAGGTTTGTGGACACCATATCTCATTGCCAAGATCGGCTACTGCGAACCGACGTGCACACTCTGCGGGCAGGTCTGTCCCACCGGTGCAATAGGTGAGTTGACGTTCAGGGAGAAGGTTGGTGACGAAGACACGCCGCCAAACCGGATCGGGACGGCCTTCTTTGATCGTGGTCGCTGTCTCCCTTGGGCGATGGCTACGCCATGCATTGTCTGTGAGGAATGGTGCCCGACATCGCCGAAGGCCATATTCCTGCGGGAGGAAATCGTCGTCGACAGGCAGGGCAACGAGGTCACGGTCCAACGCCCGCATGTCGACCCTGCACTCTGTACCGGCTGCGGAGCCTGCGAGTATGCCTGTCCGGTGCACGACCGGAAGGCCGTCTACATCACGTCAGTTGGGGAATCGCGTTCTGAAACGAACCAGATCCTGCTGGAGCGACAGCGCACGTAACAGTCAACAACGTCAGCCCCGACGTCTTTCCTCAAATAAGGCTATCGTCGTTCCATCCGATCCGCACGAGTTCGATCCTGCTCATGTCGCTATTGCCGAGATGGTGCACCCGGTCAGCCAGCGCTATGTGGTGGGCGGTGGGTTGTAGTGGACGGTCCTCGCCGAACACTAGCCGTCGCTTCTGTTGGATGATACGAAGTCCGATGCTGTCCGCAGCCACCGGATCGGTGCTGACAATCAACCCGCCATAGGGCCAAACATAACTGCGGTCGAAATGGTGCGGGCCGACATTGTGGAACTGAGGAGTGAGCATCACCAGGATATTCAGCCTGGTCTTGCCCCTTGTGATCGGAAGACTCCACAGCGTCGCCAGGTCTGCGCATGCATCGGGATGGTACTCCTCCGGGTGCGGCACGAACATGACATAGTTCTTGATGAGACTCCCGACACCGGACCAAGCGTGTGTCCGCATCGGTCGCGTGTTGATCAGAGCGGTTGACCTGCGGAAGGTGTCATTCTGAAGTACGCGCTGATCTGCGATCGCCACGTTGTGCTCGGGCACGCCGGTTTGGAGTACCCGTGTACGGATCGCCTGTTCGACTTCCGGCGGTGTGGGGAGAAATCTCCATTCGTTGCTTTTGATGCCAACAACGTCATCCGGCCGAATGATCTGCCTCCAGCAGTCCGACGGCTCGCTCCTGCCAAACAGGGCCACCATTGCCTCATCCAGCATCTGCTGGACCAACTGGCCGTTCATGACTCCGGCAGCCGAGACGACAGACTCGTTGCGAATCAGCACCACCCTGGACGTGCCGGCTTGTGCGGCTCTTCCAAAGGCGGGAGCCGGCACGCCGGCTGCCATGCCGAGGGCGACGCCGCCGACACCTTTCATGAAATCCCGTCGGGTGAGACCTGCCTCCTGATCGGTCATGACGCCAATCCTCAGTTTTGTGACGCAGTGAGTCTGTTCACTGTCGCCTGGAGTAGGTTGCCTGCAGCAGTGTCCGAATCCGCGTCCAGCACCACGACCACGAACCGCTGGTACTGCCCATTTGACACGAACTTGCCGTTTTCAGTCTCTACGGTCTGTGACGCGCCGGAGTCGGGCAGGTACCGTTGCCTGAATGAGGACAGCGCCGCGGCGGCATCGGCCTCGCTGTCGTATCTCACCAGCAGCAGCGACGTCCTGCCCGGCTGGTACCGTGCCAGCACAGCGTCCGTCCCGGCGCTCAAGTTGAAGAGGTTTTCTCGGGCCAGGTAATAGTGGTAGTTCAGTGACTGATGGAGATGGAAGAATCTCTCACTAAAGGCAACAAGCCCTTCCGTCGGCAACATGTGCACCAAGTCGGGAGGGTTCGACGCCGGTGGTAGGTGCTGTGAGACTCCTCGCGAAATATCCATCAGTGCTCGATCCGAGCCTGCAGTGCGCTCCTCGGACGCCGCGCAAACATAGTAGCGATCTTGCCAGAAACAGAGCACGCGCCCCTTCCGCTCGTAGCCGCCGCCGATGCCCGTTTCCTCCTGCTCTCGGGCATGACTGAACACACCATAGGCATCAGCTGGGTTACCCATGTCGAATAACTCGACGGTAATATCGGGGTCCTGCGAGTTGGTGTAGACGACCACTACAACCTGGCTGAAGGCATAGGAACGATACACTTCGCCGGCGCCGTTGATGTAGTCGAAGATCGTTTCGCGATCGTAGATGTCCGTGGAATCGCTTCGCGTCCAATCGTTGATGTGCTCGGGAAGAAGATCAATCACTGCGGTCATTGACCTATGTGCTTCCCCGTCTCCACATCCGGACAAAGCCACGCTCGACAGCACCAACGCTGCGAGCGTCAGAACCGATTTCTTCATTTGGAAGGAGCATCTGAATCGAGTGTTCGAAGGGACCATGGCCTGACGGCCGTCCAAGGTATGCGCCAAGGTAGCTGCCGGGCTGCCGGTGAGTCAACTGAAATCGTCGTCGATTGGTGACGCAACGCTCGGCTAACGCGCCAGGTGCTCGAGAATCGGTGCACGGTACGGAAACAACGCCGGCGTGCCGCCGGTGTGGAGGAAGAGGATGGTCTCGCCCTCGGTGAAGTAGTTCTTCGCCATCAGGTCGACCATCCCCGTCGCCGCCTTGCCGGTGTAGACAGGATCGAGGAGCAGTCCTTCGGTCCGAGCGAAGAGATGAATGGCATTTCCGATGTCGTCGCTGAAGATGCCGTAGCCCTCCCCGAGGTAATCCTCGAGCACTATGACGTCGTCGTCGGCGATGTCGAGGGAGACCCCCAGCGCATCACCGGTCTGTTGGGCGATTGACCGGACATATCCCGATACCATCGCCTGGCCCCCGGCGACGGTGATGCCCACGATCCGTGTGTCGGGCGACAGGAGCTTCGCGCCCACCAGCAACCCGGCCTGGGTGCCAGCCGATCCGGTGGGGAGCACGACGGAATCGATGTGCACGCCGAGCGCTGCTGCTTGTTCTGCGATCTCCACGAACCCTTCCACATACCCCAAGGCACCCCACGGTCCCTGCATGGATCCCTCAACCAGCGAGCCGCCGATGGGCGCCACGTACGGCGTGTACCCCTGCGATCGCAAATCCTCGACCACGGGGTCCACCGCGAGTCGCACGCCCTCCAACTCCAGCATGTTTCCCACCGTGGTGGCGTCGATCACGCGGATGTCGGCGTCGAAGATGTGATCGATGAGCAGATTCCCGTCCTCGCCTTCCGGCGACGTGGGGCTCTTGAGCAGCACCAGTACTGTGCGAAGGCCGAGCTGTGCCGCGGCCGCGGCCACCTGGCGGCACCAGTTGGACTGCACGCCGGCCCACGTGACGATGCAATCGGCTCCCTGCTGTACGACATCGGCCATGATGTAGTTCAGCTTGCGGGCCTTGTTGCCGCCAAAGGCCAACCCCGTCTGGTCGTCTCGTTTCACGAATCGGGAGGTGGGCAAGGACGACCGTGGGGTGTCGCGCGAGTGCTGCTCGCACGGATTGCGTGGTGTGCATGGTGTCAGGGGGTTCTGCCGCCTCCGTCGAGGCGCGCGGGGTCGAGATGGACTCGCCGGGCGATGTCGGCAAAGCCCGGCGCCGCCCGGAGCCGATCGAAGATGGGAGCGCTAAGGGGTTCGGAACCATAGAAGGGATCGTGGACGTCGACGGCTCGGTCCATCCACAT